>JALHRI010000035.1 GCA_022841525.1 Alphaproteobacteria bacterium | reverse complement strand
GAAGTCATAGCACGACCACGCTTCGTCTCTGCCTGAATCGCTTGCGATTCTAGGGCAGTCCATCGTTACCAATGGATCGCCCTAGAATTTTTTAGCAAAAATTCAGGCGATGACGCGTCATGGCCGTGCAATACTTCTTTTCACATTATGACGACGATAATGCCCAGTGCCTAGGAAAAAAGCTAAAAACGTCATCAAACCGTCATCATCGCCGTGTATGCTACAAGACATGACTTTAGAACACAGCACCATCCCCCACGCCACCGTGCGCGACTGGCTTCTGGCGGCTTATGATGAAAACAGATCAAGGCCTCGCGACGACAAAGCTTTAATGGGGGGGGGGGGGAAGCCTTTGTTACGCCTCTTTCCGGAGCAGATTCAGTATTACTGCGCATAAATAATAACTATACTGATTTTTTCGAGACTGGAGAGATACCGCTCAGCTTTAACACCGCACTCAATGAGACCACGGCACTTACTCCTCCTGCTATGCTTTACCTGCCGCGCAATGTTGGTGAGACCTTGCTTGGCCACGATAAAACAGCAATCTGGTTAGTAGAAAAACAGCACGGAGAGTCGCTTCGCCAACGCATGGCACATTATGTGAAAGGTGATAACGAATTTTTATACGATGAGCGCGGCAAGCTGGGCATGTTGAGCGAATTGCTGCTGCTGCGCGCCCAAGAAGGGCGGCATCTAGCATTTATTCCAAGTATTAAGCGCAATACACGCGCGTATCACCCCAACCCGCTCACTGAAATATTGGTAGATGCTCTACTGATTGACTCTTGTTTTAAGCCGAAAAAAAAATCGGAGAATCATGCCTTAGGCTATGATATCGTAGATATTACAAAGGCTAATTTACTTATCGATCCAGGATTTGCAATCAATCATGAAGAGTTGTGCTCACTATTACCTGAAGACTATGCTGCAGCAGAGGTAGTGAAAGAAAACCCTGATAGCCCATTTAATCAGATGAATTTACGCCAGCGCCCTGCCGGCAATGCGCGCTGGGTAGATAGCCTTAGATATTTGCACTACCAATTTTCAACAGACGCCGATCAACAAAGGTTTGAGGAATTATGTAAGAGTGCTTCACTGAAACACGACCTAAGAAGAGAACTTATAATTAAAATTGAAAAGATTCCCGAAGCACAAATTGCCGAAGCACGCATGTTAAATGGTGCGGTTGAAGCGCTGATTGGCGAAGCCTGGTTTGAGGCACAAGAAATCGCGCGTGATTACATAAAATCCGGCAAGCCGGTATTTGCCAAGGTGGAAGGCGTGCAGGCGGTGGCACTCACCGACCCGCCTCAGAAACTATTAGAAACACTGCGTGAGCTTGCGCGCCAGCGAGACGCCGCCCGCGCTAAGCACGGCATAGATTGCCACCGATAAAAACAACCTCGTCATAAGTTTGGATCGCCCTAGAATTTTTTAGCAAAAAATTCAGGCGATGACGCGTTATGGCCGTGCAATACTTCTTCTCACATTATGACGACGATCATGCCCAGTGCCTAGGAAAAAAGTGGAAATACTTCCTATGCAAACGTAAACATATCTTTGGTGATCGATGCGACATCAACACCCACTAGCTTGATCGTGTTGCGATCACTAGGAAGTCCAATAGATGCATCGAAACTGATGAGCGTGCCGTCGGCTTCCTGGGTGAAAATGAGTTTTGAAAAATCAAGATCATTTCCGATGCGAAATTCAATATTATCCTGAATACGTTCATTAAACGTAAAATCTGTAATCACATCATGGCCCATTGTCCCCCATTCAGCAGAAAAACGAAACACATCGCTACCTTTGCCACCTGTCAAAACAGACGAACCATAAGTGCTGACCAATAAATCATTACCGGCACCGCCATCGAGCCATTCACCATCCGCAACACTGCCATATAGCGAGTCATTGCCTTCTTCGCCAAACAGTTTAACGGGCACACCACCAATGCTGTAGGCACTTAAGTTATCATTTCCAGCGCCCCCATATACCAGAACATTTGCCCCCTCAGCATGAATTGCATCATCGCCCGCACCACCATCAATGGTATCGGTAAAAGTTCCGTGCTTGGCTCGATGCCAGATATCATCGTTGCCATCACCACCTTCAATTCGGTTGCCTTGATGACGTTGGATCACAAACACGTTTTCGCTATCCGAACGAATAGTATCGTCTCCTGAACCACCATTTACCCAAACGTTGCCCTTCGTAACGATTGTATCATTTCCAGCACCGCCATCAACCACTCCTGCGTCTCGAGTAAGACGGTTTATCGCCGTAATTTCATCCTCTCCATCACCGCCATCGACTGAAA
The DNA here is from genome assembly GCA_022841525.1 of Alphaproteobacteria bacterium. Lineage (GTDB taxonomy): Bacteria > Pseudomonadota > Alphaproteobacteria > Rickettsiales > UBA3002 > JALHRI01. The sequence goes on along the minus strand of JALHRI010000035.1, from coordinate 16,645 downwards.
AAACGCGTAATTTTTCTAATACTGGGCTGGGCTGACCAGACAACCGATAGGCTTGCACATTGGCGATGTCATTACCATCCCCCAGCAAAATAGTCCCATTGGTGCCAGCAAAATTAACGTGGTCATCGCCAATGCCGCCATCAATATACATGTTGCGCGCATCATAAGGACGGAAGCCAGAACTTCCGGCAGTAATCACATCGTTTCCGGCTTCGCCATACAAGGCATCATTAGCCGAAGAAGACGTCAGCGTGTCGTTACCCTCGCCGCCATACACAATATCACGCCCCGCTGAATTTAACCGCACATTATCATCACCACTCAGCGCATAAATCAGCCAGTTTCCGGTAGTGGGGGTTTGGATAGTATCGTTACCTTGTGTGCCTCTAATAACTGAAAAATCAAAGTAATCGACCAAAGAATCAGCTTCTGTATTAAACAAAGACATTACTTGCCCCAAGTAAAAATGGTTAAAAAATAGTTAATGACCAGTGTTTTCTGCAATTACATGAGGCATGTCAAGCGTACCATGCTAAAAAGTGGCTACGCGCTCAACCGTGCGAATAGAAATCAGCCTAAGCCTGCACGGGCAGACTAATCTTCGACTTCGATATTTTCCTCAACAAAGCTCATGCCGGCATTGTGCTGGCTGTCGGAGAGGAAGTTGCTGGCATCATCGAAGGCGGTTTGCATATCACCGGCGTGGGCGGCAAAGAGTGCGCCTTGGTTTTCTTCCTCGATGGCGTCTTTGGGGTCAAAGCCAAAGCGCTTTTGGAACTGGCCAATGATTTCTTCATGCACTAGCGAGAAATCGATGGTTTTATCCGCAATTTCGCGCAGCGCTACCACCGCGTCTTTATCATTATCGCGGTCGATGGTGAGCGGCATGCCCGAGGAAATCTGCTTTGCGCGCTGCGCCGCCGTTACCACTAAATCAAAGCGGTTGGGGATGTTCAAAATGCAATCTTCAACGGTAACGCGTGCCATGAGTTTACTCCGAATGGTTCTTAAAAGATGGGCGTTCTTAGGAGAATTGCTTGAAACTTGCAAGAAAAAGGTTACATCATGCCTTCATGAGCGAGCCTATCCCCCACAAACTCCCCAAACCCGACTGGATCCGCGTGAAAGCGCCGCAATCGGAAGGGTATTTCGCCACGCGCGACCTGATGCGGCAGCAAAAACTCAACACCGTGTGCGAAGAGGCTGCATGCCCCAACATCGGCGAATGCTGGAGTAAAGGCCACGCCACCGTCATGATTTTAGGCGATACCTGCACCCGCGCCTGCGCCTTTTGCAACATTAAAACCGGCGTGCCGAACAAGGTGGATGAAGATGAGCCACGCCATTTGGCAGAAGCTGTGGGCAAGCTGAATTTGCGCCATGTGGTGATTACTTCCGTGGACCGCGACGATCTGGAAGATGGCGGTGCCGGCCATTTCGCGCAGTGCATTGACTTTATTCGCACCACCTCGCCGAACACTACGATTGAGATTTTAACCCCGGATTTTCTGCGCAAGGAACACGCGATTCCTATCGTCGTCAAAGCGCGGCCGGATGTGTATAATCACAATATCGAAACCGTGCCGTCGCTGTATAAAACCATCCGCCCGGGCGCGCGTTATTTTAACTCGCTGCATCTGCTGAAAACCGTGAAAGAGCTTGATCCTTCTATTTTCACCAAATCCGGTATTATGGTGGGGCTTGGCGAAACGAAGGATGAAGTGCTACAGGTGATGGATGATCTGCGCGCCGCCGAGGTGGATTTTATGACCATCGGCCAGTATCTGCAGCCCACGCCGCGCCACGCGAAGGTGGATCGGTTTGTGACACCGGATGAGTTCGAGTTTTATGCCCGCGTGGCAAAAACCAAGGGATTTCTTATGGTTTCCAGCTCCCCCCTCACCCGTTCTTCTTACCATGCGGATGAAGACTTCGCTATCATGCGCGCCGCACGGGCGGAGAAACTTGCAGCTGCCTGCTAATGCCCCATCACCGCGAAACACGCACCCTACCTTACAGCGCCGAGCAGCTATATAACATGGTACTGGATATCGAGTGCTATCCGGAATTTTTACCCTGGTGCAAAGCCGCGCGTATCCTTGAGCGCCACGAGGATCATCTGCTCGGCGAGCTGGTGATTGTGTTTAAGGGCTTTCGCGAATCGTATGTGTCGAACATCACGCCAAGCGTTTCGGCAACCGCCCACAATATTGATGTGAAATTGGTACGCGGCCCGTTTAAGCACTTGAATAATCACTGGCGTTTTGTGCCGCACGCAGATGGCTGCGAGGTGCATTTTTCGCTCGATTTTGAAATGAAATATCGCTGGATGGAAGCTATACTCGGCACCTTATTTGCGCGTGCAACGGAAAAAATGGTGAGTGCATTTACCGCACGCGCTAAGGTACTCTACAGCTAAGAAGGAATACGCCATGCAAGCCCTTGTCGATACGATTCGTCGCGCTTTTCACGTCCACCAGTCAGAGATTCTGGCAGGAGATTATGCGAAATTTTTTGCCGAATATTTTGATAGTTTTTCCGTGCATGAAGAGGCGCGCGGCAAAACGGTGGTCACGCTAAATTATGTACCTTCCGTTCTGCCAAACGTTCCAGCTTATGCGCGGCATGTGGATATTTTTATCTTAAAATCAGGGCAAGCACTGGGGCCTCATTATCACGAGCATGCCAGCGCGCAGATTCATTTTTTATCAGGCCGTGGGCGCGCGCGCATTGCAGATCGCTGGATGGATTACACCAGTGATACGCAAACCGCTTTTCCTGCAGGCGTCGTACACGATGTGGCGGCAGATGCAGATGCGCCCACCACCGTCTTTATTTCGCTTCAGGATAATCCCATCTTAAAAGCCGACGGCACGCTGGATTATTTTGACGCGGCGTAACTGCTATCTTGTCACTCTGAGCGAAGCGAAGAGTCTAGCCATTCTGCGTCGAGATGCTTCACTACGTTCAGCATGACTGGAAATAGTTGTAGACATACCCTTAGATGATTCGGCAGCGGCGCAGTGGCAGTGATAGCGGTTTTTTTCGCATCATAAGGCAGCGCAATTTTCCACGCATGCAGCATGGTAGAAGCCTCAGCGGCGCTAAACTTTCCCTCCTTCACGCCGTAAAATGGATCCCCCAGAATCGGCAGGCCTGCCCCCGCTAAATGCACACGCAGCTGGTGCGTGCGGCCTGTTTTGGGGGTAAGCTCCAGCAGACTCACCTCGCCGGATTGCAGCACCCGCACATGGGTAATGGCCTGTTGACCATCTGGGTGAAGCTCAATTCTCCACCTTGCGCCGTGACCGGTTTTACGAATCGGTGTATCGAGCGTGAAATACTCTTGTTGCGGCGCGCCCACCACCAGGGCAAGGTAGGTTTTTTCTGCTTGATTGCTGCTGAACAGATGCCCCAACCTGCGAATCGCCTGCGGATGGCGGCCGAGAACCAAACAGCCGGATGTCTCGCGGTCAAGCCGGTGAGCAAGCGAGGGTACGCGCGGCAATCCAAACTGTAGGTGATGAAAAAAACTCTCAATATCGGCGCCACCATGCGCGCCCTTATGCACCGCTATCCCTGCTGGCTTATTGATAATCAGCACGCCTGCATCGCGGTAGAGCACGAGGGCGTGCATCTGAGCTTCACTAAGCTCAGTAACAGGCGCTGCGCGGAAACTCATAAGAGTTTTTCAAGCAAGCGCGCGGCGGCCTCGCGCTCGGCGAATTTTTTGTTTGCGCCACTCGCATCGGCGTGCCACTTGCCCGCCGTCACGCGCACGGTGAATTCTGGCGCATGGGCGGGGCCGGAAGTGGCGGTCACCTCATAGACCGGCAACGGCAGTGATTTGGCCTGCAGCCATTCCTGCAGCGCGGTTTTGGGATCTTTGCGCAGCTCGCTCAAGCGCTCCATATGCCCCTGCCAGTGCGCACGCACGAACGTGCGCGCGGCGTCAAATCCACCATCAAGAAAAATGGCACCAATCACCGCTTCGCAGGCATCTTCCAGATTGGAAGGCAAATTTCGGCCACCTTGTTTTTCCTCGCTTTCGCTGAGGTGCAAGTACGCCCCGAGAGTAAGCTCCCGCGCCACCTGGGTGAGCGTCTGCCCGTTCACCAGCGCCACCAGTTTACGGCTTAGCACGCCTTCATCATCTTGGCTGAAATGCTCGGTAACGGCCTCAGCGATCACCGCGCCTAAAATCGCATCGCCTAAAAACTCAAGCCGCTGATTGTGATAGGCGTTCCCCGCTGCATCCACCAGCGCCAGCGAGCGGTGGGTGAGCGCTTGCCGCAGCAGTTCTGCATTGCTGAAATGGTAGGCGAGTTTTAATTCTAACGCTTGAAAATCAGTGGTTAAATCATGCATGATCATGCTCTTACCATGCGATGTCCGCTTACGCAAAGTGTCCATTCGACCAATGATTGATTGTCTTGCGTATTATCCGTAATTTGTGTATAATGCGACTATTAGGAGACTTTTGATGATTACTGTTCCCTCCAGCGAGTTCTCAAAGAATTTTGGTCGCTACCGTGAAGCCGCGCAACGTGAGCCAGTAGCGGTTACCAGTCATGACCGCGTGACGGGCTATTTCGTTTCCAGTGCCGATTACGAAGCCTACTTGCAGATGAAAGCACGGATACCCAAAACCTATGCCGTTCACGAGCTTTCTGAAGAAACCATCCAGGCCATTGCGCTTAGTAAAATGGATGCAACGCATGATCATCTGAACAGCTTATTGGACGAGTAATTATTCGTGGCTATCCCCAAGCCAGAGCCAGGTCTTGTGATTGCTTATAGCTATGTATGGCACCATGAGCATCAGGCTGGACAGGAAGAAGGTCGTAAACATCGCCCGTGCGTTATTGTACTTTCGGTAGAAACACGAGGTAATGGCACACAAGTCACCGTTGCCCCCTTGACGCATTCACAACCATCAGCAGGCACACCGAGCATTGAAATCCCACCGCGTGTGAAGCAGCATCTTGGCTTAGATGATGATCGCTCGTGGGTGATATTGAACGAGGTCAATCAGTTTATCTGGCCAGGTTATGATGTGCGCGCAGTTGCCGGCAAATCGGGCGATATGGCGTATGGCTTCTTGCCGCCACGCCTGTTCGATCACATACGGCGAGGTATTCTGGATAGCATCCTCATGCAACGCGCCCGTGTTACTCGGCGCGATTAGGCGAGCACAGCGGTATCAGCCATAAATATCGCGCCAGAAACGCCCCTTGCGGAAGGCTTCTGGCCACCGCCAGAATTTCAGTACGCTATAGGTTGGCCGAAAGGAAAACGCCACCACTTCTGCGCGCCCGACAAAATGATCAAGCGGCAAAAACCCAACGCCGCTTAAGCCCTGAGGCGGCACCAGCAATCCCAATTTCGGATTGCCGTAGCGACTATCGACGGAGTTATCGCGGTTATCGCCCATCATGAAATAATGGCCTTCCGGCACGGTGACGGGGCCAAATTCATCGGCCTCGCCGTAGGATGTACCATCCAGCGTACGATACGTTCTACCACCCGGTAGCGTTTCGCTGTAAGCGGTCACGGCCACAATACGGCCATCTTCCATCTGCATGACGGCTTCGCCTTCGCGCTTACGATTCACCGGCGCGCCGTTGATCCACAATGCACCACCGCGTACTTCAATGGTGTCACCAGGCAGGCCTATCACCCGTTTGATGTAATCAATCCGCGTATTGGAAGGCAGGCGAAACACCGCCACATCGCCGCGCTCAGGCAGGCTTCCTGCCGTTCTTCCTTCCATGATATTGGGGCTGAACGGAAAGGAATAATTGCTATAGCCATAGCTGAATTTCGACACGAACAGATAATCACCTTCATACAGCGTATCAAGCATCGAGCCGGAAGGGATGTGAAACGGCTCATACGCAAACGAACGAAACACAAGTGCGAGCAGAAGCGCGGTCACAAACGTGCGCAGACCCTCGAATTTCGCTGCTTGCAGATTCACGCATGCACTCCGTATAAATCGTAGGCATCGGCATCGGTGACTTCGAGCGTGATGATATCGCCCACGCGCACACCTTTTTTGCGCGGTGCGGCGATGATGCCGTCAATCTCCGGCGCGTCGGCCTTGGTGCGCGCAACAATCCCGTCGGCGGATACTTCATCCACCATCGCCTGCTGAAGAGTGCCGATTTTTTTCTGCAATTTCGCCGCGCTGATTTTCTGCTGCGCCTGCATGAAGCGCGCATAGCGCTCTTCCTTCACTGCTTGCGGCACATGGCCTTCCAGCGCGTTTGCCGCAGCGCCCGTAACATCTTCATACTTAAAACAGCCCACACGGTCGAGCTGCACTTCTTCAAGCCAATCCAGAAGAAATTCAAAATCGGCATCGGTCTCCCCCGGAAAGCCCACAATGAACGTCGAGCGCAGCGTAATATCCCGACACGCCGCACGCCACGAGGCAATTTGCGCTGCCGTTTTTTCCTGATTCGCAGGTCTGCGCATCGATTTTAGCACGGTGGGTGAAGCATGCTGAAACGGAATATCGAGATAGGGCAGAATACTGCCTTCGGCCATGAGCGGCATAAGATCGCGCACATGCGGATAGGGATACACATAATGCAGCCGCACCCAGATGCCTAGTTTGCCAAGTGCCCGCGCCAGATCCGTCACGTGCGTGCGGTACTGCTCGCCGCGCCAGCTGCCGCCGGCATATTTCACATCCACACCGTAAGCACTGGTATCTTGCGAGACGACCAGCAACTCCTTCACGCCAGCACTGGCCAGCTTCTCAGCCTCTTCCATCACATCCACCACGTTGCGGCTGACGAGATCACCACGCATCGAGGGGATGATGCAAAAGCTGCAGCGATTATTGCAGCCTTCAGAAATTTTTAAGTACGCATAGTGACGCGGCGTCAGCTTGATGCCACCCGGCGGCAACAAATCCACATACGGATCATGCAGCGGTGGCAGCGCCTGATGCACCGCGTCCATCACCGCTTCATAATGCTGCGGGCCGGTGATGGCCAGCACGTTCGGGTAGCGCTCGCGGATCACTTCCGGCTCGGCGCCCAAACAGCCGGTGACGACCACCTTGCCATTTTCCGCCAGCGCCTCGCCAATCGCCCCGAGGGACTCTTCACGTGCCGAATCCAGAAACCCGCACGTATTCACAATCACTAAGTCTGCGCCTTGATACTGCGGCGCAATGCCGTAGCCTTCCGCGCGCAGCTTGGTTAAAATGCGCTCCGAATCCACCAGCGCTTTCGCACAGCCCAGCGACACAAACCCCACTTGCGGGATGGCGGGAGCCGAGGTTTCTTTCAGTTTTTTTGCAGCCTTCATGGGGCGCGGTTTAAGCATAGTGTTGGATGTGCTGCAAGCTGATTGACAGAAGCGCCTGCATCGCTTAAGCGCATTGCTCGCCGTAAGACGGCGGAGGGGTGGCCGAGTGGCTGAAGGCGCTGGTTTGCTAAACCGGTTTACGGGTAACACCGTAACGTGGGTTCGAATCCCATCCCCTCCTCCAGTTTTTGTTCGGCCTTTTGGCCGCTAAAAACTGGATACGGGTATGATAGATTCTCACCGACAGGTTCGACCATAAGCTTAACGAGCGTTAGCAAGTTTAGCGTTGGCGAGGAGCAAGCATCGCAGATGCACCGCGAGCATATCCCGTCCCCTCCTCCAGCTGTTTTGCCTTCGCTTCGCGAAGCATTGCAAAACAGCGTGTCCGCCGAAGCTCAAAGAGCGAAGGCTGGGCTGGTTCCAATAGCCAGGTTCGATTCTTGCCCATGAGGATAACGATAAAATCCGCGCCGCTTATAACCGCGCTGAATATCTACTCGAACGCAATAAAACAGGGCATGAAATTACGGTCTATTTTTTCTCTTTGCCACCCAAGACAGGGACATGATTTCTTTTTTTAATCTCTCTTGCTCTTGGATAGCCTGCTTGACATCGGGCATGAGATGGTTGGCAGGTATGCTGTCTATCTTTTCAAGCATCTCGCTGGCTTGCTGATGCCCTTTGGCTTTAAGAACCGCAAGCCCGTATCGCAATTCAGAAAATATCTCTGAGCCTGGAGATGCTTCACTCATGAGGGACTTATATAACGCATATTTGCCATCATCGTCTTTACGAAGGCGCAGTGCGTCTATTCTATCGGCTTGATTATTCGATGCGGAGGTCACAGAAGGCATTGCTATAAGATTAGTCGGTTTGGGTATTTCACCGCCTAATAGATTCAGTGTGTTTAGAAATATTTGCCTAGCGTGAGTATCGCCTAGTGCCCATGCACGGAACCAGCCGATACTGCCAAAGTGAATGAGATGACCGCCCGATTTCAGTTTACGCTCCGCAATCGTTGCTGCGGTCTGGAAGTGGCCGCTTGGGTTGCCATTATAGGCCGGCACGCTGGAATTGAACATAAGCGCATAGGCGATAGGGTGTAAATCTTGCGGTGTAGCCATGCTAAGGGTGCGATTGATCGAACCATCCGCGAAAATGGGTGCTGCATCAATCTCAAATGCCATGAGATGCGATGTCTCGCCAAACAAATCGTGCTTTTTTAGCCCTGTACCTGCGAAAATAGGGTGCGTTTCATCCATCACGATCATACCGCACGACATATCGTATTGTGCATCGCTGATGCCGCGTTTTGCAGCTTCTTCTCGGGTGAACTGCGAGCGGATTGGCAACCCGCCCAACAGGTATGTCATCCCAAATGTTTTTTCGATGGGATTATCAATCCAGTAACGGAACGGATAACCAGACTGTGCATAATGCGGGTCGCTATCTTGCGTTTCGCCGTAGTAGAGAAAGAGGTTGTTGCTACCTGCATCGCCCTTGTTGGCATGAGCCCAGCCGATATTACCACCAAATACAGCGATATTACCTCCTGATTCGGCAAAGGCATCGATATGATTGCGTAAATCGGTTGTCCAATATTCATCATGCCCTGCAATCAGCAGCATCTTCACACCCTTGAGATAGTCTTTGTTCCATGTCAGCTCTTCATTGGTAAAAAGACGCACAGCAACATTTTGCTCGCGTAGCAGACGAAGTAGTGGCACGATGACGCGTGCATTATGGTAATCGTTGCCTGCAGTATTATCGATGGGCCGCAGGTAGCTGATTTCAAATTTCTTGTCGGCGGCCATTTCTGTATAGAAAGACGCACCTCCCTGCTGATTGTAAGCTTGCCATGTATTTTCTGGTATCATCAGCGCGACAGAGGCAGTAGCAGAGGCTGCCGGCTTACGCAGCGCGAAGAAAATCACCTGAGAAAGCCTGTCCGTATCGGTCACCAGCGATGCAAAGTAGACACCTTCTGGCAGGTGCGAGGTTTTGAGTGTGAGTGATGTTGGGTATGCACAGCCCTCACCCTTAAAAGATGCACAGGGGAAGTGCGGAACAAGCAAAGGCTCATCGAGGTTTTTGACCTGCACGAGACGATTATTAAGCGCATCATAGATGCGGTATTGTACGATGTTGGTAGCGGCGGATTCGTCCCCGATATGTAATGTTATATCACTGCCCCAATTATTCGTGAAGCGGCGTGAATAGGCAAGCAAGCTTGGCCGTTGGAAAAGAAGGCTGAATTCTGACGGGGCAGAAGGTGCTGGTGGTTGCAGGGATGGCAGCGGTAGCGTGACACCCAGATTATCGCGCAGGAAAAAGACGAAAGGCTTGGCGGTAGAGATAATACGCGCGCGTGTTTCGGGTGATAATTCGTTTACGGTTTCTTTGACATATTGAAGCGTCGCAGGAGATGTAAATAACGTAGTGGCAGCTGTGCCAGCGAGCAGCATTATTACCATCGCAGCCAGTAGCAATTGCTTCAATATTCGCATTAAATATCCTTTTATGGAGTGAATAATTTAATCCAATTTAAGGCCTCAAAGGGCTGATCAACGTCAAACGACCAACGATTTTCTGCCACAGAAGAAAAACCCATGCGCGAATAAAAATCTGCCACTTGCTGATTTTTTGCGGTGGGAATAAAACTGCCATGCAGTTTGGTTGCCCCAGCCTTACGAATATCGCTGATGATATGGGCAAGCAAGGTACGCTCCACCGTGCGACCGATCACGCGGCATGACATCAGGAAATTGTCCACCACCCACTCAGAGCCTTGCTCAGGGCGCACCATCGCCATCGCAACGATGCCGTGGCGGTCGAATTTGTCGTCCAGGCTCATCAGATAAATGCGCCCACCTTCAGTGCAGAAATGCTCAAGTTGCGCGGCGGTGTAGCGTTTGGTGGTCAGATTAAACTGATTGGTTTTCTGGGTGAGCTGTTCAGCGCGCGCAATGTTTTCTTTAGTGAGCGGGTAAATGCTTCCCTTCATTTCCAGCGCCGCGTAATAGTCGTCCATGCTGGCGGCGGAGGTTTTGAGTGATTCAGCAGCCGCGCGTGCCTGATACTGCGCGGTTTTATGTTTATCTTCGGCGGTAAGCTGTAGCTTATTAAAATAACGCAGCGCCAGCGCATCCACTAATCCGGCAAGCTGCTCGGGCGATTCGGGGAAATCAGGTGTTGCTACCATCGGCAATTCGCGACGAATTAATTCACGTTCGGCAGGGTTGTCGTCGATGAATACGAAGCTATCCAGCCCCAAATTGAGGGTTTCGGCTATGCTGCGCAAATTGGTTGCTTTATCCTGCCAGTTGGCGCAAACGAAAGCGAAGTCTTCGCGTTTGAGCAACATATGCGGATTTTTCTGCCAGACTTCTTCCACGTCGCTTAGATTGTTTTTTGAATTGACGACGAGCAGCACGCCAAGACGCTGCAACACCTGCAACCGGCGCTGAAAATTCTTAAAGGCGAAGCCTTCGCCATCATCCGACAGGGCAACACCTTCCGCACCCGCTTCACCTAGTACACCGCCCCACAGGGTGTTATCAAGGTCAAGCGCCAGCACCTTGCGTGGTGCCGATAGTAGTGGGCGCACATAACTTGCCAGCCACTGCGCTAACCATTCATGCCCCTCTGCCGAGTAACGGATGCGCCCCATGACCCACAACCGCGCATCGGCAAGGTTATTCCAGCCATAGGTCGTGATGAAACTACCCATATCGATGATAAATACACCCGAGTGTGCGGCAGCAAAACGCTCCAGCGCGAGATTCACCGTTTCAACAAAGTGATGCAAGCTGGTGTCGCTGTTATATTCCAGCGCAGGCAGATTATAGCCACGCGGCAGAAAGAAACTACCAATCATGAAGCTGGTGGCGGGGAGTTTCTGTTTGGCGTTCTCGATGAGGCCGATAATATCAGCAGCAACGGCATTGCCCATCGACTCCAGCGAGGCTTTATCACAACCTGCCGCTTGCTGCAGAAATTCTTCGGGGTCGAGCAGTAGTATCACCGCGCTTGGTTTCGCATCAATCAGCCAACTATCTGTGCCCAGTAGTTCCTGACGATATTGATTGAAATTGCGATTCTCGAAAGTGACTTCACCCTTGAGCGTCTTATTCAGTTGCCGCACCAATAGGTCAACGGTCACATTAGAAAGCAGGGCGATGGAAACGTCTGCTACCATATATCATTTGCTCTTTTCTGTAACACCATACCCACCGAGCGCGCCAGGAACTTCGCGCGTGGGCGCGGAGTAAGCGGCGTGGCGGAATAAAGCGAACAAAGGCGGAAACCCGCCTTCTCCACCATCTGCACCAATTCAGACTCGCGACGCATTTCAAAAATATGATCCACCTCGGCAGCGGTGAGTGCGGCGGTGATAAATGCATAACTACGCGCTTTAATTTGACGTGCCAGATTATCCAGCAGCCCTTGCGGGTTTTCCAGATGTTCAAGCAGAAAGCACGAGATACCCGAATCGTAAGGCTGCGCACCCTGATAGGTAATGGCATCGGCGCAAACATAGTCCGTCTGCGCGCTAAGGCCAAGCCGCTGTGCCATACGCCCGGCAGCTGCCACCGATGTCGGGCTAATATCCACCGCCGTCACATGAATATTCTTGCTGTGCTGCAATGTCAGGAAGTGCCAGATGCCTGAGCCAGCACCTAAATCCACCAGTTGCTGACCTTCTGTAATAAGCGGTAAAAACTCGCGCAGGTAATAGGCGTGCAGGCGCAAATGATGCTCCCATAAGAAGGTGGTGACATAAACGCCCCAATGGTATTTCTCCATAAATTCGCGTTGGCTATAGGTGCGATCATAGACTTCGGCGTAGCTATGCGATTCATATTTACCGGTTTCTTCGTATTTGAGCTGTTGCTGGTTCACGTCCATCACGAAGGCGATATACCCATCAATGAGTGTGCTCACATAGTTTTTGCCAAGCGCTTCTTCTGCCCAGCCAAGCATGGTTTCGGCCAGTTGCGGGAATAATATGGGGTGCTGTTGGCGACTACGCTTTAATTCGCCCGTGAGCATGGGTGCGCGCTCCTCAAGGGCTACGGAAAACGCTTCTAAGCGTGCAGCAGACGCGGGGATAGAAGCAGGATGGCGCATATCAGAAGCCTTCGTAAATAACGGTGAGCGGTTTATAGGGGAACTCGGAAACGGCATACAAAATCACCAACCCGTAAAACAGGATAAGCAATAGATTGCCAAGCGAAAATGAAGGGGTCATGACGGTACCTTATAGTCCAAAAAGTCTGGCGGTGAAAGTGCTAGTTGCGGCCAAATTCGGTGCCGTGGCAACCGCAACCGTCCACCCCAGATAGGTCATGGTGATGAGCCATGAAATAACGATATAGACAGGGCGCTTCTTCCAACGCTTGTGCCACGCTTTGCCCTTGGTGGCACGCGCCCAACGCATATAGGCCACGAGGCCAACCCCTTGAGCAAAGCCCCAAAGCAGATAATTCCAGGTTAGTTCATGCCAAAGTCCGATCAGGGTGAAGGCAATAATTAAACTCAGTTCAACCCGACCACGCGTGAATTTAGCCAGTGGGAAAAATACATAATCATGCACAAAGTCGCGTAACGTCATATGCCAGCGTTGCCAGAAATCCTGAATGTTACTGGCACGGTAGGGGGCATTGAAATTCTCGCTCAGTTTCAATCCAAGCATTTGGCCAATGCCCAAGGCGAGGTCGATATATCCGCTGAAATTGAAGTAAAGATAGGCGAAGTTGATGGCCAAGAATACGTAAGTTGCGACGAAGCTAAAATCCGCTTCGGCAGTGTAGATACCTGCAAAACTACTATCCACCACACTTTTAAGCAGCATACCCGCGACAAAGCCGATTTTGAATAACCCCAATAAGAAACGCAGCAACCCACCAAGAAATTCGGCCCTATGAAACGCAACGGAGAAACGCTCCTGCGTGAGGTTTTTGAGGCGCTCAATCGGCCCTGCTGCAGCAATAGGGAAAAACATATTCAGCAACATCACATCGCGCAGGGGCAATGGCGACGGTTTCGCACGCGCCAACCAACTATCCACCAACACCATGATGGACTTCAAAACCACATAAGAAAGCCCTATCCACAGCACGCTGAACTCACGAATACCCGTAGGGCGATACGTGAAGCGCGATTCCAGCATACGGGCGATGATAAGGCCAGCAACGAGCGTACCGATCACGCCAAAAAGAAACAAAATGTGAGGAATGCGCGGCAGCAGCTTGTGGTACAACCATACACCAACACTGATGCAAACAATGGCAATGGCAGCGGGTGCGGAAATAATACATAGCGCGACAAACGACATGATTAAAAGCACGTATTGGCGCAGATGCGGCGTATTGGCAGGCATGCTCCAGTAAAGCAACACACTCATGAGTGTCAGAAAAACAAACTCTGCGGGATAGGTCAGCATTATTTAACCTTCGCCGCAAAGGTACCAAGACCTTTTATAGTTTTATTTTGCGCCATTTCGCGCTTGAAGCGCTCGGCAAGATGGTAGTTGCTGTCATCTGGCTGGCGCGTTTGATCGGCAATCCAGAGAATCTTCTGTGCATATGAAAGCGGTTCAGAAAAATATTCCTGGCGCTTGGCATCGAATCGCCATTCCTGATTGATCCAGCAAGAAGCAACGGAGGTGGGTGTGGGGGTATATGGAATCGTTGCAAGATCGCCCATCAGATCAAACAATAAGCGTATATCCCCGATTGGCCATGCATTGAATTGGTAGCCCTTACCTTGTGAGATGTTCCACAAAGTCTGATTAGGTGCTGCGCCGTAAAGCACACCATTTGCCCAATAGTCAGGTCTGTTTTGCACGATAATCTGCCTGACGTTAAAAGACGTCGAGGCTTTGAGCAACGCGCTGACCTGAGCAAGGTTCATCCGTGGGATGAGAATACGCACCAACTCACCCTCGACATGGATGCGCTTTTGAAAGTCGCTATCGCCAAGGATAATATAATCCAGCGGTGCCTTACGTGCGGCAAGCTCAATCGAAGCGGCCTGAATTTTATGCGATTCATGCTGATGCAGCAGCGGCATTGCGAGCCTGGTGACGAGACCTGATTGCCACGCAAAAGACAGCACAAGCGCCCATGCATAAGCGGCTATTAAGCTCCACAGAAATAGGCGTGTATTACTCATGTTCCCTCAATTTCGGCGCGAGATATTCGGCTAACCATTCCATATATTTCTGGCGACCAAAATCCGTATAATGCCCATGATCGGTATAGCCCTTTGGGAAAATCACATCCATTTGCTCGCGTGATTTCGTAATCAGCGGTACGCCGTATAACTGAGAGATATCTTTAACCATTTTTGCATCCACAGGGGTGCGGTAAATCAGCGGCAGCTCAAAGAAGGTGATGTCAGCGCCGGCTTTTCTTGCCATCTTTATAATTTTGCCGTGCAGATAACGATTACGTTCCTCAATATCACTTTGCCAATCCCACACACGATCCGGTGCGGTTTTATACTCTTCGGCGTGCAAATTGATTTCGTCGGTCACTAAGTTAGAGCTGACCGCGTCATTCGGGCGCATCGTGCTGGTGCTTGCCTGGCGTATCGGTCCTTTAGACATTTCAACCCAGTCACCCAGCAATAAGTTAGAGAGATAAAAACTGGACTTAGCGACCGTGAGGGTAAACACATCCTGCAGCCGGAAAGCCCACGGATACCCGTCCTTATGAATAGCACCTTGAAGAATATCGTCAAAGCGCGCAACGCGGTAAAAATGGTCGTGGCTGTCGCCGCCATTCCAGCGATATTCGATGAGAATTTGTTTGGCGTTACGGCCTTGCTTGAAAAAATCGCGCAGTGCTACATAGGTAAAATCATCGCCGCGCCAGCTTTTGCTGAAGTCGTAAATGACGACGTCACGGCCAAGCCGTTGTTTCAATAATTTCGCAAGAAGTTCTGGGTCCATGACGGTTTGGGTTGCAGAAGTGCCTGTGACCAATACATCCACCGGACCTTTTTCGAGGAAAATCTTTTCATATTGCCCAACATACGACTGATAGCGCGTGGTGGGTAGGTTAAGCCATGAACCAAAGGCAATCGCCACAACTATGAAAATCGTCATCATGAGGAATGCACGACGCATGGGCTAAGCGATCCTAGCTGGCTTGGCCAAGTTTTTGTTCGAGCGATGCCTTAATCGCAGCAATACTTACCAGTTTTAAGGACTCATCCAGTGAGAACTTCACCTTATACTCTTTTTCAATCGCAAGAATCAGGTTGATATGGGCGAGAGAATCCCATTCTTCCAGCGTATCTTTGCTGTCTGAGAGGGAAAGCTTGCCCGTAAGCTCATCGCCAAAAACCCCTGTAAAAACCTGCTCTAATCGTTGGCTGATTGCGCTCATAATGCTAAGCTCCTGAAAATGGATGTGTTCTTCTAACATATATTCTCGCTGCTTCAATCTTTTTAAATCTCGCTTTCATGAATCCTCGTGGAAAGATCGATGCAAACTTTGTGTAAGCATGACGATGCCGAATACGACAGATGGGTATGCCTTAATCTTAACGAACACAGCGAGTTTAGCGTTGGCGAGGAGCAAGCATCGCAGATGCGCCGCGAGCATATCCCATCCCCTCCTCCACCTGTTTTGCTTTCGCTTTGCGAAGTCTTGCAAAACAGCGTGTCCGCTGAAGCGCAACTACATCTAGGTCAGATGTTAGATTCCCTATCCCCGCCATAGCGCGAATGCAGCCAGAATGGTTAACAATTGGTTAAAGTTCCGTTGACTTTTGAGGCAATAAATTACAAAGTGCCGGCAATAAAATCGCCATTATCTCAAGTAAAACAGGAAATTCCTATGACCTCAGCGTTCAAAAACTACGGCATTATTGCAGAACATGATCTGAATACAGAGGTCGAAGACAGTAATGATCTACGCAGCACCCGCTTAGCGGATAGTTTCTTCTGGGGCAAACCTAGCACTACCCCAACGCCTGGCGATGATTCCATCACCGGCACCAAAGGCAACGACACCATCGACGCGCTGGCGGGGAATGATACCGTGCTGGGTTTAGGTGGCGATGATGTCATCTTCGGCGGCGCAGGCGCTGATAGTCTCGACGGTGGTGCCGGTAACGACAGGATATGGGGCGATACAGGTATCGATAATGCAGGTAATAATACTATCCATGGTGGTGAAGGCGATGATGTAATAGAAGGCGGCCGGAGTAGAGACACGATCACTGGTGGCGTAGGTAATGACAGGATTCTTGGTGATGAGGGCCACGATGTTATCAGTGGCGGTGATGGCAATGATTTGCTCGATGACGG
>JALHRI010000034.1 GCA_022841525.1 Alphaproteobacteria bacterium | reverse complement strand
TTAATCATCAAGAAACATAATAGCATCGCGAGCCGCATTAGCCACTTACTTGTCATCCCGGCGTATGCCGGGATGACAAGTAAGTGGCGCACTGTATTACCGCGTCGGCCTAAAGGCCTCTTCGCAATGACGTACCCTTGAGGGGAAGAAATTGTCACCGATCAATCTCCCCAAATACGACGTCTAGTGTGCCGATAATGGCCGAGACATCGGCTAGCATGTGGCCACGGCTCATGAAGTCAAGGCCTTGTAAATGTGCGTATCCCGGCGCGCGGATTTTGCAGCGGTACGGCTTGGACGAACCATCCGACACTAAATGCACACCGAACTCACCCTTGGGGGCTTCCACGGCGGTGTAGGTCTCGCCCGCCGGCACGCGGTAGCCTTCAGTGTAGAGTTTGAAATGATGGATCATCGCTTCCATCGACTCTTTCATTTTTGCGCGGCGCGGCGGTGCAATTTTCGGATCCGACGTGACGACATCGCCTTTTGGCAAGCTACGCAAACACTGCTGAATGATGCGCACGCTCTGACGCATTTCTTCTACGCGTACCAGATAACGATCATAGCAATCGCCGTTTTTGCCGATGGGAATATCAAACTCCAGCTGATCATAAATTTCGTAAGGCTGGCTTTTGCGCAGATCCCACGCCAGACCCGAACCGCGCAGCATCGGGCCTGAGAAACCCCACGCCAGCGCCTCATCGGGCGACACTACGCCCACATCCACCGTGCGCTGTTTCCAGATACGGTTTTCGGTCAGCAGCGTTTCGACATCATCAATAATGGGCAGAAATTTCTCGACGAAGCGCGCGATATCATGCTCCATACCGGTGGGAATATCCTGATGCACGCCGCCCGGGCGAATATAGGCCGAGTGAAACCGCGCGCCCGATGCGCGTTCGTAAAACTCCAAAATGCGCTCACGCTCTTCAAACATCCAGAGCAACGGCGTGGTCGCGCCGATATCCAGCGCCTGCGTCGTCACGTTCATGATGTGATTCAAAATCCGCGTCAGCTCGAGGAAAATGACGCGAATATATTTTCCGCGCAAGGGAACTTCGCAGCCTAAAAGTTTTTCCACCGCCAGCGAAAAGCCGTGCTCGAGCGCCATTGGCGAGACGTAATCGAGGCGGTCAAAATACGGCAGCGCTTGCAGATAGGTTTTATGCTCGATCAGTTTTTCGGTGCCACGGTGCAGCAAGCCAATATGCGGATCAGCGCGTTCGACCACCTCACCGTCCATCTCTAAAATCAGCCGCAGAACGCCGTGCGCCGCCGGGTGCTGCGGGCCAAAATTCAGCGTCATATTTTTGACATCGATCGGTTTTTGAATGTCGGGTTGTGGGTGCATAACTAACCTTTTATATCATCTAAAAAGCGGTGCATGATGTAAATATCGACCAGCCCGTGCTGGCTGTGGCGGAAGGATTTTGGCGACACGCCAATAATTTGGAAACCCGCAGATTTCCAGCATTCTACCGCCCGCGTATTGGTAGAGACTACGTAGTTAAACTGCATCGAAATACAGCCCTGACGCTTCGCTTCAGCCAGCGAATGCGCGCACATGGCTTGCGCAATGCCCTGGCCGCGAGCATCGGCGCGCACCATGTAACCGGCGTTCGCAACATGGCTCCCCAGCCCGTAATGATTGCGGCGCAAGCTGTAAGTGCCCACCACCTCGCCCGCATCGTTTTTCACCACGAACCCCTGCGCACCATTTCTAACCCACACATCCATCGCCAGATCGTAGGACGTATCGGGCGCGTAAGAATAGGTATCACCGGTTTTTACCACATCGGAAAAAATCGCCCAGATCGCAGGCCAGTCTGCCTCAGAAGCCGGTTCAACCTGCCAGTTCTGCACAGGCTTAGGCGCTGTTTTTAGCATCGCCTGCATGGCGCACCTGTCCTTCCCACGGGCTTTCAAAATCAAACGAACGGTAAGCCTGGCTTAACTTCACCGGCTCATACACCACTTTTTTCTGCGCATCGTCGTAACGCAGCTCGACATATCCCGTGAGCGGAAAATCCTTGCGCTGCGGATGGCCATCGAAGCCGTAATCGGTCAGAATGCGGCGCAGATCGGAATGTCCTTCAAAAAATACGCCGTACATGTCCCATACTTCGCGCTCGAACCAACCGGCAGAAGGGAAAAGCCCGGTGACCGATGGCACCGGCGACTCATCCGAAGTGCGGGTTTTTACGCGCACACGTAAATTTTTTCGCACGCTGAGCAAATTATAGACAATCTCAAAACGATCGGCGCGGTTTGGATAATCCACACCGCACACATCCATCAGTTGTTGGCACAAAATCGTGTCATTATCACGCAGGAAGGCCAGCACCTCGAGCAGATTGGCAGGCGCTACGCGTACCATCAACTCGCCGTTAATGATGGAATTTTCAAGCAGCGTTTCGCCGAATTTTGCAGTCAGCCGCGCTTGTGCATGCTGTAATTTCTCAGCCATAGCTACCGCCGAATGGTGGACGTTCTGGCCACCTTTTTCTGAAGTTGTAAAATGCCGTACATTAAAGCTTCCGCCGTGGGCGGGCAGCCGGGCACGTACACATCCACCGGCACAATCCGGTCGCAACCGCGCACCACCGAATAGGA
Organism: Alphaproteobacteria bacterium; assembly: GCA_022841525.1. Taxonomy (GTDB): domain Bacteria; phylum Pseudomonadota; class Alphaproteobacteria; order Rickettsiales; family UBA3002; genus JALHRI01. The sequence continues at coordinate 16,478 of JALHRI010000034.1, read as the reverse complement.
ATAATGGTAATAACCGCCGCCATTGGCGCAGGAACCCATGGAAATTACCCAGCGTGGCTCGGCCATTTGGTCATACACTTTGCGCAGCGCAGGCGCCATTTTATTGCAGAGCGTACCCGCCACAATCATCACGTCGGACTGGCGCGGGCTGGGGCGAAACACCAGACCCAAACGATCCATGTCGTAACGCGATGCCGCCGCCTGCATCATTTCCACCGCGCAACAGGCGAGGCCAAAGGTCATCGGCCACAAACTGCCGGTGCGCGCCCAGTTGACGAGCTTATCGAGGTTGGCAACGACGAAGCCTTTATCGTTAAATTCATCGAGCACATCGCCAAGCAGCGCATCTTGCGAGGCACCAGCAGGGAGCGGTTGATTATTCATTGAAAGTAAATTCATAGACTCGCCCCCGATGCTCCAACTTTGATATTTTTAGCAACTTTCTCACGCCACTCTGTTCCTTTACCAGTAGCTTCTGCCCAAAGACCCAAAAATGCCTCACACATATTATCTTCCATGGCGGCTTGGATTATTGCCTGATAAGTACCAGAATTAAGCTCACCCCATTTTTTCGGGTCATCAGCCCTAAAAACCTCGAAGCAATCTTGCCAATTTCTTCCTTCCTCAAGAAACCATTTTTTCACTCGACGATCCGCTGGCTGTATTTCAGAAAAAGCTCTAAACCGATCCTTAGCAGCATCGGAAACTTTACCATCTAGCCTCTTTAGCTCCGGATCACTTACTCCCATTCCAGCGCTCCTTTTTTCCATTCATAAATAAAGCCCACCGTCAGCACGCCAAGAAACACCATCATCGACCAGAAGCCGTAAAAACTAGTGTCAGAAAGCGTGATTGCCCACGGAAAGAGCAGCGCAATTTCAAGATCGAAAATAATGAACAAAATCGCCACCAGATAAAACCGCACATCGAACGGGCGGCGCGCGTCGCTGAACGGCTCAAACCCGCACTCATAGGGGGATAATTTCTCTTTATCCGGCCGCAGTCTGACGATCAGCATCGGCAGCACCAGCATGATGAACGATAGCGCACACGCCACCCCGAAAAACACCAGTACCGGGAAATAGGATGAAACCAGTTCCTGCATCACAACCTCTCTGCCGCTGTTGCTAACAGATTTCCACGCCTCTTGAAGCATTTTTTACATTAAATCAGTGTCAGCCTGTGGGCAGATCTATCTGAGGCATGAAGGCAACAATAGCCAAGGCTTTCTGCCAGAAAGTGAGAATCGCTCTCATATGCATGCCAGGCAATGAATGTGGGTATCATTTCTTCATCAAACTGTCACATTTCTTGGCAGCTGTTTATGTTAGATTATTCATATAAAGTGCTGATTTAACCAAATTGCGGGCACGTTAAACAAGCGGCTAATACGGAAATGATTCTTCCGCGTTCGCTGCAGTATGCCAAGTGGTTAAACGCACAAGAAGGGAAGATGTGAACGATACGAAATTACAGCCTGAAGAATCACGCCAGAAAGACGATGGCGAGCAGAATGGTTTCGCAAAGGCGGCGCCACCGAAGCGTACACTGGGTCTAAAATTATTTGATATTGGATTATACCCGATACTTACGAATTTTGGTGTGTTCGCGCTATCGGTGGTGTTCACTTTTCTCACCCAGCGGGGCGGCGATTTAGCAAAAATACAAGGTAAAGATGGCCTTAGCGAATTAAAACCCGTTTACGGAAAAGTTGGGCAATGGTTTGCCAAGCGGGGCGTTTGGCTAGAAGATAAATTTACCAAATATTTTGGCATGAATAAGAGTCAGGCGGAAATGGGGCGCATCGTCTTTTTCTCGTTTGCTGACGGCACATTGCTAGCACCCTTAGTCAAGGTGATTGAAGACCGACGAGAAAAAATTGCGCATTGGATTGATGATAAACTTGGCACCAAATCAGCGGATCTACGCGCGTACGAGGCAGAGCCCAAGCAAAGCTGGGGCAGTGTTATTTTAGGCCGACTTGCAACCGCGCTGATTGTAGTGCCAACGGCCATGGTACTGGATAAAAAAATCTTTTATCAGAACCGAAATAAAGTGCCGGGCGCTTTTGGTAGCGATCCTGACGCTTTGGTGTTTCGGAGTAAAGTGCACTCACCCAATACCAGCTTAAACGATGTATTGTTCAATAACACTAGTGTTCGCCATGGGGAGTCCCTCATGGCTAAACCCAGTGTTCGTGATAAGTTTTATCGTTTTATTAAAAAGTTAACGGGCATCTCCGGAGAAAGCACCATTCTGGAGCGTAACAATGCCAGTGGGCATGTTGAGATACACTCTTCTACCAAAACATCGATTACTGATAAGCTTACAGGTCAGTCAACGCAGACAAAAACTTCTCAGGAAGTTGGCAAATACTCTGAAGTTAGACATGGCGATATCGCTGCCAAAACACTCGCAAAAATGACGTATTTTGAGGCATTCTATACATCTGTCTGCACAGCGGGGCTATACGTCAGCAGTCGCTTTATTGCTCGTTTATTCGGCAAAAAAGAGGAAAAAAATAAAGCAAAAGCGACTGTGCAATTACATCTAGAAAAACAGCCGTCACCGGAACCCGTCAACGACGGCCATTATCATCAGGATATCCGCCCGAAGAAGGCTGAGCCTGCATGCAAAATCAATGCGGTAGAATTGCAGGACAGGCTAAGTCCACTTCCCTCCCCCCACGCCGCGATGGCAGGTGGTTAGAATGTCATCAAATTGTCACAAAAAAGGCGTTTAATATAGCCATGCATAACAACATACCACATGAGGAACTGGTTAAAAAACTGCAACCTCCGCAGGATGCAAAAACCAGTATCATGCTTAATAACATCGGCAATGGCACGATGCTTGGGGCGATGCCGTTTATTATCGCCGAATCGTACTACCGCATCACACAAAAAATCATGCCGCCAGCGGTGGCGTGGGCAAACTTAGCCCTCACTGCGGTGGGTGCTGCGTGGGGCTATGTTTCAGGCAAAAAAGAATATGCGCGCCTGCAGGAATACCGCCAAACTGTCTCGAATCAGGTGATCAAAATCAGCGAAGAAGTTGAGGGGCTGAAGACGAAAGATACCGCACATCCATCATCTGTGGCCCACGAAAAAAATACAGCAGAAGCTGCGCCAGAAAAAACCGTACTCACGCAGGAAGTCGCCCATCAGGGCGCAGTAGCAAAGTCTGACGAAGCTGCACTAGCTCCTGCAGTGAGTTAATGGCTATCATTAAATCAGGCGTCATCAAGGGAATGATAAAACGAGCGCTAGCACTTCGTGCCGCTAAGCCGATTTGGTGGGGTCTTCCATGAGGTTGCCGCCAAGCCGCGCGATCATCGCACTCACTTCATTGTAAGCAGCCTGGTTGGCCGCCTCATCCGTGCTGCGCATCACCAGTGTAGTAGAGAGTACGCCCTGCTTGAAGTAAGGATAGCTTCCGATTTCCACCTGAGAGAAACGATTCTGAATCGCCGTTAAATCCGCAGCCAACGTGCCCTCACCAATGTCGCAAGTAATGCTGAGCATGCTTACTGGTGTCCCGCCGACGAGCGTATGTTTCACCGCATCCAGCATGGCGTGCATAATACGCGGCACACCCGCAAACACATAGACATTGCCGATGGAGTAGCCAGGCGCGGAGCTGACCGGATTATCAATCAGCGCCGCACCTTCGGGTACATCCGCCATTTTCAGACGCGCTTCGTTGATTTGATCTTCGGTGTAATGCGCACGCAAAATCCGCTCGGCTTGGGGATGACGAATCACCTTTACCCCAAACGCTTTAGCGATGGCTTCGGTGGTAATATCATCATGCGTAGGGCCAATGCCGCCCGTGGTAAATACATAGGTATAGCGCGCGCGTAGGGCATTGAGCGCTTCAATAATTTCCGCTTCCACATCGGGCACAACACGGGCTTCGCGCAGTAAAATGCCCTGCGCGCCCAGCGTGCAAGCCAAATGGCTCAGGTTTTTATCCTGCGTGCGACCGGATAAAATCTCGTTACCTATAATAAGTATGGCTGCGGTGGGATTCATAAAAAACGCTATGCCGCAACCAAAGGTGAAAGGCAAGTTACTTGCCAGCCATCATAAAACCTGTAGAACCACACACTATGTATAGCGAAGATACAGAGGATGACGACGACGATATGGCTGACTCACGCTCCATCACGCGCCACAGCGCTGCTGATTTTGAAGGCATGCGTAAAGCAGGCGCACTGGCTGCTAGTATTCTCGATGAGATAACGGACGTGGTGACCCCGGGCATCACCACGCTTGCCATTAATGATCTGTGCCATGAAAAAATTATTGCTGCCGGTGCTATCCCCGCGCCGCTGGGCTACCGTGGGTTTCCTAAATCCATCTGTACTTCAGTCAATCATGTGGTCTGCCACGGCATTCCGGATGATCGCCCGCTTAAAAACGGCGACATTGTAAACATCGATGTCACCGTGATTGTGGATGGCTGGCACGGCGACACGAGTCGCACGTTCTTTGTTGGTGAAGTTCCCACGCGCGCAAGAAAACTCACGCAAGTCACCTACGATGCCATGATGCGCGGCATTGAACAGGTGCGCCCGGGCAACCGCACCGGCGATATTGGCCATGCCATTCAAAGCTACGCAGAGTCGCATGGGTTTTCCGTTGTGCGCGAATATTGCGGTCACGGACTTGGCAAAATTTTCCATACCGCACCCAACATTTTGCATTTTGGCAAACCAGGCACAGGCGTACTGTTAGAAGAAGGCATGTTCTTTACTGTCGAACCGATGATCAATGCCGGCAAAGCAGGAACGCTGCTGAGCAAGCACGATGGCTGGACAGTCACCACGCGCGACAAATCGCTGAGCGCGCAGTTCGAACATTCCCTCGGCGTGACCTCTAGCGGTTTTGAAATTTTCACCGCATCGGCTGCGGGCAAGCATTTCCCACCCTACCGCACATAAAAAAATCTGTGCATAAGTGAAGAGCAACCCCGTTTTTCCACCGATCTCAGCCGTGTTTTAGCCCCTGCCGCCACTCTAAAATCACCCTCCTGCCTGCGCGGCGATAAAAAATAACCTCATGTTTTTGGCTATTTTTCTAGCATTTTAAGCCTTGCATCTTTTTCGCTGCCATTGCAGCAATTTTTTTTGCAAGCAAAAAATTTCTATTCCGTGGCGGATTTCTGGGCTTTTTCGTGTTTTCGTTCTTTACAGCACCCAGCGATTGTGATTAAAGCAATACCGTTAACAGCGCAGAAACCTTGGGGTTGAAGCTGTCTGTGAACATGTTGTCTCGTTTAACTTACAGGAGTTTCTTATGAACAAGAACGAACTGATCGCTGAGCTTGCAGATCGTACCGAACTGACCAAAGCAAAAGCCGCTGAAGTGGTAGATGCATTTATTGAAGTAGTGACCAAGTCGCTCAGCAAAGGCAAAGAAGTACGCCTGGTTGGCTTTGGTACCTTCACCACCGTAAAGCGTAAAGCGACCGAAGGCCGCAACCCACGCACCGGTGCAGTGATCAAAATTGCTGCGTCGAACCAGCCGAAATTCAAGCCCGGCAAAGCACTGAAAGACACCGTGAACAAGCGTAAAGCTGCCTAAGCTTCTCTTGTTTACGTGAGGTTATCCTCACGTCTGCATAACGCGGCGTAGTTTGTACTTGCAAGCTACGCCGTTTGTGTTTATGCACGCGTCCTCACATGAGGAATGTGGGCGATTAGCTCAGTTGGTAGAGCATCTCGTTTACACCGAGAGGGTCGGCAGTTCGAGCCTGTCATCGCCCACCACCGCTTTTGTCCAAGCTTGCTTGGATTGCAAGAGCGAGTGTCCGCCGAAGCTTCAACAGAAGCGAAGGGGGACAGTGACATATCTCTATCCGCCTACGCTAAAAAGCTACGGCGGACGTAAGCGTTTCTAATGGCGAAGCCATAAGAAACGGCTAACGCGGGGGTGTAGCTCAGCTGGTTAGAGCGCCTGCCTGTCACGCAGGAGGCCGCGGGTTCGAGTCCCGTCACTCCCGCCATTAAAACAGGTCACCCAACGGGTGGCCTTTTTTAATGAGTTGAGGTTTACGAGAACCCGTCGGGTTCGACTTGCAGCTTAGTGCGCGTGCACACTCAGCGAAAGCGAAGAGCGAAGGCGAAGCCTGAAGCGAGCATGTCCCGTCACTCCCGCCACTATCTAAAAAGGTCGCCTTCCGGCGGCCTTTTTTAATGTTTCGTGCTAAATTCAGTGGTCGCAACCAATCGTAGAACTGACAAAAACGCTTGCATTTACTAGCTTTGCGACTATGAAGGCGCGGCAAGTAGCGCGCCGCATATTCGGGCTATGCGAGGCCAGCGCTTGAAAAATGCCCGTTTTTTGAAAGAAATTCCCATGAAATCTAACGTAGCCCTCAAGCCGCTTGGCGATGATGCCTTCTCCACCGGCGAGAACTTTGCCAATTTGTTTGAATCCTCCGCTGCTGAAGCATTAAGCGAAGGTGCTGTTGTCAAAGGCACCATCGTTGCTGTTGAGCGCGAAAATGTCGTCGTCGATGTGGGGCTTAAATCCGAAGGTCGCATTCCGCTGCGCGAGTTTGCTTCTGCCGGCGTCGTGCCGGAGCTGCGCGTAGGCGATGAGTTCGATATTTATATTGAGCGTTTTGAAGACAGAAACGGCGAAGCCAAGCTCAGCCGCGAAAAGGCGCTGCGCGAAGAATCGTGGGTGAAACTCGAAGCGCTGCACAAAGATGGTACGCGCGTGGACGGCGTGATTTTTGGCCGTGTCAAAGGTGGCTTCACCGTGGATATTGGTGGCGCGGTAGCGTTCCTGCCAGGCAGCCAGGTGGATATTCGCCCGATTAAAGATATCAGCCCGCTGATGGGTATTTCGCAGCCCTTCATTATTCTGAAAATGGATCGCCGTCGTGGCAATATCGTGGTTTCGCGCCGCGCCATTTTAGAAGAGTCACGCGCCGAGGCACGTAGCGAGCTTCTTGATAAAATCTCCGAAGGTCAGGTGCTTGACGGCATCGTGAAAAACATCACCGATTACGGCGCGTTCATTGATATGGGCGGCGTTGACGGCCTACTGCACGTCACCGATATTTCGTGGAAGCGCATCAATCACCCATCGGAAGTGTTTGCCATTGGCAACTCGGTACGCGTGATTGTGACCAAGTTCGATCAAGACTCGAAGCGTATTTCACTCGGCATGAAACCGCTGGAAAGCAATCCGTGGGAAGGCATGCAGGGTCGCTTTAGCAATGGTGAAGTGCTGAAAGGCAAAATCACCAACATCACCGATTACGGCGCCTTCGTTGACTTGGGCGACGGTATTGAAGGTCTGGTGCACGTATCGGAAATGAGCTGGACGAAGAAAAACACGCACCCTTCCAAACTGGTACAACAAGGCCAGGAAGTGGAAGTGAAAGTGCTCGACGTCGATATGAGCAAGCAGCGTATTTCGCTTGGCATGAAACAGTGCGTCGGCAATCCGTGGGAGAGCTTCCGCGCGAGCTTCAAAGAGGGCGACACCGTACAAGGTGAAGTGCGCAACATCACCGATTTCGGTCTCTTCATCGGTCTGGATGGCGATATTGATGGTCTGGTGCATCACAGCGATATCAGCTGGAATGAATCCGGCGAAGATGCCATTAAAGCCTACAAAAAAGGCGATAAGGTACAAGCGCGCATCCTCACGATCGATATTGAGAAAGAGCGCATTTCTCTGGGCATCAAGCAACTCAGCGAAAATCCCAATAAAGATGCCACCAGCGGCCTGCACAAAAATCAGACCGTTACCTGCAAAGTCATCGAAGTAGGCAAAGATGGTATTGAAGTGGAAATCAGCGAGAACGTGAAAGCCTTCATTAAAAAGGTAGATCTCTCGCGTGAGCGTCAGGATCAACGCCCTGAGCGCTTTGCCGTGGGCGACCGCGTGGATGCGAAAGTCATCAGCGTCGAGAGCAAAACCGGTAAAGTCTCGCTCTCGATCAAAGCGCTGGAGCAGGAAGAGCATAAGCGCGCGGTGGAAGAGTACGGATCATCGGATTCCGGTGCCAGCCTGGGCGACATTCTGGGTGCTGCACTTGCCGAATCAGGGGCAAAGTCGAAGAAGAAATCTTCGTAAGCCTACATCACGGGTTGTCGCATGTCGCACGATGCAGACCTGATGTTTGATCGCAGGAAGCTGCGGATGAAACTCACCTATTGGCGGTCACTGGCCATTTTGGCCGTGGCCGTCTCGGTGGGTGTGCTACTTTCACAAAACACTTCCCTTTTTCGCGGGCACTTAGGCGCTGGTGCATCCGGCGGCATCATCGCACGCATCGTCGTTGACGGGGTCATTGCCGATCAGCGGGGGCGCGATGAACTTATCGAGCAGCTTGCTAAAGATAAGCGCGTGAAAGCGGTGCTGGTACGCTTTGATAGCCCCGGCGGCACCACCGTGGGCGGCGAAGAGCTTTACGAACAATTGCGCCTGCTTTCCAAAACCAAGCCAGTGATATCGGTATTTCGCACCGTATGCGCCTCGGCCTGTTATATGGCGGCACTGGGCACCAGCCGCCTGTATGCGCGCGAAACTTCGCTTACCGGTTCGATTGGCGTGCTGATGCAATCTGCCAATGTTGGCGAGCTTGCTAAAAAAATCGGGATTGAGCCGCTCACCATTACTGGCGGCAAATATAAAGACAGCCCCTCCATGTTCAAAACCCCAAGCGAAGATGAGCTAAGCGTTGTGCGGCCTTTAGTGGAAGACACGCACGCCTATTTCATTGGTCTGGTGAAAACCCATCGCGGCATTACGGGTGATGCCTTGGGTATTGCTACAGACGGACGCGTATTTACCGGCAGGCAGGCGCTTAACCATAAACTCATTGATGCCATTGGCAGTGAATCAGACGCGTTGTTCTGGCTCAAAACCACCAAAAATATACGTGGTCAGGTGCATGATTACGCCACAGAAGATGAGATCGATGAGCTGAAAAAATGGCTGAAATCTCTCAGTCCGCTGGAATTTCTCAGCGCAAAAATAGCACCGCTTGACGGAATGGTGAGTATCTGGCATCTAGGTAGCTATTAAACCTGTGAAATTGCGAGTGTTTATGACCAAATCCGAACTCATCCAACGCTTGTGCAAACGCTATCCGCATCTCTACCAGAAAGATATTGAAGTGCTGGTGGGCACCATGTTTGGCGAGATTTCTAATGCGCTGGTTAGTGGTGACCGCGTGGAGCTGCGCGGCTTTGGCGCATTTTCCATCCGCAGCCGTACCCCGCGCGCGGCGCGTAATCCGAAGAATGGCGCAAAAGTCAGCCTGGGCGAGCGTCGTGCGGTGTATTTCCGTACCGGTAAAGAGCTTCGTGAAGCCTTGGTCAACGTGGTGCCGAAGGCCTAATGCGTAGCCTTTTCTCGGCGTTTTTTCTGCTAACCTATCTGGCGATTGCTGCGTTTATTGTCGCGCTGGTGATTCATAATACCCACCTAGTTTCCTTCGATAGTCTGCTCTGGGGTACGCTTGAGATACCGTTATATCTGGCATTTGGTGGCAGCTTCTTTGTAGGTTTTTTCCTAAGTCTGATCGGCCTTACTCTAAGCCGCATGCGCCGAAAAATTTCTTCTCATCTGTAATGCAGGTACGCATTAAAAACTGCGGGCTGATGACGAAGGCGGATGTGCACACCGCCACCACTCACCATGCGTCATTTATTGGGTTGGTGCACTACGCACCCTCACCGCGCCACTTACCGCTGGATGGGTGCGCGCAGCTTGCTAACGCAGCACCTGCGAACGTTGCACGCGTGATCGTCACCGTGAATCCCAACGATGCGCTGCTACAAGACATCGCGCGCACGCCTGAGCTCACCCATGTGCAAGTACACGGCGTGAGCGATGCTGCGCGTCTGTACAGCATTGCAGCGCTTAGCCAGAAAAAGCTGATTGTGGGCGTTAGCGTCGCATCGGCGGAGGATGTTGTACTGGCGCACACGCTTGAAGAAATGGCCGATCACCTCCTGCTTGATAGCAAGTCCGAAGGCCACGGCGGTAGCGGCGCGAGTTTTGATTGGCAGCTTCTTAAAGATACGCAATTTCAAAAACCGTGGTTTTTAGCTGGCGGCCTGCATGCGGGCAATGTTGCTCAGGCGCTGGCCATCACCCTCGCGCCGATGGTCGATGTATCTAGCGGTATTGAAGAGGCACCGGGAAAAAAATCCGCAGAAAAGATTGCGGCGTTTCATGCCGCCGTGCTAAGCACTCGCCCATGAAAACAAAACCCTACCACCAGCCCGATGCACGCGGCCATTTCGGCAAGTATGGCGGCCGCTACGTCGCTGAAACCCTCATGCCGCTGATTACCCAGATCGAAGCCGCCTACCTTACCATGCGCGACGATGCGAGCTTCAAAGCTACCTACCTAGGCTTGCTGCGCGATTATGTGGGCAGACCCTCCGCGCTGTACCATGCCGAGCGCTTAAGCGCGCATTTAGGGGGTGCAAAAATTTACTTCAAGCGCGACGAACTCAATCACACCGGCGCGCATAAAATTACGAATTGCGTCGGGCAAATTTTACTCGCCATGCGTATGGGTAAAACCCGCATCATCGCAGAAACCGGCGCTGGTCAGCACGGAGTGGCCACTGCTACCGTGTGTGCACGCTTCGGCCTTCCCTGCACCATTTACATGGGCGCCAAAGATATCGAACGGCAAAAGCCCAACGTGTTTCGCATGAAGTTGCTGGGCGCAGAAGTGCGCCCTGTGTCCACGGGCGGGCAGTCGCTCAAAGATGCGATGAACGAAGCGCTGCGCGACTGGGTAGCGCAGGTGAATGACACTTATTACCTCATCGGCACTGCTGCCGGCCCGCACCCCTACCCGATGATGGTGCGCGATTTTCAAAAAATCATCGGCGAGGAAGTGCGCGCCCAACTGCAGGAAAAAGAAGGCCGCCTGCCGGATTCTCTGGTGGCATCCATCGGCGGCGGCTCCAACGCGATTGGTTTATTTTACCCGTTTATCGATGATGAGCAGGTGGAAATGATCGGCGTGGAGGCCGCAGGCCACGGGCTTGATACCCATGCCCACGCCGCCTCGCTTGCGAAGGGAAGTCCGGGTATTTTGCATGGATGCACCACCTATTTGTTGCAGGACGATGATGGGCAAATCGAAGAAGCCCATTCCATTTCCGCGGGCCTGGATTATCCGGGCATCGGCCCTGAGCACGCGCATTTGAAAGATATTGGCCGCGTGCGTTATGAAAGCGCTACCGACGCGCAAGCGCTGGAAGCCTTCCAGCTCTGCGCGCGGCTGGAGGGTATTTTGCCCGCGCTTGAGCCAAGCCATGCCCTCGCGTACGTCATGCGCGCAGCACCGCATTTACCGCGCGATCATCTGATGGTGATGAATCTCTGCGGTCGCGGCGATAAAGATATGTTCACCGTCGCCAGCGCCCTGAAGGTGGAGCTATGAGCAAAGTGGCCTCACGCATCGACGCTGCATTTGCCCGCGCCGCCGCTGAGAATCGCAGCGCGCTGATTCCGTTCATCATGGGCGGCGATCCGGATTATGCAACCTCCCTCGCCGTGCTCAACAAACTTCCCGCAGCGGGCGCCGACATCATCGAGCTTGGCGTACCGTTTTCTGACCCCATGGCCGACGGGCCCATTATTCAAGCCGCCGGTCTGCGCGCCCGCGCGGCCGGTGCCACCTTAGCTCGCGTGCTTGAGCAAGTGCGTGAATTTCGCCGCGCCAATACATCCACGCCCATTATTCTGATGGGCTACGGCAATCCATTTTTCCATTACGGGATGGATCGCTTCGCCGCAGACGCAAGCCACGCAGGCGTGGACGGCGTGATTATCGTCGATGTTCCGCCCGAGGAAGAATCCGGCTTCGCCCCTGCCCTTGCCGCTGCAGGGCTGCATTTCGTGCGGCTGATCGCGCCGCCTTCGCTTAGCACACGCCTGCCAGCACTTACCCGTCAGGCTTCGGGCTATCTTTATCTGGTGTCGGTGGCGGGTATTACCGGCACGGCATCGGCCAGCGCCGAGACAATTCGGGAGTATATGCAGCACATCCGCCGTCATACCAATTTACCGGTGGCGGTGGGTTTTGGCATTAAAACCCCCGCTGATGTGCGCGCACTCAACCGTCATGTGGATGGCATTGTGGTGGGATCATCCATCGTCAGCCTGATGGAACACGCCGCAGCCGATCACGGCAACGCCGCACTCAATTTAGTGCAGCAAATGGCGGCTGGGTTGAGGGAATAAGCGGCGACGCGTAGTGAACGGATTTCGAACTTGTGCGGCGGATTTTGCAGCGATTGTAAGGCACAAAATCAATTATACAGGAAGTCCCATTATTTACGCTTTGTCCGAATCCGGCCAAGGCCATCTGTAGTTTTTACACGCTGCAATGGTATGCCCACATATTCGTCTGTTGATTGCCGCCCTTTTTCATCTTCTACAGTGACGACAACATGATTGGTTAGCGAATAGCGTGCTGTAAGCGATCTGAAAGAAGAAACAGTTGAGCCTTGCTTTTCGCATAAGTCCGGCAATGCCTCACTGTAAAGCTTAATTGCCTTTGCAAGTGACTGCGAAGGAGTACCGCCTGTTGTTGTTCCATTTAAAAAATCCACGGTGATGTAACCTTCTAGACTTTTTTGCGCTTCACCAAAAATATCTATGCCATAGACACCAATAAGAAAACCCATTCCAGATGCAAAGGAATCTGCAATATTATGCGCTATTGATCTAAGATCATTATGTTTCATAATGTGATCATATGAATTTTTTATTATTTTGCAACCCAGGTTCAAAACAGCGAGTTTACTCAAAATTCTTGGAAATAAGATTTTCGAACCTAATGAACCGTTGGCTGAGATTCGAACTCAGCGACTTAAAACTGCCTCTATTTCAAATGGCGGCGCGTAGCGAACGGTTTTCGAACCTGCCCGACCGAGTGCCTGTTGATAGTTCAGCATAATATCAACTACACGGCGAGTAGCTTCATCAAGCGACTGGCAGCTTAACAACTTTTTGCCATCGTCGGCGTGGATACGCGTGGATGGCAAGTATTTAATAACGACCGCCTCGTTGGATACCTTGCTCTGCCTGTTGAAAGCGTTCCGCTAATTGAGCAGCCACTTGTGCTTTCGCATGCTGAAGCCCAGCGGCATCAGCAATCTCATAAGGCACCTCAATGTCTCCATGCGCCCCGTGTGGACTTATAAGCCTAGCATTATCTTTCTCAAATATTACCTGCCATCTTTCAGTGGGTTGTAGACGAGAGAAGTGGTCTTTTAATTCTGATGCTGTCAACATAATATCGCCCCGTTAAAACTGAATTTTGCCAACAGGTTATACTGTCAGCGGCTTGGGCTAGTATATCACCACCCACGTTAAATAAAAGTTAAGGTTTTGTGACAGCCAACATCTATCTGTAAAATATGAAGAAAACCTACGCAAAATACTACGAATCGGGTGAAGCTGTCATATTCAAGTTATGGTTTATAAGGAATCTTCTGATCAATCCTCATAACCAACTCCACATACCCCATCAGATTCCGTGCGCTTGTGTGTATTTCGGCTTCGGACATGATGCGCCCTTCTGATTTTGCCAGCGTCCTCAATTTATCGCAGAGCGTTTCATAAGCGGTTGGCTCGTGTTTATGTGCTGATTCCATACATCCTCGCAATTGGTGATAAGATAAAAACGCATTCGAGATTCGAACCGGCAAATGCATTACATATCAATATCATACCAAATTGCGGTGCAAATAAAGCGTGTTTGCGAACTTCTAAAACGTGAGGAACTGCGCCAGCTTGAAATTCACTGGCTGTAAAATGGCGGCGCGTAGCGAACGCTTTTCGAACTCACGCGCCAGATTGCCTGCTCATAGTACAACATAAAATCAACTACACAAGCAGCAGAATTATAACGAGACTTGCAGCATAAAGGGGGCGCGAAGCCCCCTTCGTTCATTCAAGGTAAAAGGTTAATACTCACTCGCGAGCATGATGGTCAGCACGCGGGTGGTGACCTTTGGGTCGGCGGGGTTTTCTGATCCGAAAGTTAGGGTGTGGTCGTAGTAGTCAATCTTCCAAAAGAAGTCCTGACCTTCGACCACTACCTTGCCGAAGTCATGCTCGCCGTATGGGTCGTTGTCATCGGTGAAGTTGTCGTAGTGCATCACGGCGGCGAACACGGCTGCGCTTGTGTCTTCGCTTAATTCGTTCACGCCGCTGGTCGTCATGACCTTGCCTCCCCAGTATGTCTGGCGGAATCGGTCGTTCAAAGCGGCGATGATCGGGCTTTGGTTGTCATGTTGGGATGTTTCGGTGACATTTTCGGTGGTTTGCATAGCATTTTCCTTCGTTTGCTGGGGTTAAACCTTCTATCGGATAACACCCTGCCACCTGCAATCAAGGCTCTTTTGCCTTTAATAACAATTGGTTGACCTTCTGGGTCCTTCCCAGGCCGAACCTATACGGGGACGCTTGGCGCGGCATTTCGCCAGCGACACGTTCCAGAAGTCCATTTCGTTTCGTTTTTTTCAAACATGGAGAACCCTATGAAAGTCGAATTACTCGACCTCAAAAAACTTGTGCCTTACGCCAGAAACCCAAGGATTACCGCGCACGCGGTGGACAAGGTGGCGGCCTCAATCAAGGAGTTCGGATTCCGCCAGCCGATTGTCGTGGATTCCGAAATGGTCATCATCGCGGGGCATACACGCTATCAGGCAGCGCAGAAGCTGGGCTTGAAGAAAGTGCCTGTGCATGTGGCGGAGGGTTTGTCCGCCGAACAGGTGAAGGCGTATCGCATTGCCGACAACCGCACAGGCGAGGAAGCGCAGTGGGATAACGAAATGCTCGCCCTCGAATTGGCCGATCTCGATAACATGTCGTTCGACAAAACGGTGCTTGGCTTTGAAGCAGCGGAATTGGAGCAGCTGCAGAAAAGCCTCGAAAGCCTGCTGACCGACGGCATTGATGACGACGAGGAAAAGCCCATCGACGAAGCCGACACCCGCGCAACCATCGGACCCTACAGCTTTGAGATTCCCCGCGAGCGATACCTCGCATGGATTGAGGAAGTGAAACAGGAAGTCGGCTTCGACAAAGAAGCCATTGTCCACGAACTGAAAAAGAGGCTCGGCTTATGAAACTGATCGACATTGATAGCCTGAACCCGTCCACCTACAACCCGCGCACCGCAGATCCTCGCCGCCTCGATTTGATTGAGCTGTCGCTTCGCAAGCTGGGCTTCCTGCTTCCCATCTATGCCACGCCCGACGGCGAAATCATCTCTGGTCACCAGCGGCATCATGTGGCGAAGCGGCTGGGCGTGAAACAAGTGCCAGTGGAGTTCACCAGGGCGATGGATTTGGAGGAGCGCAAAGGCGTGAACGTCGCCTTTAACCGCGCCACCAATGATTTGCGCCCGAAGGACACGCCCGAGAATATCACCGATGCGCTGGCGCGGGTGGATGTGAAGGCGATTGCGGCGGCAATTCCTGACAAAACGCCTGACACGCCCGAGTTCTACCCGTGCCTGAAGGCGCAGGTGATGCCGATTGCGCCGTTGCTCAAAGCGAACAAAGGCCGCTGGATCACCTATGCCACTAGCATTTCCAAAACGCTTTACCTCAAAGGCGTGCTGATGCCCGTGGTTGCCACCAAAGACCTGCGCGTGGTGAACGGCATAGGCCGCTTACAGATGCAGGCGGAATCCAAACGCTCTGATGTGGCGGTGGTGTTGGTAACCGAGGACGAAGCGCGGCTGGCCGATGCCATGTTGAACCTGCTCTCGATGGATTTTGACATTCATAATCGTTACCGCGACCTGCTGCGCTATAATTCGTTCCGCCGCCTGCGCCGCGTGCGCGAGGATCTGGGGCGCGGGTTTATTTTCGCGGTGGCTGGCAACAGCACGTCAAAGGATTTTGATGTGACCGAGCCAAAGAACCGCGACAAGTGGATGAAAGAACACGGCAAGTCGGTGCTGGATTTCGGCGCGGGGCATTTGCATGAAACGCAGATACTGCGTTCCATCGGTGTGCGCGTCACTCCGTTTGAACCGTATCGCGTGAATGAAGCCGAGGAAATTGACAAGGCGGAATCGCTCCGCGTGGTGGATGAGTTCCTTGCCGATGTGGGTGATCGCAAAATCCCCTACAATTCGGTGTTCATATCCAGCGTGCTGAATAGCGTGCCGTTTGAGGAAGATCGCAAGCACATCATTTGCCTGTGCGCCGCGCTCTGTTCTCCGCAAACCAAACTCTATGCGGTGGCCTCAAGTATCAACCACATCAACATTCGCCAGCTGAAAGGCTACAATTCCCTGAACGAACGGCAATCGACGGGGCGTGCCTTTTTGCTCGAATATGAATCGGGCATCACGCTGGGCGATATGACCAGCAGCCCGAAGGTGCAGAAGTACCATAGCCAGAACGAGTTCTATTGCCTGTTCAAAGAGTTTTTCGAGATCGTCCAGGTATC
>JALHRI010000033.1 GCA_022841525.1 Alphaproteobacteria bacterium | reverse complement strand
CGGTCTGCCGTGGAATCCGGGCGAGACGATCAATGCCTCCATCGGTCAGGGCGATGTGATTGCAAGCCCGCTGCAAATGGCGGTGATGATCGCGCGGATGGCAAATGGCGGTAAAAAAATCACGCCGCGTATTTTGCCAGTACAACAAGGCGAGAAGCTGGATCATGGCTTCATCAATCTTGACGCGCTGCATGTGAAAGAAATGATGGCCGGCATGGATATGGTGACCAACAACCCGCGCGGTACGGCCTATGCTTCGGGCATTCGCGAGGAAGAATTTATGTTTGGTGGCAAAACCGGAACGTCGCAGGTGCGCCGTATTACGGTGCGCGGGCAAAACCAAAATCTTATTCCGTGGAAATACCGTCACCATGCGTGGTTTGTCGGCTACGCGCCGACCATCAAGCCGCGCTACGCGGTGAGCGTGCTGATTGAGCATGGCGGGGGCGGTTCTTCGGCGGCAGCGCCGGTGGCGCGCGACGTGATGCTGCAAACCCAGCAACTGATGCAAACACCGGTGAGCAAAAAAGTGCGCGAATATTTTGAAGAGCTGCACGAGCATGTTCGTGAGGGGCACGATCATGGTTAGTGCATCGCGTCTTCGCCGCTATTTGCGCCGCTTATCCGAAGTGCACCGCCCGATTTTATGGGTAATGGTGACGCTGACACTCCTTGGGCTGGCGATGCAATATTCTGCCGCCGGCGGCGACATCACCGTCTTTGTGCTGCCGCAGCTTTCCAAAATGCTGATCGGTTTTCTGGCCGCGTGCGTACTGGTGCTGATGTCGCCGAAACAGTTGATGACCCTCACGCCGCTGATTTACGGCATATGCGTCGTGCTGCTGGTGATTGTGGAAGTGATGGGGGTGCTGGGCGGCGGAGCGCAGCGCTGGATCGCGATTGGCGGCTTCACGCTGCAGCCCTCTGAATTTGCCAAACTGGGGGTGATTTTAATGCTGGCGCGCTATTTTCACGGTGTGCATCTGGAGCATCGTCATCACCTGATGGTGCTGATCGCGCCGCTTCTGATTACGGCGATACCGGCCGGTCTTGTGCTGCTACAGCCCAATTTGGGAACGGCGACGATTATTGGTCTGATCGCCTACGCGACGTGCTTCATGGCCGGTATTCGCTGGGTTTATTTTGCAGGCACGCTGGGTGCAGGCATTGCCGCGGTGCCGATTATCTATCAGTTGCTGCACCCCTATCAGCGCCGGCGGGTGGATACGTTTTTAGATCCGACGCAAGATCCGCTGGGTTCGGGCTATAACATCATCCAGTCGCAGATTGCGATTGGCTCGGGTGGGTTTTTTGGTAAAGGCCTGGTCGGCGGCTCGCAGGGTCAGCTTGATTTTCTCCCTGAGAAACAGACCGATTTTATCTTCACCATGCTCGGCGAAGAACTGGGATTTTTCGGTGCGCTGATACTTCTCATTCTTTACGGATGCCTGCTCACCTTCGCGCTCATGCTCGCCGTGCGCTGTCGCCACGGCTTTGGCCGGATGATCGCCGCCGGTGTCGCAACGCTGTTGTTCGTGCATATTTTCATTAATATGGGGATGGTGATGGGGCTGCTGCCGGTGGTGGGTGTACCGCTGCCGTTTTTATCGTATGGCGGCTCGTTTGTAATGGCAATTTTCATGGCCTGCGGCTTGCTGATGCATGTCTACGTCCACCGCGAAGTGACGTTGCCGCGCGGTGGCGGTAGTGTCTTTGGCTAAGGCAGGATACTGAGCCTAATCTATCACGTTTGACGCAAATACGCGTAAAAAAGAGCTAACATACGCCTAAAAAATGCAATAATTAACGCTTTCTTAACCATTGGCGCGCTATAACCATAAGTGTTATGATCTCATCTGGTGGCATCTTAAAGTTTTGCAGGCGTTTTTTGAAGCGCCGCGACGGCGCGACAGCGATTGAGTTTGCGCTGATTGCCCCCATTTTTTTCCTGATCGTTCTCGGCCTGATGGAAGTCGGCCTGTTTATGTATACCAGCGTGGCGGTGGAATCGATCGTGGCGCGGTCGGGGCGTGAAGCCAGTATTGGCAATCTTGTCGGTGGTGCGGGGAGTCGTTCGGATCAGGTGCAGGAAATGATTCGGCAAAGTACGCGCCAGCTGATCGGCGGCCAGATGACGCAGGTGAATGCGCGCGTGCTGGATGTTGAGCAGAATAATGGCTATAGCGGCGGCCAGGAACCGGATCTGTGCTTTGACCCATACGGCGTCGGCGTACCGTTCTGCAATGGCCAGTTTGAAGATGCCAACGGTAACGGGCAGTATGACGCCGATACCACAGCCAACAATGCCGGTAATGCCGAAGAGGTGGTGGAAATCACAGTGCGCTTGCCTTGGCGCGCAAATTTCCCGATGGTAAGGGATCTGTTCGGGCCGGATGGCTTTGCGGTGATACGTGCCTCGACGATTGTTAAAAATGAACCGTTCGATTAGCACGGGGGGATAAGATGATACGCCAGTTTTTATGTAGTAAAAAAGGTGCTTCTGCGATCGAATTTGCGCTGATCGCCCCGATTTTCCTCATCATGCTGATGGGCGGGCTTGAGGCCGGACGCTTCGTGATGATCATGAATAAGCTGCAATCAGCAGGGTTTTCGCTGGCCAGTATTGTATCGCAAACGCAGCCCGCTAACGCGATGAATGCCTGTGATACGCTGCGTTTGAATCAGCAGGTGCTTACCAATATTACCAGTGGTATGAACACCCTCATGGAGCCGCATGCGGACGGCGATGATGCCAGCCGTGTGATCGTGACCTCGCTGATGCGCGATAATGGTGCCATGCGTATCGTGTGGCAGCACAGCCAGGGGCAGTTGCAGGGGGCGAACAGTGAGATCACGGGCGCACCTGGTGGCAATGCCGGATTTACCGACCCAGCGGTGACTGCAGAAACAGGCGCATTGACGGAAGGTGAGAACATGCTCGTGCTGGAAGCGTTCTTCCGCTACGAGCCGATTTTTCCGCGCATTTTTGGTGCGGTAAGCGACACGTTTACGCCGCGCACGCTGGCCAAGCGCGTTTATTTTTATAACAGGCTGGGAAAAGCCATTTATCTGCCACCGAACTTTCCGGTCGCGGGAGAGATCCCCTGCGGCAACGGAGGCGGCGGTAACACGTAAGCCGTTTACGCGCACACGTAAGCGATTAAAAAACGGGAGCGAGTTATGAAACCTCAGATTTTTTTACGGCTGAAACAGTTTGCGGCCTGTCGGCGCGGCGCCATCATGATGATGGGCGGCCTGATGGCGGCGATTTTGATTGGTGCCGGAGGGGCTGCCTTTGATTTTGGCAAGCAGCAAATGGCCTATAAAAACGCGCAGCAAGCTGCGGATTTGGCGGCGACGTCTTCCTCCGCCGCAAGGCTCCATGAGCCGTGGGGCAAGGTGCCTAAAGGCAGTGGCCTGGGGCCGCAAGTGCTGGCGCAGCAGGAAGCGCGTGTCGCCAGTTACTACCGCTTGAACACGCGTGGCTATAATGTCGATCCGAGCTTTACGCCGGCGATACAGGTGGAAGAAGTGGGCGATGTATTCCGCACGACGGTCACTGGCCGCTCTGCTGTAGCGTCAGGATTTGTCGGTGTGCTGGGCGTCAGTCAGCTTCCCTACACGATTGAAACCGTTACGAACCTGCGCAATCCGGGCGAAACGCCCTACTACGATATTGTGATGCTGCTCGATTACACGTTTTCGATGGTAGAAAACACACTCGATGATGGCGATACGCGGATTCAGGCGCTGCGCAAAGCCGCAAAAACCCTCAACGAATTTGTGATGTGCGGCAATGAGCAGGGCGATCGCTGCGATTTTGAACATGAAAACCGTGTGGCGATGATCCCTTACGGCCTGACCTCGATTGGTCTTGATCCTTGCGATTTGCCGGCGGGCGACCCTGAGCGCCCCGCACAGTGTGACTGTATTAAGCCGCGCGGCTCAACGCTAACCGATGAAGAATGGCAAAATTTGCGCGGCCATGAAGGCGGCATGCCGGAAACTTGCCGACCTGTCTGTGACCGTGTGGATGCGAGCGGCCTGACGGCCAGTAATCCGCTATCGGCGCATTTTAATTGTTTCTGCATAGAAGCACCGCTCAGCTGTCCGGATAAGGATAAGCCGATTGATGGGCTTGATGCGTTGGAGAAGGCGTTCTACGACAATTGTATGCCTAAATGTACTAAGGGTGGATGCTGCCCAAGCAGACCGTGCAATAATTTCGGCCCGGGTAACCGCGGCTGTATGGAAGAGCAAGCGGGAAGCTATCCAAGTTCACCATGCTGTGCGCCGCGAAGCGTACAGTGCGATGGGCGTGGAACACCGGAAGAAGATGATGATATTTGCGGCGTGGTTCCTGGCCCAATGCCACCGCAAACCGTCTGCTGCGATATGGAGCGTTGCACCGCCTCGTGTTCTGCTACCGGTGCGCCGAGTGATCCATGTGCGGGTAGCCCACCACCACCACGTTGCGTGCGCCCAACAACTCCTCGGGGTACGCCGCCGCGTCCGACGATGCCTGGGCTTGGGTTCAATGAGTGGCAGTCGCCTGATATGAACCGTGGCTGGAAGATGGACACCGCCTTGCTGCGCGAAGGTGATACGCAAGCACTCTTTACGCCGGTGCAGGCCGGTGGCGGGGTGTGGGCGCGGTCGCTGATGCATTGCAAAGACGATGGTGCCGCAGGTTGCCGCGATGGTATCAACACTGCGCTGCTTTCGAATTATTTCGAAAACAACACCAACAGTGCGTCTGCCTTTGATTCCTTCCAGCGTTATCGTGGGTACATGGATTTCATGCGCCCGAACCGAGACGGTGATGATGGCGATGCGGTGCCCGTCGTCGTCTGGGTAACAGACGGCGAGAATAACCGCTTCCGTATCCAGGAATATGGGTCGGAGACGCCGAAAATTATCCCGATGCCGGAATTGGTGAATGGTGTGTGGCAGGATCCGTTAACGCCTGGTGGTCTGGCGGCGATTAAAGCCAACCGCTATACTGCGGATGGTACCTATGTTCGCCCGAACAACGCTTCGTATAATGATCCGAACATTGCCAAGACGGCGCAAGGCTGGTCGGATCACTTTACGCTGCAGCATTGCCGAGCACTGCGCAATCGTATGGTGGATGGTCAGAGCCGTCCGGTGATTATTTACACCGTGGCGGTGGGTTCGGTGGGCAATTTAAGCACGCCGGCAGGTCGTCATACCGCGCGTCTGATGACCGAGTGCTCGTATGGCACTGCCTATGAAACCGACAAGAAGCCGGATGATCAGCCCAAACAGCTGTTCTTCGCGGTGCAGGATTCGCGTGATTTGAATCAGGCATTCCGTGCGATTGCGAATTCGCTGGGTCGGATTCGTATCGTCGACTAATCCTAAACGGGGGCATGGGTGCATCACCTATGTCCCCTCCTTGCTTGATTTCTGAATTTCCCTGTGCTTAAAAGACCGCTCTGTATACGCATGGGAAACAATCAACGTGAATCCTGCCCTATTTGTCTATCTGCCCGCGTTCGTTAAAGTAGCGGAACTATCCAGCTTTTCCAAGGCGGCTACTGCACTTGGCGTCACCAAATCTGCGGTAAGTAAGCAGGTGCAAGCGCTGGAAGAGGGCTTAAAAGTCAAACTCATTCAGCGTACGACGCGCGCTGTCGCCCTCACCGAGCAGGGAAGCCTTTTCGTTCAAAGCGCCAGGCTGATGATGGAAACGATGGAGCAGGCCACCCGCTCGCTGGAAAGCCTACAATCGACCCCTACCGGCACGCTGTCGATCAATGCGCCTGAATCGTTCGGCCTGTTTCATCTGGCGCCCGCGCTTGCCGATTTTGCAGCACAATGTCCGGAGCTTAAGCTGGAGATCACCTTTACCGATAAATATATCAACGTGATCGAAGAAGGCGTGGATGTGGCCATTCGTGTAGGCGCGCTCACCGATTCGAGCCTGATGGCCAAAAAGCTCGCCCCGTGCCAGATGATCACCGCAGCATCGCCGGAATATCTTGAGAAGTATGGCACACCACGTCACCCTGATGAGCTGATTACCCACCGCTTTATTGCCTATAGTTACGCCGAGAAGCCGCGCGAATGGCGCTGGATGCATGATAGCGGCGAAACCGGTGTGGCGCCCGTCAATGTGCATATTGCCGCCAATAACGGGCAGATGTTGCGTCAGGCCGTGCTATCGGGCTTAGGGATTATTTCGCTGCCGAGTTTTATTATCGGTAATGACATCAAAAAGGGCAAGCTGGTGCCGGTTCTGGCGGGCTATCACCCTGCGCCTGCTCGCGCGATTTACGCGCTGTTTCCGCCGAACCGCTACCAAAGTGCCAAGCTGCGCGCCTTTCTTGATTTCATTGGCGCGCGTTTTGCCGGAAAGCCGTATTGGGAGATTTAAGCATGAGCGCTTACGATGCCAACAATGTGTTTGCCAAAATTCTGCGCGGAGAAATCCCGTGCAACACACTGCTGGAGACCGAGCATGCGCTCGCCTTTCACGATATTGCGCCCGTAGCGCCGACTCATGTACTGGTGATTCCCAAAGGTGCCTATGTAAATGCGGCGGATTTTTACGCCCGCGCCTCTGAGGCAGAAATCATCGGTTACGCGCGCGCGATCACTGCGGCGCTCAAAGCGCTGGGTTTAAGCGATGGCTTTCGGCTGATTAGCAATAACGGTGCCTCCGCCGGCCAGAGCGTGTTTCACTTCCACACCCATATTCTGGCCGGAAGGCCGATGCATGCTCTATTGGCGAAGGAGTAGCTGCGTTTCATACAGCGGCAGGCCGACCACGGCGGAGTACGAACCGCGCAGCCATTGCACGAAACACTCGGCGCTGCCTTGAATCCCGTAGCCTCCGGCTTTGCCTTCCCACTCGCCGGAATTCACATAATCATCGATCTGCGCCGCTGATAGCGGGGCGAATTTCACCGTGGTTGTCACCAGTTTTGTGCGCATATTCCCGCCTTGCATCACGCACACCGCCGTCATCACCTGGTGCTTGCGACCCGAGAGCGCGCGCAGGCAGGTTTGTGCTTCTTTACGGCTGGTGGCTTTGGGGAAAATGCGTTGGCCGCGCGCCACTACCGTATCGGCAGCAAGCACGGTCGCCTGCGGATGGGCGGCGAAGATAGCGGCAGCTTTTTCCTGCGCCATGCGCATCACATAAGCGTGCGGCGCTTCTTTGCTGTGGGGCGTTTCGTCAATATCAGGGGCGAGGATCTGATCCGGCGTGATGCCCATTTGTGCCAGCAGCGCTTTGCGCCTGGGCGAGGCCGAGGCGAGAATGAGGGAGGTTGAGACCATAACCAGCGTCATCTACTCGGTTGTTGGATAAAAAAACAGCATTTTTGAAGCAGGCTTCGTGCGATTCACCACGCCCACATACGTTTCATCTTGCTGCTGGACTGCTTTGTCGCTAACGCTCCTCGCAGTGACGAGCAAGCGCCACCGTCATTGCGAGCGACAGCGAAGCAATCCAGCCTTTCTGGAGCGCCACGGCGCTTACAGCGCCTCGCGATGATGAACGAAGGGGGCGTGTATAGTCTCCCCCACCGTGTTTTACTTCTCACGGAATTTAATGCGGCCCTTGGAGAGATCGTACGGCGTCATTTCCACCGTGACTTTATCGCCCGCCAGCACGCGGATGCGGTTTTTGCGCATCGAGCCTGAGGCATGCGCCAGCACTTCATGGCCATTTTCCAGCTTCACACGGAACATGGTGTTGGGCAGCACTTCGACCACTTCGCCTTTGAACTCAAGTAACTCTTCTTTTGGCATGACTGCTCCTGGTAATTTACGCGATATGCAGCACGCACATCAGCGTAAAGATGCGTCGCGCGGTGTTAAAATCCATCACTGCCTTACTGTCAAGCAGCGACTTGAGAAGCTCCGCCCCTTCGTTGTGAATGCCGCGCCGCGCCATATCCAGGGTTTGCAGGTGATCGTTGCGCGCCCATTTGGTGGCTTCGATATGGCTTTCGCAGATCAGGAAATAGTCTTTAATCAGCCGGCGAAAGGGCGCCATACTGACTTGCAGCACGCGCGTCTCGCCCGCGCCGGTGCCGATGCGCAGGCTAACATTGCCGCTATCCATGGCCAGATGTAGCGAAAACGGCCCGTCCTGATGCGGAATCAGCGACAGGCTGCCTGACTCGATCAGATCGCGCACGGCGACGTCGCGCTCGTAGGCGGCGTCGCTGACCCGCGCGACGTTGCGCCCGCTGGCGAGCGTCACCGCTTCAATACGCTGAGTGTGTGCGACCTCGCTCATGAGCTCAGGCGCAAACGAAGGGATAAGGCATGGGCGGGCAGCGATTCGGCATCAGCCATGATCGCCGCGTCGCGCAGCAACGCATCCGGCGCGTGCGCAGCCCCCATGACGCTGGTGCGGGTTAAAAAATCAAATACACTTAAGCCGGAAGCAAAACGCGCCGCCGATGAGGTGGGCAGCACGTGCGAGGGGCCGGCCAGATAATCGCCAAGCGCTTCGGGGCAGTAGCGCCCCAGAAAAATGGCGCCCGCGCGGGTGATGGGGGCTGCAAACGCTGCCGCATCCTCCACCGCGAGCTGTAAATGCTCCGGCGCGATCTTGGCAATCATCGGGTAGGCATCGCGTAAGTGCTTCACCACGACTACCAGAGCGTGCGCATCCCAAGATGCGCGGGCAATGCGGCCGGAGGCAAGATCTGGCAGCATGGCTTCCACGGCGGCAATCACGCGGTCTGCAAACGCATCATCCTCGGTAATGAGGATGGACTGCGCCTGTTCATCATGCTCGGCTTGCGCCAGTAAATCTGCGGCGATCCAGCGCGGATCGTTCTTCCCGTCCGCCACGATCAACACCTCAGAGGGGCCAGCGATCGTATCAATCCCCACCGTGCCGAAGACTTGCCGCTTGGCTTCAGCGACGTAGGCATTGCCGGGGCCAACGATTTTATCTACCGCCTCAATGCTGGCGGTGCCGTAGGCGAGGGCGGCGACGGCCTGCGCGCCGCCAATGGTATAGACTTCATCAATGCCTGCGATGAAGGCGGCGGCAAGCACACTGTCGCTTAACACGCCGTGCGGTGCGGGCACCACCATGGCGGTACGCTTTACGCCAGCAACTTTTGCGGGCACCGCGTTCATCAGCACGCTGGAGGGGTAAGAGGCTTTGCCACCCGGCACATACAGCCCCACGGCATCTATGGCATGGTAACGCCAGCCAAGCTGCATGCCGGCATCATCACAAAATTCGTGGGCGCGGGGCATCTGTGCGGTGTGATAGGCGCGAATGCGCGTTTCTGCCAGCGTTAGCGCGCGGCGTAAATCCTCTGAAATGCGCGCGTGGGCAGCGCGCAGCACGTCGCCAGAAAGTTTCAGCGACTGGGCGCTCTCGTGCGTTACGTGATCAAACTTCGCGGTGTAGTCAAGCAGCGCTGTATCGCCGCGCGTGCGCACATCGGCAATGATGGATTCCACCACCGAGGCCACCCCCGCCACCGCATGCTGACGCGAAGAGAGCGCGGCATGAAGTGCAGCGTCAAAGCCTGAATCGCTAAGGGTCAGTTTACGCATGGCGGCGGCGTTCTGCCTGCACCTGATCGCGTGCGCGCGCCAGTGCCGCAATGAAGGACTGCACCTCGCTGCTGCGCGTTTTGTAGCTGGTGCGATTCACGATCAAACGCGCGCTGACTTCCAGCATGGTCTCGATTTCGGTGAGGCCGTTGGCTTTGAGCGTTGCGCCGGAGGAGACCAGATCGACAATGCGCTCGCACAGACCGACCATGGGCGCAAGCTCCATCGCGCCAGATAGGCTGATACATTCGGCCTGTACGCCGCGCGCAGCAAAATGTTTGCGCGTGAGGTTGGGATATTTCGTCGCGATGCGAATATGGCTCCAGCGCGCCGGATCATCGTGGCTGGCCAGCGCCTCAGGTTCGGCCACACTTAAGCGGCATTTGCCAATGCGCAGATCGAGCGGGACGTAGAGCTCAGGGTAGGCGTGCTCTTCAATGGTATCCAGCCCGCTGACGCCAAAATCTGCGCCGCCATACGCCACAAAGGTGGCAACATCAAACGCGCGCACGCGGATAATCTCAAGATTCGCGACATTGGTGGAAAAGCGCAGCAGGCGGGAAGATTCATCAAAAAACTCTGGCTGCGGCGCAAGGCCAAGGGCGTCGAACATCGGCGCAAGTTCGTCGTAGATGCGGCCTTTGGGAATGGCCAAAACGGTAGGTTGGGTAAAGGAAATCATCACGCGCTTATAAGCGCGCGCGCGCCGCTGCGCAAGCGTGACGTAAGGCGGCGGCGAAGGGCGGTAAGACAAGATTCAGAATGATCCTGCGTATTTCTAAGCTTGAAAACTGCGCAAAACCCGCTACCGAGGCAGAGTGATGACGCGTGGCCGCTGCGTCACCCGAAGCGTTAGCGTAGGGTGGGGCGGTTGAAGGTCGCCGAAAGGTAAAACGATATTGCCCGCCTTCGCTCGTAAAGAGCTTCGTCGGGCGTAATAATTTCTAAGCGGCAAAACCGCGAAGAAATTCTAACGGAAGCGTGGCCGAGTGCCAGCCTAAGCGGCGCTTGAGCGAATAAAGTTAAACCACTCCTGTAGAAACGGGAGTTTATATACGGAAGCGTGGCCGAGTGGTTTAAGGCAGCAGTCTTGAAAACGGGTGAAGGTTGGAGTGTTTTAGAGTCGCCGAAAGGCAAATTTTGTACGGAAGCTTGGCCGAGTGGTTTAAGGCAGCAGTCTTGAAAACTGCCGAGGGGGCAACTCCTCCGTGAGTTCGAATCTCACAGCTTCCGCCATCCCCTCAAAAACACTCCGTGGGACACTTCTGGGACAGTTGGCGGCAACAGGTGGCAACGCATCACCTAAAGTAAAAAATGCAGCAAGAATCACATTGATTAATATGGATTTGTTGCTGCAATTTATATGTTAGGGTGCTATTTATTTACTACTAGGACGGGAACACATGGCATTGCAAGTGAGCTACATGGGCACCAAAAGACAGCTTGCGCCTCTAGTGGCGGAGGTGGTGTCTCAGTGTCCAGAAGGTCCCCTGCTTGATTTATTTTCCGGTATCGGAGCAGTTGGAGCGGCTGTAAGCGAGCAACGTCAAATATGGAATAATGATGCCCAGCTTTTTGCATGCACTGTGGCGCGTTCCTTTTTCACTTCGCAAGATTTGCCGCCCGCGCTTGAAGCATTGCAGCATCACGGGCTAACACCATTCCAAAGCAATAAAAAAGCCCTTCTTCCCAGATTGCAAAAATATGTGCGAGAGGAAGAAAGGCTACTGCAAGCGAAGGACTTCCTAGGCCTAAGGCATTTTTATGAGCAATACCCACATGTTGGAAACACAAAACGTTTAGACACCGAAAGAAAAAAGCTTGCACAGGCCAGCTATACTTTTCCATATCGTCTTTTTAGCATTACCTATGCCGCTGGATACTTAGGGATTCGTCAATGCATAGAAGTTGACAGCATCCGTTACGCTATCGACTATCTGCATGAAAAAAATCTACTAACAAATGATGAAAAGACTTGGTCTCTTATAGCTCTCTGCCAAGCAATTTCAAAATGCTCTACGACGACAGGGCATTTTGCTCAGTTTATTAAGGTTAAAGAATCCAATTTTTCGCAATTTTCTAAGCAACGGAATCGTTCCGTATGGAGTGAATGGCTTGCAGCGTTCTCTACATTGCAACCATTCAAAAATGCTTCATGGCGCGGCGCAAATAAAGTCTTCAGGGAAGACGCTGAATTATTAGTTGGTCGGCTCAATAGAAGAAACAGCCTGCCTAGTGTTATTTACGCGGACCCTCCTTACACGGCGGATCAATATTCGCGCTATTACCACCTATATGAAACATTGCTGCAGTATGATTATCCCGCATCGAGCGGCATAGGACGCTACCGCCCTGACCGTTTTACATCTAGATTCTCTCTCAAAACAACGGTAGCCAGTGCATTTGAGAATTTAATTTCTAATGCTGCACGTCTTGGGTGCGAACTGATCATAAGCTATCCCGAAAATGGGCTTTTTGAGAATACCAAAGAAAATATTCTTACCCAATTAAGCAAATATTTTTCGAGGTGTGAAATTGCACACGAGATTCAACACAAGCACTCTACTATGGGAAATTCCAAAGGAATGCCCAAACACCAAGTAAATGAACTAATTTTTTACGCGAGATAATTATGGCAAAACCAAGTGTTCCTCAGCATCTAGCGTTAAAGCAAATTCATCCAGATTCTATTAAAAGTAATCCTGATAATCCTCGCTTGTTCTTCAGACCTGAAGAAATGGAAGAGCTAGAAGTTTCAATTCAGAAAATTGGCATTCAAGTGCCTGTATCTGTCTATGAGGAAGCTGCCGGAAAGTATGTATTAATCGATGGGGAGAGGCGCACACGTTGCGCTAGAAAGCTGAATCTTAGCGCTGTTCCTGCGCTGGTACAGAAAAAACCCTCACGACTGCAGAACCTATTATTGATGTCAAATATTCATGCTCTGCGGGAACAATGGGACTATTTAACCATCGCGCTAAACCTCGAAAAAATTATTGCTCTTTTTGAAAAAGAGAACGGTGAAAAACCAACTGAGACCGTTTTAAGTAAGCAGACTGGTCTAAGTCGAGGGCAAATTCGACGCTGCATGTTGCTACTCAACATTCCAAAACGCTATCGTGAAGAGTTAATTGAGGAGTTAGGCAAAAAGAAAAGTGATCAGGTTATTACAGAAGATTTTTTCCTAGAGATGGAGGGCGCATTGCGCGCTGTAAATCGTCGCTTCCCAGAGTATGAGGAAAGCGTAGATGATATACGCGATACACTGATCGAGAAGCGACGAGAAGGCATAATTGGCGCCGTTACAGATTTTAGAAAGCTGACAAAAATTGCAACCAGCCACGATAACTTGGGAGAAAGCAAGTCAGCAGTAAAACGCACCCTGGATAAAGTCTTCAACCCAAAGAATAAAGCCAGCATAGAGACCGTATATAACGAGACTGTGCAGTTTGCCTATGCAGAGAGAAGAATTGGTGGTCAAGTAACGGCTGTTACTAAATTTATTGATCAAGCGCTTGGAAAGAAAATCGATGAAATCGATGAGGAGCTTCTTTCGGAACTTAAAGATCTCTATCTGAAACTTAAGAAAATTTTTAAGGACTAGCGCATGTCGTGGGATACTGTTGATCCTAGTGCGCGTACTCTTGGCGAACCCGTGAGGGCGGAGCTATACGCACGTCATCGCAAAGCCATAAAAATCAATGAAGAAATAGAACCTTCACTTGGCTGGCGTCCAACGTTACACTTTGAACAAAATAAGTTTTCAATCATGGCGCTGGATGTGCGCGTTAGCCCATTTCCAGAAAGCCTTATGCTCACAAAAATGAAAATAGCCAACGCTCATTTGCCGATTACGCTGTATTCAATCTGTGAAGAATCTGCATATTCCTCCCGTGAGGGATTAAAGGAAGCAAAAGAATTAAGATCACATGGCATTGGTTTATGGACAGTTGATGCTGATGGCATACCGACAAAACAATTTGGCGGCATTCCAATTATACAACATATTGCTGCAGCTGAAGTAGATACATTAACAAAAGGCCTGCCCAAAGCTATAGCAACAAAAGTCAAAGATGCCTTTGATCGTTACAATGACGAACCTACCAGCGGCGTCACGGCTATTTCTGACGTTATTGAGACACTCGTTTACAGTGCGGCTAAGGCTGCTGTGCGGAAGGGCTGGTTAACGAAAAAGGAGAGCCAAGAGTCATTTGCCAAAGCTATAGATACAATGTCAGGTAAAAAACAGTTTAAAAATGCTTTGGCCGGGTTAGGAAGTGTTCGAGGTTTCGTGAAAGATTATCGCAACACTGCTAACCATAGTCCTCGATCTAGAAAGCAGGCATATAATAAATACTCTAAGTGCCGCCAAGCTTTTTACGCAGGCATACAAACTATTGAAAGTTTTTATAAAGCTATGAAGGGTATAGGTCTAACATCAAAAGTAATATAGTTGGTAGACATTTAGGTCATAAGGTCTTTTTTTAAATTGTCCCAAACTGAGCCGCACCCGCTCAACCCTCTGATTCCACACACGCTGCATCCAATTTTCATCACTGTTTGAACAAGTAGAGCGTTGCACATTACCGCCATGTTTTGTATTCTTTCGCCATGAGAGGCGCGGCGCATGGCAACCTCTGAGTTAAAGCAAACGCCCTGCGGCAAAACCATTGTCCGGCGCAAAAGCGCCCGCTGTTCTTGACTTGCGGTCTACAGTCTTCATAGTGGCCGCGTGCATGCTACCCTGATCTTTCAGCCCGATTATCTCACCCTGCCGCCGATCTTTTACAGCGCCGTAGCCCCTGCGCGCGCGCCGCACCCGGAGGTGGTTTTGTATAATCAGCATCTCGCGGAGGCGCTGAATCTCGATCTTGGTGCCGATGCTCCGGACGCGCTGGCGAGGCTGCTTAGCGGCCATACGCTGCCTGAGGGCGCGCATCCGCTAGCGCTTGCGTATGCGGGGCATCAATACGGGTATTTCACCATGCTGGGCGATGGCCGCGCGCATCTGATCGCGCAGTGTGAGGCGCACGGCACGCGCTATGATATTCAGCTCAAAGGCTCTGGCCAGACGCCCTATTCCAGACGTGGCGATGGTAAAGCCGTGCTCGCGCCGATGCTGCGCGAATACATCATCAGCGAAGCGATGGCGGCGCTGGGCATCCCCACCACCCGCAGTTTGGCGGTGGTCGCCACCGGTGAAATGGTGCTGCGCGATGCGCCGCTGCCCGGCGCGGTGCTGGTGCGCGTGGCGTCCAGCCATCTGCGTGTGGGCACGTTTGAATATGCCGCTGCGCGCCGTGACCTGGAGGCGCTGAAGGCGCTTGCCGATTATGCCATCACCCGTCATGACGCGGATATTGCGCGTGATGCGCCGGATCGCTACGCGCAGTGGCTTACGCGCGTGATCACGCGGCAGGCGGCACTGATGGCGCAGTGGCTTTCTGTCGGGTTTATTCATGGCGTGATGAATACGGATAATACCACGATATCTGGCGAAACGATTGATTACGGCCCCTGCGCATTTATGGACAGCTTCGATGCGGACGCGGTATTCAGCTCGATTGACCGGGATGGCCGCTACCGCTTCGCGCAGCAGCCGGCGATCTGTCACTGGAATCTATCCAAGCTTGCTGAGGCCTTGCTGCCGCTGCTTGCAGATGACATGGAGCAGGCAGAAACCATCGCCGAAGCAGTGCTGGAAAAGTTTGCATCAGAATTTCAAACGCAGTGGAACGCGCGCATGCGCCAAAAACTCGGGCTTACGAATGCAGAAGAGGAAGATGCCGCGCTGATTCAGGAGTTGTTTGCGCTGATGCAGCACGCATCGGCGGACTACACGAATACACTGCGCGCATTGGCGCTGGTTGATGCACCCGCGCCGTTATTTGTAAGCACTGAGGGCAAGCAGTGGCACGCACGTTGGCAGGCGCGGCTTGGGCGCATGCCTGCGCAGGATCAGCACACGTATGCGGCGCGGATGTGTGCGGTGAATCCGGCGCGGATCCCGCGCAATCACGGTGTGGAAGAGGCCTTAAGTGCCGCGAGTGATCACGGCGATTTCGCGCCACTGCACCGCTTGCTGCAGGCACTTAAAAAACCGTTTGAAGAAGATGCGCAGTACGAGGCCTACAGCCATCCGCCCGCACCGTCTGCGCGTGTGTATCAGACCTTCTGCGGGACGTAATTTGCTGGCGTACTAGCGGTGCGATTCGATCCAGTCGGTGATGACCGGGCGCACGAGCTCGCGGTATTTGCGGCCGTTGAAAATACCGTAATGGCCGACGCCTGCTTGCAGATGGTATTTCTTATCTGCTTTTTTGAGACCCGTCGCGATATCGAGCGCGGCCTTGGTTTGGCCGACGCCGGAAATATCATCCAGCTCGCCTTCAATGGCTAAAATCGCGGTTTTGGTGATGGCATCGGGGCGCACGCGGCGATCATGATGCATTAGCTTGCCTTGCGGCAGCGAATGTTTCTGGAACACCTCGCTCACGGTTTGCAGGTAAAATTCGGCCGGCAAATCGGCGACTGCCAGATATTCATCGTAGAATTTGCGGTGGGAGGTGGCGCTTTCGCCGTCGCCTTCAACCAGATGATTAAACAGCTTGATATGTTCACCCACGTGGCGTTCAAGGTTCATGGTCATAAAGCCGGTGAGCTGCAGAAAACCTGGGTAAACGCGGCGCATAAAGCCCGGATAATTCAGCGGCACGCGCGTAACCACGTTGGATTCAAACCATTCAATCGGGCGCTCTTTGGCGAAACTATTGACCTGGGTGGGGGCTTTGCGCGTATCGATCGGGCCGCCCATCAGCGTCATGGTTTTCGGCGCGCAGGGATGGTTTTTTTCGTTCAGCAGTGCCACCGCGGCAAATAGCGGTACCGACGGCTGACACACCGCCATGGTGTGCACGCCCTCGCCGATATGGCAGATAAATTCGATTAAGTAATCAATGTAGTCATTGAGATCAAACGTGCCCGAGAAGGAGGGCACTTCGCGTGCGTCCGTCCAATCGGTGATGTAAACATCATGATGCGGCAGCAGGCCTTCGACCGTACCGCGCAGCAGCGTCGCGTGGTGACCCGACATGGGGGCGACCACCAGAATTTTTGAATCTTTGCGCTTGGTATCGCGTGCGAAATGCAGCAATTTGCAGAACGGTTTTTCCAGCACCACTTCTTCCCACACATCGATGTTTTTGCCTGAAATCTCGGTGGTGTTCAGGCCAAATTCCGGCTTGGGGTAGGACTGGGTAATGCGCTCCAGCAGCTCGGAAGCTGCGGCGACCTGCTTGCCCAGCCCCGTGTAGGACATGGGGTGCAGCGGGTTAGAAAACATATGTTTGGTGGCATTGGCCATCATACGAATCGGCGCCATGCCCGCATGGTGCATTTCCTTCATATGGTAGAGCGAGGAATTTTCAAAATATGGAATCACGTCATTGCCTCTTGGTTGGGCGCACTGCGATGCTCGCAGCAAGCCTGATTTCCTTGTAGGATATCCACAAAAGCTAAAGAATCCGTTAACGCCGGGAAGCGTACACTAAGCTCCATTCCCCAGTAAGTAGCACAGACTGGCGCTGCAGCGCAGCAAAAAACGCGTATCTCACACAGAAAACGTGTTTTTTTTGATCCGCGTGACTAACGGCTAACCCTGTTTTGCTGGGTTTCAATCCCCAGTTGGTTCAGCGCGAGCATGGCTTCGTGCAGTTTTTCGTGCTGCGCGATGCTGCCGCCATCAATCAGACGGCTGGGGGATTCCTTGGCGGCGGCTGCCTGAATCTTTGGCTGTGCCTGCGCGAGCGTCGCGCTTGAGAGTTCCTGATTCAGCGCCTCAATCTGGGGTAGATAATAATCGCGGAACATACGGGTCATGCCCGGCACCGTGAGGGCGAGTAGCGCCTGCATCTGCGGTTTTTCGCGGTATTCAATATCGAGCAGCTCGCTGTAACGCGAGATGACCTCGCGGAAGCGTGTCGGTGCGCCGTTATAGCGCGTGACATTGTAAAGCTCACCCTCGACGCTCATGCGGCGGTGTGCCTCATCGACCAGCCAGCTCAGCTGCTCGATCCCGTTTAGATGAGGTAAAAATTCGCTGACCTTGAGGCCAAGTGCTGCAAATTGCTGATCTGCCGTGGCGGCAACCGCCTCTTTTTCGCGCGCATCACCGGCGATGTAGGCTTCGACCAGCCCTTTGAGCACGCTACGGTGCGTGGTGGTGAGGGTTTTGAGCGCCTCAAGCCGCGCCACATCGGCTTCGGCCAGCGTGTCAATCTCTGCGCGCTGCTCAGGGGTAAAGCGGGTCGGCCATAAATTATGGGCGATTTCATGGCGCAGCGTGCGCAGCGATTTTTTCACATCCATCTGACCGGCGAAATAGATGGTGTAATTACCATCGGTCGCGCGCAGGTCATTGGCGAGCTTGCGGTGCAGGCCTAAAATGCCAGGAAAATCGGCGATGCTATCGGCCGTGCGATCGGGGCTGTAGCAAATCTGGTAGCCGAGTTTATACAGCACTTCGCGTTCGGCAGGGCGGATCAGGGTGAGCGCCTCGGCGATGCGTTGTTCTTCGGCCTTGATGGCGTCCGGCACGTCATACACGCCTGCCGCTTTTTTGCGGAATTCTTGGATGTCGCGCTCAATTCGCGCCTGCATGCCCGCGGCAATTTTATCTTCCACGCTGCCAGATGGGTTTAGGCCTCGACCCAGATGCCAATGTTCCAGCGCGTTTTGTGAGAAGCGGTGCGTGCTGGAATAGGCAGCGAAGGCCTGAATATCGTAGGCGGTGGCGTCATCCAACCCGAGGGTGCGCGCAACCTCGCCCAGCCCGCCGGCAGCCGCCTCGCGAAGCGTGCGCACCTTGATGCCCAGGCGCGATTCTACCTGACCCAGCACCTGATCGGGGTTATCGTTATGTTTGCCTAAATAATTCACCAGCGGCTCGCGGAAACCCTTTTTGGTAAACGCCTCACGAATCATCAGATACATCGCCAGACCCTGGCGCACATGCTCGAGGCCAGCGGGGCTGGGCACTGTATCCTGATAGGTGTTAAGCTCAGCAGCCATGCTCTGCATCGGCATACGGTAGGACGCAGCATGTGCCGCCGCATCGCTCACCGGCTGATCGAGCTTGGCATTAAAGCGGTTGATTTCCTGCATCAGGCTTTCGCGCTCGGCACTCAGCGACACCGGAATCAGCGTGCCGAGATTCAGCGCGATCATCGCTCTGGCCGGATCGTCGAAGAACGAGGGGGCATCGAAGCGGTAGGCGTTGCTGATTTTTTGCCGAAGTGCGGCTTCGTTTTTCGGATCCAGCTCGCGCGGGTGGATCACCAGACCCGGGGCGATGAAATAGGAACCATCTTTTACGTGAATGCGGTTAGCGGCGATAAAATCGGCAGAGCCTGCAGCGGGTGTCGCAGCATGAGCCGGAGCTAGTGCCGCCGAGGCGGGGGCTAACGGCGCTTGCGGCGCGGGGGCAAGTCCGCCGCGTGGCTGCTCGCCCGGGCGTGGCGCACGCTGCGGCCCACGTTCAGCGTCTTGCGCCGATTCAACAACGGGCTGGGTAGAAAATTCTGTAGGGCTTAGATCGGTCATTACCCGTCATTTTACCCAATCTGAACCGTCTGAAGTATGACAGTTTGATGAAATTCTTGATGGCGATGGTTATAGCACTTTAACTTTGTAACTGCATGATGCAGTTACAAAGTTATGTAGTGCTATAAAATCATAAAGTTATAGCGCGACCTTTACGATGTCACTGCACTCTGTAGGTGCATGAACATCGTAAACGCGCTATAACGCACCGCCGGCGATCTTCACAAAAGTTTCACATAACTAAGCCGTGGTTTTGCTAGAATAGCGGCATGAATCGTTTAGAGGAAAAAGAATATCAGGCCGCATCGGCCAGCGCTAAATTGCGCTGGAATCTGATGCAAGGCATCGGCGCGGCTACCGTCTTTGGGTTGGTAGCAGCTGGGGTAACGGCCCTGATCGGTAAGATCAATTTTGCAGCATTAATGCCGGGTGCATTTGAAGCTGCGGCATTGTTTCCGGTTGTAGGACTAGTAGCCATTGCTGCTATTGGTCTGGGCTGTTTGTATATGGCTAGCCAATATCATGCGGAAAGCATCCGGATTGATCATGCCAACCAGGCAAAATTAATTACCAAGGGCGTAGGCTCACCTTTAAAAACGCAGGAGCATCCACGACCAACATTGTTTGATCAGCATTCCCATGTTGCCGATGATGCGGCGCAGCACGAGACCCATCATTGGCGCGACAAGCATGCCCCTCAGGCCAAGCAGGATTCATGGCAGGCGCAGGTGCAT
>JALHRI010000032.1 GCA_022841525.1 Alphaproteobacteria bacterium | reverse complement strand
ACCCGAAACCGACACAGGTGGGAAGGTAGAGTATACCAAGGCGCTTGAGAGAATGATGCTGAAGGAACTAGGCAAATTACCCCCGTAACTTCGGGATAAGGGTGGCCCACCCGTACGCAAGTATGGATGGGCGGCACAAACCAGGGGGTGGCGACTGTTTATTAAAAACACAGGGCTCTGCAAAGGCTTCCAAGCCGACGTATAGGGTCTGACGCCTGCCCGGTGCTGGAAGGTTAAGGAGAGAGGTGCAAGCTTTGAACCGAAGCCCCAGTAAACGGCGGCCGTAACTATAACGGTCCTAAGGTAGCGAAATTCCTTGTCGGGTAAGTTCCGACCCGCATGAATGGCGTAACGACTTCCCCACTGTCTCCAGCATCAACTCAGCGAAATTGAATTCTCCGTGAAGATGCGGAGTACCCGTGGTCAGACGGAAAGACCCCGTGCACCTTTACTGCAACTTTACACTGGTATTAGGCATGATCTGTGTAGGATAGGTGGGAGACTTTGAAGCTGTGGCGCCAGCCATGGTGGAGTCATCCTTGAAATACCACCCTGATAATGCTTGATATCTAACCAAGACCAGTCATCCTGGTCTGGGACCGTGTATGGTGGGCAGTTTGACTGGGGCGGTCGCCTCCCAAAGTGTAACGGAGGCGTGCGAAGGTAAGCTCGGGACGGTCGGAAATCGTCCTTAAGAGTATAATGGCATAAGCTTGCCTGACTGCGACAGTGACAGCTGAAGCAGAGACGAAAGTCGGTCATAGTGATCCGGTGGTCCCGCGTGGAAGGGCCATCGCTCAACGGATAAAAGGTACGCCGGGGATAACAGGCTGATCTTGCCCAAGAGTCCATATCGACGGCAAGGTTTGGCACCTCGATGTCGGCTCATCTCATCCTGGGGCTGGAGAAGGTCCCAAGGGTATGGCTGTTCGCCATTTAAAGAGGTACGTGAGCTGGGTTTAGAACGTCGTGAGACAGTTCGGTCCCTATCTGCCATGGGTGTAGGAAGTTTGAGAGGGTCTGACCTTAGTACGAGAGGACCGGGTTGGACGCACCTCTGGTGCACCAGTTGTCACGCCAGTGGCACGGCTGGGTAGCTATGTGCGGAAGGAATAAACGCTGAAAGCATCTAAGCGTGAAATCCGCCTCGAAACCAGACTTCCCTATGAGAGCCGTGATAGACCATCACGTTGATAGGACGGATGTGGAAGCGCCGCAAGGCGTGCAGCTAACCGTTACTAATGGCTCCATTGGCTTTATTATAAAGCATTTAGATTGTTCGATTTCTCACATGCAGCGCAAAGCAGCCTTTTTTTGAAAGGTAGCTGGCGCTGGCAAGAGTTGATACGCAACCAGCGTTTGTTTGATATGTAGATGGCTTGTCAGTGAAAACTGAGAAGCCGCACAAAAGGCCGGTTTAGACGGCCTGGTGATTTTAGCAAGAGTGGTACCACACGTTCCCATCCCGAACACGACCGTGAAACCTCTTAGCGCTGATGGTACTGTGTCTTAAGGCACGGGAGAGTAAGTCGTCGCCAGGCCTTCTAAGCCGGCTTTTTTTGTTTTTGCGGCTTCTAGCGGCGCCTGCGTCGTTGTTCTCGCCCTGCGGTGCTCACGTACCATAGAGGTACGCGGCGCTCCTCGAGCTTCAAACTCCTAGCATTCGCTCGCTATAAGCCGCAAAACTGCGGTTGCTCTCTCTGTTCTGTGGGGCGTTGCCAAAGCCTTCACAAAAGCGCGGTTTTGCTCAGGCTTTGTGGTTTTTTTTATGGCTTTTTAGACCCATTTTTCGCTGCGCGCATGCGCTCCTAGCGAATCGTCAGACACGCAAGGGACACATGATAACGACTTCGTTATCGTGTCCCCTGTACCAACAGACGCTCTGAATCGTTACATAGCAACGTGAAAACCCTCGCGCGAAAGCGCGTCATCGCTTATCCGATAATGCTTAACGATGTCTTAAGCGCTGCAGCCTTTCTCAGGGGAAAACGTCATCAAATCTTCACGCGGCATCGCTCTTTTGTTTGGTATATCTTGGCGGCATGCCTATGTCGGAACAGGTCATTCAACGCGAAAAAACTCCCAAGAAATCGCTTGGGGAGCGTATTTTTGACGGCGTTGTTTATGGTGGCATCGCCTCGGTGGGTGCGTTTGTGGCCACGATACCGTTCATGTATTGGATACGCCATAAAGGCGGTCAGGCACTCTATACGAAGATGGATCAATCCCTGATTCGCGCTGGATTGCCGCCCTATGCGGCAGATGCGGTGATGAAAATTACCGTGAGTAGCCTGCCGGGAAATCTTGCCATTATTCCGGTGCGCTTAGCAGAAAGCCACAAACAAGAAATCGTAACGACGATGAATAAGGCGCTGGGTAGCACGGAGTCTTCAGTATCCATGGCGCCCATGCAAGAGGTGCATACTGGACACTTGATTGCAGGGCGCCTGACGGCATGGGCGGGCATATCCGCAGCGATGGCAGCGATCAGTAAAGCCATGGGTGGAGATCGAGGCTTTGAAGTCTTCGAAAATGCGTTTGCAAAAAAGGTGGTCGGGCAGTGGATGGGCAAGCCCCTCTATGACCATTTGGGGCGAGAGACCAAATGGCTCAAATCTGGGCGCATTGCGGCCATAGATATTTTTGCTACGGTGGCGGGAGGGTGTATCTTATATGGCGTGAGCCATCTGCCTTTTGGAACAGATAAAAAGCCTGAACAACGTGCATCATTAGATCCAGCCGTACCGGCTAGCGTGGTTACGCAGCCTCAGATGCAAGGGCGGACCATTGGCTATGATAAGGCAGAATTGGCAAAGCTGCAGGATCGAATGATGGTTGGTTAGCATGCGCCGTACTTCTGAAAAAACGCCACGTTCTTCGGAATCTGCTGTAGAGCAGGCGCGGTCATTGTTACAGGAGTTGCACCTGATAGGCCTGCAAGAATATGAATTCCTGCCAAGATACTATGCCTATCTGTGCGATCATCTGGATCGTTCGGCAAAGGCTAAGAACCCCCGTCGTCATTATCAATTTCTTGATTCGCCATTGGATGATGAGCAAAGTGAGGCGTCCGAGATTTTTTCTGGGCGCACACCCCGCCAAATACTGATTAAACTTGAGTCGGCACTGTTTAATAACAATTTTTTAGATTCTCGTGGTAAGCCTCCCTATACGCGCTATCAAATCGATGGAGCCTTGAAATTCGCTGTGGCAATAGAAAAAGCGCGCTCCAGCCTAACAAAAGAGCTTCACCCAGGTGGATTACTAGAGGCGGATGATAATGGAGTACCGTTAAAAGTAGCGTTTGGTGATCGAGGTGATGAGCTTACCATTCCTCTTCCCGTGTATTCTGGTTACGGTGAAGGGTATAGAAAACGTGCAACTGCCACAAGAATTCGTACGCGCGAGCGTGAAATGCTGGACGCGCTGATCGCGATGCCCACGGAGGAATTCAACGCCGCCAATAAAGCAAAGCGAGAGGAATTACTGAAGGTTAATATCCTATTAGATAAGATCGAAGACATCATGCCGCAAGTGCTGGCAGAGATGATCCAAGATTATAAACATGACCAGGAGATTCCTGAGCAAACACTGGAGGGCATTCGGTACTATTCGCCTTCCGCCGCTGCTCAATACCAAGCAGATAGCCCACGCGTAGTCCATATCGATCTGCGTAAGGGCAAAAAATTGTCCAATTGGCGTGTGTTGTGGGAATCCGCCTTTTTAAATTTTAAAGACGATCTTGTTGCGCCTTATAAGGAACTCATGGTTCAAGCCATAATTTCTAATCGTCCGTATATGAGTGATATTGAAAATTTGATTCAGGCGGAGTGCGAGTGGTTCAGAGGCGCCTTTTTGCAGCGCGCCACAGGAAGTCACGATGTTATTGTGTATGAAGATGATCATGGCAGCCCCATTTCTCTATCCGCGCGAATGCAGGAAGCACAAGAAGAATGGTTAAAATTACGAAGCAAGCTGGGCATAGACCCAGGACCACATAGCCAAAAAGCGGCGCTGGGGGTGCTAAACACTCGTGCGGAGGCATTTATCAGGGGCGTTGCTGATAGTGAGTTGCCAACTATGTTGGCACAAAATTATGGGCTGGACATGACTGGCTTGGACGGACGCCGCAGGTAAGAAGCGGTGCCCACGATCTTGAGCCGCGCGCGCCACTGCCGCAGCGCTGCAACATCTGCCGGCAATGTGGGGGTGCCTAAGCGGGCTGAGCGATGCTGGCGCTTGATTGCCGCGCGCCGTGGCTTTAGTCTGAAGCCTACCGGAGTTTTCCTATGTCACGCTTTTTACTCATCTCCATCGCTCTGTTGATAAGCTCAAGCCTCGCTGCCTGTAATACGGTCGAAGGGGTTGGCGAAGATATCTCCGGCGCGAGCAGATCGATACGCAACAAGCTATAAATTAATAGCGGCGGCTACGGCATCGTTTTACAACGCGATGCACCGGCGCTAAAAGCTCATGTAATAAATGCTTTATAAAAATCCCAATCAGCCGAAATTCTGATGTGTTGCATTAGAGGTGCTTAATTTTTTACATGCACTATTTGTAAAGTTTATTGCTTCTGGACAATCGCGTCGTGGTGCCGGAACATGGTATATGTCTTATTTATATATATTGATTTTAATTGATAATATGCTTTTGTCTGGTTGCTCAAATATCTAATCTCATGGTTGACCCTAAAAATTCTTATTATTTTTGAGCGTGTAAAATGCTTAAAATTGTAAATTTACGTGGCGCTTGACGCTGATAATGTCTTTGTATAGTTTGCATATCTATTAAATATATATGCCTAATTTTTATGCGAATCCTGATTGATATTTCAAATGAACTAGCGGCGGATCTCGATCGCTTTGCGGCCGAGAGATCGGTAACGCGCATGTCGGTGATTCGAGAGGCGATTGCTGGCCACCTCGCGCAGCAGGCGCCGCCGGCGAATGTCATGGCATCGCATTTTGGCTCGTGGGCCAATCGGCCTGGGGATAGCTTGGTGATTGAAGCCGCCTACCGCGAGGAATGGTGATGCGCGGCCTGCTCGATACCCATATCGTGCTCGATTATTTAAAGGGTTTGCCGCAGGCCGAGGCGGAGCTTGCGGCCTATAGCGAACTGCTGATCAGTGCCATCAGCGTGACGGAGCTTTGCCTCGCCGCGCGCGAGGACCAACAGCAGCCACTGGCCGAGTTTTTGAGCTTATTTCGCGTCGTCGCACTTGATAGCGACATCGCCCGCGCGGCGGCCACGATCAAGCGTGAGCATCGCCAGATGAAGCTGCCCCACGCGGCGCTACTGGCCAGCGCGCGGCAGGTGGGGGCGCTGCTGCTGACGCGTAACGCCAAGGCCTATCCGCAAGGGCTGCCGGATATACGGGTGCCGTATTAGCCGACAGCTAACAGCTAACAGGTTTTAGGTTTCAGCTCTCGCTCAAAAGCCCCCTTCCTCAGCGAGGAGGGGGGGTGTGTAAGAGGGCTGAGGATTCTTCTTTTGGCCGCTGGACTGCTTCGTCGCTGACGCTCCTCGCAGTGACGATAATACTTCGGGGGAGCAAATCTGCTTGCGTTGCAGGCGGC
The DNA here is from genome assembly GCA_022841525.1 of Alphaproteobacteria bacterium. GTDB lineage: Bacteria > Pseudomonadota > Alphaproteobacteria > Rickettsiales > UBA3002 > JALHRI01. The sequence goes on along the minus strand of JALHRI010000032.1, from coordinate 14,712 downwards.
GCGTCTGTATTATCCACAGCCTTGGCGACTGGGCGTTCAGCCATGTGAGGTGGCTGGATAGCATAAAAAAAGAGGGCCCAGAATTTCTTCTGAGCCCCAAGTCGCTCGGCAAGCAACTGATTTCCGGCCTGGCCGGAATTATGGTGCAAGGCGTTTATCCTCTATGGGTAAGCGCCTTTTTCATGCCTGCCGCTAACGCGGCTTAGCAAGTATTTCGTAGGCGGCCGTGACGGCGCGCGTAACTTCTTCCAGCAGGCGTTGCACGGCAGGTGCAACCTGTTTGCCTGCAAGCTGATCGGGATGCATTTGTCGAATACGTTCAATGTAGCGCGTGCGCAGCGCTTCTGCCGAGGTGCGCTTGGCAACGCCCAAAATCTCGTGCGGGTGAGCACCGGCGCGCAGGCCGACATGGGCGCCAATAAGCTCGCGCCACTGAGGCTCGGCAACGGCAAGTGTGCTGGCGATGTTCCAGAGCGTTTCGATTTCCGCAAGATTCGGAAGCCCGTCGCACGCAGCAAGCAGGCACAAGCGGCGCAGAAGTTCTTCGCGCTGCGCCAGCGGCAGATCAAGCGATGCCAGACTGCGCGCATATTGTAGTGCACTCGCGGCATCATCCTGCGCATGTTTTAGAAATAACCGGCGCAGCACATGCGCATCGAGGCCGTCAAAAGCAAACAGCGTATCAAACGCAGTAAACTCGGCGCGCACGGGAATGCCGTCAGCGCAGGCGAGCTTGGCAGCAAGCGCCGTGACACCGTGCGCATACGCCACGTAGGAAGGCGACGGCGCCGTGCGCACTGGCTGAGCTGGCAGCACCGCCCCCGCCAGTGAGGCAGGTAGAAAACGATTCAGTGTAGCAACCAGTTGTTTCATGAAATTCGGCAAATCTGCGCACGCGCTGTTAGTGTATGAGTGTCAGTATATAGTGGTGGCTCATAGGTGTGACAACAATATTTTGTGGTTGTGCATGGTGCTGTGAAAGATTCGGCAGGCTGTGGCGTTGCGAGCACAACGCAAGAAAAACATGATATATTTTACGAAAAAAACGTTCGAGAAAATTCTATTTCTGCACGCGCCACCACTGCGCATTTCATCACCCACGCGGCGTGCAATAGCGCTTTACGCGCGCGCGCAACACCGCTAGAACAAAGCACACACCGCGAACAAGGATTTCCGCCATGACCAGCAAAACTCCCATCTACGAAGGCAAAGCCAAGAAGCTGTTTGAAGGGCCGGAACCCGGCACGCTGATTGCCCATTACAAAGATGACGCCACTGCGTTTAACAATAAAAAGCGCGGGCAAATTCAGGGCAAGGGCATCATCAATAACAAAATTTCTGAATACCTCATGACGCGACTTGGCGAAATGGGCGTGCCTACGCATTTTATTCGCGGCATCAACATGCGTCAGCAGCTGGTGCGCGCGGTGGATATTGTGCCGCTGGAAATCATCGTGCGTAATTACGCTGCAGGCAGTTTTGCTGAGCGTTTCGGCGCGTTTGAAGGCGAGCCGCTCGGCTCGCCATTGTTTGAATATTGCCTGAAGGATGACCGCTTGGGCGATCCGTTTATTGCCGAAGATCACATCTTCGCCTTTGGTATTGCCGATCCGGAAGAGATGGATGAAATTCGCCATTACGCCCTGCGCATCAATGATTTTTTGAGCGGACTGTTTTACGGCATCGGCATTCGGCTGATTGATCTAAAGCTCGAGTTCGGGCGCTATTATGAAGGCGAGTATGAGCAGATTGTGTTAGCCGATGAAATCTCGCCCGATACTTGCCGCCTGTGGGACATTGCCACCAACGACAAGCTCGATAAAGACCGCTTCCGCCGTGACCTTGGCGGCGAGGAAGATGCGTACCGCGAAGTCGCGCGCCGCTTAGGTGTACTGCCCAGCGCCAGCGTGGTTGAGAGCGATGTGTTCGCCGGAAAATCCCCGCGTGCGGGTGCGGCGAAAGCAGCAAAACCTGCACGTAAGGCGCCTGCGAAAAAAACCTCTCCCATCAAACCGAAGAAGAAATAGCATGCGCGTCGAGGTGTTGATTGGCCTTAAAAATGGCGTGCTCGATCCGCAAGGCTCAGCGGTGCTCACCGCGCTTCATGGTATGGGATTTGAGAGTGCGCAAAATGTCCGCGTGGGCAAATGGATCACGCTGGAGATTGATGCTAAAAACGCTCAAGATGCCAAAGCGAAAGCAGACAGCATGTGCAAAGCGCTGCTGGTCAACGGCGTGATTGAAACCTACCGCTTAGAGAGTGCGTAACCTCATGCGCGCTGCGGTGATTGTGTTTCCCGGTTCCAACTGCGACCGCGATATGAAAACCGGCCTTGAAGCCGCAGGCATCGATGCGGGCTTTGTGTGGCACGGCGATAGCGCGTTGCCAGGCGGTCTCGATGCGGTGCTGATTCCTGGCGGATTTTCCTACGGCGATTATTTGCGCTGCGGCGCGATTGGCGCGCGCAGCCCCATCATGCAGGCCGTGCGTGATTTTGCGGCACGCGGCGGCTATGTGCTGGGCGTGTGCAACGGCTTTCAGATTTTAACGGAAAGTGGCTTGCTTCCCGGCGCGCTGATGCGTAATGCCTCGCAGCGTTTTATCTGCCGCGAGGTGGCGCTGCGCGTGGAAAGCGATGCCCCCAGATTCCTGCGTCATTACCAGCCGGGCGAGGTGATTCATCTGCCCGTGGCGCATGCCGAAGGCTGCTACATGGTGGATGACGAGACGCTAAGCGCGCTGGAAGGAAACGGCCAGATCGCGCTGAGATATTGCGACGATGCAGGGCAGGTTGATAGCGGCACCAACCTTAATGGGTCGCGCCATAATATCGCAGGCGTGATGAACGCAGAAAAAAACGTACTGGGCATGATGCCGCACCCTGAGCGTGCCTGCGATCCTATTACCGGCGGCACGGACGGCCTCGCGCTGCTGGCGGCGTTGGCGGCGTAATTGCCAGCATTTTTCCTATTCTTAACGGTTTATTAACCACTGCCTGCTAGTGTGGATGAGTTCAGCCCACACCACAAACGCGGGAGTTGTGATATGCAGGCTTACCAACATACCTGGAATTATTTTTCATCGGCGCAGTTCGTACCGGAAGATGTGCGCGCAACCTGCGAAAGCTGGTATGAGGAAATGGTTTCTTCCCAGCCGATGCAACAGACTCAGCTCACCGCGATTAGCGGTAACATTCCCGAAGAATACGCCTATTTGCTGACGGCGTAGGTTTCTCTCATTATACATGCACGTCATGCCGCCCTCGCTTACGCGCATGGACTCGTCACTGCGCGGAGCGAAGCGACAAAGCAGTCCAGCGACAGAACCCAGTATCATCATGAAATGGCTGCGCCCGCTGGATTGCTTCGAAAACAAGGTTTTCTCGCAATGACGGAAAGAGGCGTCACGGCACACAATCCACGTAACAAAGTGGTCAATTTTGTCCTAAGCCGCTTTTGTCTCTACCGCCAGCGCGTGCAGGGTGGTGCCCATATCGTTGCCGATGGCCTTATACACCAGTTGATGCTGCTTCACTTTCGGCAGACCGGCAAACGCGCCGCTTACCACTTCCACTTTCCAATGATCGTTATCGCCCGCTAAATCGGTTAGCGTGACGCGTGCATCCGGCAGCGCAGCAGTGATACGTTGGGTGATTTCTTCCGCGCTCATGGGCATGGGGGACTCGTAAGTTTAGAGGGTTAAGGCTCGCTGCCTGGGGCTAGCGTGACATGCAGGCCGGAGCGTTTTTCGTCCATTAAAATCTGGCAGGATAGGCGGGAATTATCTTCCACCATCATCGCGTCGTCGAGTTTTTCGCGTTCTTCGCCGCTCATCGGTTCGAGCCTATCCAGCCAATCATCCGCAACGTAAACATGGCACGTCGCGCATGCACACGCGCCGCCGCATTCGGCCTTGATGGGCAGGCCGTAGTCGCGGATAATTTCCATCACCCGCCAGCCCTCCAGCCCTTCGAGCGTATGCTCGGTGCCGCTTTGGTCGGTGACGTGGAGTAAGTATTCGTGATTCGTCATTCGTCATTCGTTTGGGTTGCGTGCGGTGCTGATGACTATTTTCGAATCACCAATCACGAAACACGAATAACGAATGACGAATCACGAAACAACCCCCAATTTCTTCTGCAAATCGGAAGACGAGGTGGTGTATTGAAAGCGTAGTTTTTTCCCGGGAAACACGCGCGGGAACACGGCTTGCGCCGCAAGCGCTGCTTCATGAAAGCCCGATAAGATCAGCTTTAGTTTTCCCGGATAATAATTGATGTCGCCCACCGCAAAAATGCCCGCGGTGGAGGTTTCAAACTTCTCAGTATCCACGGTGATGAGGTTTTCATTGAGGTTCAGGCCGAAATTAGCCACCGGCCCTAATTTCATGGTTAGGCCAAAAAACGGCAGTAGCATGTCGCAGGGGATGCGGTGAGCCTGCTTATCATTATCCGTCATCACCACATGGGTAAGTTGCGGTGCAGCGCCCTCCAGCGCGGTGATTTGGCCAAAGCGCAGATCCATTTTTCCATCTGCCACCAGTGCGCGCATTTTATGCACCGAATCGGGCGCGGCGCGGAAATCATCGCGGCGGTGAACAAGGGTAACGTGCGATGCCAGCGGCTGCAAATTCAGGCACCAATCGAGCGCCGAATCGCCGCCGCCGACGATGACCAGGCGCTTATTCGCAAAGCCATCCATCTTGCGCACGGCGTAGAAAACAGATGTGCCTTCATAGGCATCGATGTTTTTAATGGGCGGTTTTTTCGGCATGAAGCTGCCGCCGCCCGCCGCGATAATCACGGCTTTAGCAGTGATGGTTGTGCCCATGTCGGTGGTGAGGGTGAAGCTGCCGTCGGCATTATCGCGCAGACTTTCCACCATTTGGCTGAAGTGAAATTCCGGCTTGAAGGGCTTAATTTGCTCCAACAATCTATCGGTGAGTTCTTGGCCGGTGACGATGGGCAGTGCCGGAATATCGTAGATCGGTTTTTCGGGATAAAGCTCGGCGCATTGGCCGCCCGGGCGGTTTAGAATATCGACCAGATGGCATTTAATGTTGAGCAGCCCAAGCTCAAACACGGCAAACAACCCAACAGGCCCCGTGCCGATAATCACGGCATCGGTGGTGTGCTCTGCGCCTGGCGCGTGAGTGAAAAGTGCGGTCATGGACGCGGGTGATAGCACAGGCAGGTGAATTGTGAATAGTGAATTATAGTCATTTACCTTAAGAATTTCCTCTGGCTGCAAATCGCTATGTTCTGTGCTTCCACTGCGCATGTACCAAAACGTACACTTGCGCTGCGGTTCTCGAACCTAACGCTTTTCGCTGCAGAGGAAATTCTTAATCTAAACGACTATATGCGTCGTAACGGGCGTAATGTTTGTTCGCTGTAACGGGCGTAATGTTTGTTCGCTGTGACCAAATTGCACGTTTACTTTCGGAAAAATCTCGCCACAATCATAGGTAGTATGACTTCGTCAAGCACACCCAATGATTGGAAAAACCGGCGCGCGCCGGATGATTATTTTGGCGGATCGCGCCGTTATGCCGATAATGCGCTGGGCGTCACCGTGGTCAACGTGCATGCGGGTGATTGTTTTGTGACCACTCAGCCTGATGAAATTGCCGCGACCGTTCTTGGCTCATGCATTTCGGCGTGCATTCGCGACCCGGTTGCCAAGGTCGGCGGCATGAATCATTTCCTGCTGCCGGGCAACACCAAAGAGCAAGATACGATGCGCTTCGGCGCGTTTGCGATGGAGAAACTGATCAACGAAATTTTGAAGCGCGGTGGCCGGCGCGAGCGCCTTGAGGTCAAACTGTTTGGCGGCGGCAACGTCATTGAATCCTCGGCGCTGATTGGCACTAAAAATATCGAATTTGTGCATGAATATCTGGCGATGGAGGAAATTCCCATCGCGGCGGAAGATGTTGGCGGTACCTGGCCGCGCAAGGTGCGCTACTGGCCGCTGAGCGGTAAAGCGCAAATGCTCAAACTGCGCCGCGAAGAAGATTATCAGAACATCGAGAAGGCAGAAAAATCCTATACCTCCAGCGTGGCGAAAGCGGCCAAAGGCACCGGCGACGCGGAGATGTTTTAAGCGGCATGGATTCTTGACATGGCTGCCACTATAGTGCACAATGTGCACCATGATCTGCGTGTATCAGACCAAAGCATTTATAAAATCTGCGAAGCATGTCCTACGCGAAGATACGGTGCAGGCCATCGCAGAGATGCTTGCAACGCAGCCTTTCGCCGGAAGCCTGATTGCGCATAGTGGAGGGCTTCGCAAATTGCGTGTGCCGCGCCCTGGTATGGGGAAACGCGGCGGCGCGCGCGTGATTTATTATTTCGTGTCGGCCGAAGGTGCGGTGTATTTGCTGTACGCGTACGCGAAAGCTGACAGTGACGATTTAACGAAAGAGCAATATGCGCGGTTACGTGCACAGTTAAAATAGGAGAAGTGATATGAAGCCAGATGAATTTGATGCCTTGCTTGAAAGCATTGAGCAGATGCAAGCGCACCGCAAAGGTCGTACGCACGCCGCTAAGAAAGTTTCGGTGCCTGCTACGGTTGATGTGCGCAAAGTGCGCGCAGATCTTGGCATGACACAGCGTGAATTCTCACAGCTATTTGGCATTCCCGAGCGTACTCTGAAAAGCTGGGAAAGTGGGGAGCGTCAGCCAGAAGGGGCGGCACGTATTTTACTGCGCATGATTGGCCGTGACCCGCTAGCAGTGCTGAAACTTGCGTATTAGGCAGGTAAGCGCGGCAAACTTCGTAACGCGCAAGGATTTGACTTGCCGCGCGTAACGCCGTACAAGGCCGCATACATTTTTAAGCGGAGCTTTTATGACCCAGAAATTTGACACACGCGCGATTCACGCTGGTTACAGCCCTGATGCGGCGACGGGGGCGCGGCAGGTGCCCATTTATCAAACCAGCGCTTACGTGTTCGACGATGCCCAGGACGCCGCCGATAAATTCGCGCTGAAGAAATTCGGCAATGTCTATTCGCGTCTGACCAACCCCACCAACTCGGTGCTGGAAGAGCGTTTGGCCTCGCTGGAAGGCGGCGTGGGAGCGACGGTGACGGCATCTGGCCACGCGGCGCAGCTGCTGGTGTTTCAAGCCCTCGTGCAACCGGGCGAGCGCTTTATTGCATCGAAACGTTTGTATGGCGGCACCACCGATCAGTTTCAAAACACCTTCCCGATGAGCTTTGACTGGCACGCGGATTTTGTGGACGTGGATGATTTAGACGCGGTGAAAAAAGCGATTACGCCGAAAACCAAACTGATTTACGCCGAGTCGCTGGCTAACCCGGGCGGGGTGATTTCTGATATTGAGGGGCTTGCCAAAATCGCCGCGGATGCGGGCATTGTGCTGGTGATTGATAATACCATGGCCTCGCCTTATTTGTGCCGGCCGATTGAGTGGGGCGCGCATGTGGTGCTGCATTCCACGACGAAATTTTTGAATGGTAACTGCACGGCCATGGGCGGCGCCATTATTGATGGCGGTAATTTTGACTGGAAAAAACACGCCGCAAAATATCCGGAACTCACGAAGCCGCATCCATCTTACAATGGCCTGAATTTTCTTGAGAGCTTTGGCAACATGGCACTGGCCGTGCATAACCACGCGATTGGCCTGCGCGCGCTTGGGCCTACGCAATCGCCGTTTCATTCCTTCCTGACGCTCAACGGTATCGAAACGCTGGGTGTGCGGATGGATAGGCACGTGCAAAACGCGCAAAAACTGGCCGAATGGCTGGAAGCGCACCCGCAAGTGGAATGGGTGAATTATGCGGGGCTGCCTTCTAATACCTATCACGCGCGTGCGAAAAAATATCTGCCCAAAGGTGCGGGTGCGGTGTTCACGTTTGGCGTGAAGGGCGGCTTTGAAGCGGCGAAAACGCTGGTGGATAATCTGCAATTATTCTCCATGCTCGCCAACATTGGTGATACGCGCTCGCTGGTGATTCACCCTTCAAGCACCACGCACGGCCAGCTTTCCGAAGTACACAAAAAAGCCGTCGGCGTATTGCCAGAAGCCATTCGCCTATCGGTAGGGATTGAAGACATTGCCGATATTATCGCCGATCTTGACCAGGCGCTGAACGCGGCGGCAAAAGTGGCGAAAGCGGCGTAGTTTCCTCCTCGGCAACGCACAGTTGTTTTGGCCTCGCTGGTATCGTGGGCGAATGTGCACTATCTTCCTTCCTATCCACAGGAGGATGTTATGATTGAACCCCGCCCTTATGGGCAGCTTGGCACGGCTGATTTTGGCTGGCTGCAGCCGCATTATCATTTTTCGTTTTCCACCTACCATGACCCTCAGCGCATGGGGCACGGCTGCCTGCGCGTGATTAACGACGATCGCATCGCTCCTCATAGCGGTTTTGATTTTCACTCGCACCGCGATATGGAAATCATCACCTATGTGCGCTCGGGCGCGATCAGTCACCGCGATTCACTCGGCAATGAAGGCGTGACGCGCGCTGGCGAGGTGCAGGTCATGAGTGCCGGCACCGGGATCACTCACGCGGAGCATAACGAGACGGATGAGGAAACGACGCTCTATCAAATCTGGATTACCCCGCGCGAGAAAAACGTGTTGCCGCGCTGGGAACATGCCTCGTTTCCCACTGCCGATGGGCTGCATTTACTGGTATCCGGACGCACGCAGGATCATGGTGGCGCGGCCTTGATGATCCATCAGGATGCGGCGATTTACGGCGGTAATCTTGCCGCAGGCAGCACGCATCGCCACATTCTGCAGGGTGATGGCTATGTGTTGGTCGCAAGAGGTTGCGTTGTTATTAACGGCGTCACCTTGAATCAGGGCGATGGCGCGGCGATTACGGGGGAAGCTGCGCTGGAAATTGCTGCACAGGAAAATAGCGAACTGCTCATCATTGAAGTGCCGAAGATTGGCACTATATAACATGCATCACAGGAGAATCTCATGAGCAAGAAAGCCGTTACCACCGCACTGAAACATGTGCTGGCCGACACCTACGCGCTGGCGCTGAAAACCCAGAATTATCACTGGAATGTTGAAGGTCGCCATTTTCCAAGCCTGCACCCCATGTTCGAGGCGCAGTATGACGCGCTGTTTGAAGCGGTGGACGAGATTGCTGAGCGCATCCGCGCGCTGGGTGAAAAAGCGCCGGGAAGTTTTTCCGAATTTGCTAAGCTCAGCACGCTTGCCGCCCCAAAAAGCACACAGAGTGAAAACGCGATGGTCGCGGATTTGGCCGCAGGCCACGGCCATGTTGCGAGCACCGTCACGGCGGCGATGAAAGCCGCGCAAAAAGCCGGCGATGAAGCCACCGCCGACTTGATGATTGGTCGCCTTGCTGCGCACGATAAAACCGCATGGATGCTGCGTAGTAGCCTGCCCAGTAACTAGTGTCCATACGGTATGCATATTATCCGCCGCGCGTTAGAAAAACGCCGCGGCGCGTTCGGCGCTTGCGCCTGCTGATTTGGCTGCTTGCGCTGCCCTATCTGTGCTGCGTGCTGTATGTGGTGATCAATCCACCCTCTATGTTTATGCTGGCATCCATCCTTCAGGGGCAGGGTGCAACGCGCGAATGGGTAAGGCTTGAGCAGATTTCCCCGCGCCTGATCAATGCGGTGATTGCTGCCGAAGACGGTGCGTTTTGTGACCATCCGGGTGTGGATGTAGAGGCGCTTTCGCGCGCGCTGCGCGCAGCAAGATATGGCCATAAGCCGCTCAGAGGCGCCTCGACGATTTCAATGCAAACGGTGAAAAATCTGTTTTTATGGCAGAACCCTGCGTTCCTTAGAAAACCGCTTGAATACCCGCTGTCGCTATGGGCGGATGCATGGTGGGGCAAGCGGCGCATGCTGGAAATTTACCTCAACATCGCCGAGTGGGGCGAGGGTATCTTTGGCATTGAGGCAGCGGCGAAACATTATTTTGGCGTGCCAGCACGCGCGCTTTCTTCCGCTCAGGCCGCACTTCTGGCGACGACGCTACCAAGCCCTACCAAGCGTAATCCGACTTTTCCAAGTCCTGCGCACAAGGAGGTTGCCAATATACTCGCCGCTCGCATCGCGCGGCAGGGAGCTGCCAGTCGCTGCGTGCGCCAAGGGCACTTGACCGGTGTAGAAGAATCAGGCACAAGGAGCGTCGCATTCAGCACGGCCGAGTAGCAAAGTGGTAATGCAGCGGTTTGCAAAACCGCTATACGCCAGTTCGATTCTGGCCTCGGCCTCCACCTTTATGTCCCTCATGCGCTGTTAGCCGTGGCAAAAATGTTCCCGTATGTGACGATTGCGTGAAGTTTTGCATGCAGATGCGCTCTTTGCTTTTATAATGAACAATCGTTCGTTATTCCTGTGTATATGAAAAAATTATCATTTTATTTCTTGGCATTTATGGCCATGCTTATGGCGGCCAGTGCCAGTATCGCTGCTGGGTATATTGCGCCTGCACCGACGCTTGCGGGCGCTGAAATGTCCTCAGCCGCCCCGCCTGAGGCTGAGCTTACACCGCTGCCCGTGGTGCAGACCACTGCGCCGCCACCACCGCAAGTGCCACCAGTGATTAAGGCTGAAGCGGAGCAGACTGAGGAAATCATGACTCAGGCGCCCGTCGCCCAGCCCGTGGTGGTGGATGCTGAGGTGCAGCAGGTAGCTGAGGTTGCCCCCCTCAAACTTAAGGAAAATCTTTCTACTGAACCGGTACTGCCCGATGCCAGCTTGAGCCTGCTTGAGGTGCTACGCGATGCTTACGCCAATAATCCGCGGATTCTGGCCGAGCGTGAGCGGCAAAAAAGTACCGATGAGCAGGTTGCCGAGGCCGTTTCGGGCTTCAGACCGTCGGCGAATTTTACATACGATCGTGGCCGTCAGCGCGCATCGGCGTTTGGTGGGCCGGATCAATACGGCGATACGGAAAGCCGTAATTTGAGAGTGGAGCAACCGCTTTTTCGCGGTGGGCAAACCGTTGCGGGGTATCAGGCGGCGAAGCAGCGCGCGAAAATTGGTTTATTTCGGTTGATGGCGGTGGAACAGCAAGTGCTGTTTGAAACCATCACCGCGTTTATGGATATTGTGCAGGCGCAATCGATTCTAGCGATTGCGCGCAATAGCGAAGACGTGCTGCGCAAGCAGCTCAAAGCTGCACAAGACCGCTTTGATGTGGGTGAGGTCACGCGTACCGATGTTGCGCAGTCAGAGGCGCGGCTATCCAACGCTTCCGCGCAGGTGATCACCGCAGAAGGCGATTTAATCTCCACCATTTCGGTGCTGGAAAATCTGATTGGGAAAAAGCCGGAAGCGGCGCTGCAAAGCCCAACCATGCTGCCGGAACTTCCGGCATCGCTGCGCGAGGCACTGCGTATTGCACAGAATCAAAGCCCGCAAATGCTGCAAGCCGTACATGCAGAAAAAGCCGCGAAATACGACGTGCGCCGCAATTTGGGTGGCATCTTGCCACGCCTGAATCTGGTCGGCACGATGGGCAGCCAAGAAGGCGTTGGCGCGTTTGGTGCGTTTGAGTTTGAGGAAGATGCGATTGGCTTGAATCTCTCGATTCCGCTGTATCAGTCCGGTGCAGAATATGCGCGGATTCGTCAGGCCAAAGCAGTGCAGGCGCAGCGCAAATACGAGGCGATCAACAGCCGCCTGACGGTGGATGCAGTCGTCACCCAGGCGTGGGAGAATTTAGAGACTTCGCAAGCGACGATTGAAGCCCGCGCCGATCAAATTAAAGCCGCGGATGTTGCGCTCTCAGGTGTAAAAGAAGAGCACGAATACGGTGCGCGCACCGTGCTGGATGTGCTGGATGCCGAGCAGGAATTATTCATCGCGCGTAGCAATCTGGTGCGCGCCGAGCGCGACCGCGTGGTCGCCGTATTTGGTATGCTGCAAGCGCTTGGGCGCTTATCGCCGGAAGTGCTGGGCATTGGCAAAAGCTACGATGCTACCGAGCATTTAGACCGTGTGAAGTGGCTGCCGATCGGGTTTTAGAGATCCGCAAAGACGTGGGTTTCTTTGCTAGCACCGGGGTGTGTGATCGCACCTTTTTCCGCAGCACCCACGGTCTGGGCGTATTTCCATAGTGTGCCGGATTGATAATCGTGCGTGCGCGGCTGCCAGGTTGCTTTGCGCGCTTTCAATACATCCTCGGAAACTTCCAGTGTGATGGTGCCTGTGGTGGCATCCAGCGTGATGATGTCGCCGTTTTCAATCAGCGCGATGGGGCCACAAACGGCTGCTTCGGGGCCTACGTGTCCGACGCAGAATCCGCGCGTAGCACCGGAAAAGCGCCCATCGGTGATGAGGGCGATTTTCTCGCCCACACCCTGGCCGTAAAGGGCAGCGGTGGTGGCGAGCATTTCGCGCATACCCGGGCCGCCTTTGGGGCCTTCGTAGCGAATCACGATGACTTCGCCTTCTTTATACCTGCGCGCGGAAACGGCGGCGAAGGCGTCTTCCTCGCAGTCGAACACCCGTGCGGGACCGCTGAACTGTAAGTGCTTCATGCCGGCTACTTTCACAATCGCGCCTTCAGGGGCAAGGTTGCCCTTCAGCACCACCACGCCGCCAGTGGGCGAGAGCGGTGTTTTTACGGGCACCACCACATCCTGATTGGCTGGGAAGTGAATATCTTTCAAATTCTCGGCAATGGTTTTTCCGGTGACCGTGATGCAGTCGCCGTGCATCAAGCCGGCAGTGAGAAGCTCTTTCATCACAATCGGCACGCCGCCGATACCGTACATATCCATCGCCACGTAGCGGCCGCCGGGCTTGAGGTCTGCAATGTAGGGCGTGCGCGCGAAAATTTTGCCAATGTCGTGGATGTCAAATGCAATGCCTGCTTCATGTGCGATCGCGGGTAAGTGCAGCGCGGCGTTGGTGGAACCACCGGTGGCCGCGACAATGGCGGCGGCATTTTCCAGCGCTTTGCGGGTGACAATATCGCGCGGGCGCAGTTTGTTTTTCAGCAAGCTCATCACCGCTTCGCCGGAAGCAAACGCATACGCATCGCGCGATTCGTAGGGTGCGGGGGCGCCGGCAGAACCGGGCAACGCAAGGCCAATGGCTTCAGACACACACGCCATGGTGTTGGCGGTAAACTGCCCGCCGCACGATCCGGATGACGGGCAGGCAACTTGTTCCAGCGCGTTTAGTTCCGCATCGGATGTGGTGCCAGCCGCATGCTTGCCAACGGCTTCGAACACATCTTGCACCGTCACGGTTTGACCCTTAAACTGGCCGGGCAGAATGCTGCCGCCATACATGAACACGGAAGGTACGTTGAGGCGTACCATCGCCATCATTAATCCAGGCAGCGATTTGTCGCAGCCGGCAAGGCCAACCAGCGCATCGTAGCAGTGACCGCGCATGGTGAGCTCCACCGAATCGGCGATCACCTCGCGGCTGACCAGTGAGGATTTCATACCCGCATGGCCCATGGCGATGCCGTCGGTGACGGTGATGGTGGTGAATTCGCGCGGGGTGCCGCCCGCAGCGGCCACGCCTTTTTTGGCAATTTGTGCCTGACGCGCCAGCGCGATGTTACACGGCGCTGCCTCATTCCAGGTGCTGACCACGCCAATGAGCGGGGCGTGAATCTGCGCTTCGTTCAAGCCCATCGCGTATAAATAGCTGCGGTGCGGCGCGCGCTCGGGCCCTTCCGTGACGTGGCGGGAAACAAGGGTGCTTTTGCCGTAGGTTTTGGTGGTCATGAGGGGGTTCCTTGGGTGTTTTTTGTCATTCTGAGCGTAGCGAAGAATCTCACGAGTGGTAGGAGATCCTTCGCTATGCTCAGGATAACAGATACTAAAACCCCCGCCGCCATCAGGCAAGCGCAGAAAAATTCTTCGCATTGTCATGAAACTGTCATGGTGGTTGGGTAGGGTTGGAGGATGCAGGATATTCAGCCGATTATTTTTACGCCCGCGATGGGCAAGTTGCTCGCCGCGTGGATCGAAGCCATTCCCGGCGTGAACAGACCTCTGCCCGCAGTGGAGGCCGACTTAAAGGGTGCGGATGTACCCTTGAATCTCTGGCAGCTTCGTGCCATGCGCCGCGATTATATGCCGGTGGTCTATTCCGGCCAAAGTCTGAGTAATGAGCCTGCGTTAATGTTATGCGTCAACTGGCCGGATCATACGGTGATGGAGGATGCGTTTCCCGCAAAACAGCAACAGGGTATCGCCATCAGTCATTATTTGCAGCGTTACGGCGCAAGCATTGAGCCTTTGCGCCAAATCAGCGATGAACTACGGCAGCCGAATATGCTGGGCGTGCGAGGACTTAAACGCTTCGCTTTTAACGTATTACCGGATGCTACCCATTCATCTTCAGAACAAGCGCTTCAGCAATGGCTAACCCGACATCTGATTCCGAACAAGCATACAGATTTAGCGCATCGCAGGAACCTCATCGACGTGCTCTCGCACATGCCCTATGATGCTGAAACTGGTTTTACTGTCGATATGCTGAAACATCCCACCACTGGCGCGTTGCTCGATGAAGATTTGGCACGTGAAGTTATCAGCATGCGGGTGGCGCTGTGTAACGAGCGCAAGAAAACAGAGCATTATGCAGATAATACTGCTTATCATCGAAGCCGCGGATCAAAAAACTCGTTATCCTCGCAATTGGATACATTGGCCAAGAGGCTTAGTGGAGCCAATCAACAAGCGCAGCATCACCGTTT
>JALHRI010000031.1 GCA_022841525.1 Alphaproteobacteria bacterium | reverse complement strand
AATGTCCGAGGCGTAAAACTGATCGCTGCTCTGCATAAATCCGCCTCCTTTCTTGACTAAATACTGGGGCGCGTTAGAGGTGACTTTCATCAGAATAGCTAAAATGTGTTAAAATTTGGTTACTCATTTACAATCTGCCTACTCGCCTCAGGAAATCTTCGCCCTGCTCAAACTGCAGTTTGATTTAGGCGTTGATGAAGCCGTGACCGACGCCCCTGAAATCTGGCGTGAGCTGGCACCTGTTGCCACGCACGCTGCTTCTCACCCTACGCCGCCTGTAAAGCGCGCGAGCGCGCCTGCCGCCGCACCTGCGCCGCAGAAGCGCGCAGAGATTCAGCCTTCCATCGCCAGTGCGATTGCCGCTGCGCGCACGCTTGCTGATCAGGCAACCACCCTTGCCGAGCTGGAAGAAGCCGTGCGCCGCTTCGATGGCTGCGCCCTCAAACGTACCGCCAGTAATACGGTATTTGCCCGTGGCAATCCGCACAGCGCGGTGATGCTGATTGGCGAAGCCCCCGGCGCCGAGGAAGATAAAATGGGCATTCCTTTTTGCGGACCCAGCGGCCAGCTGCTCGATAAAATGATGGCCAGTATCGGCCTGAATGCGCCGGACGGATTTTACATCACCAACACGATTTTCTGGCGCCCGCCGGGTAATCGTCAGCCCAGCGCTGAGGAAATCGCCATCTGTAAGCCGCTGGTAGAAAAGCATATTGCGCTTATACAACCTAAACTCATTGTCATGGTAGGCGGCACGGCAACGAAAGCCTTGCTGGATAGCAGCGAAGGTATTACAAGGCTGCGGCTTAAACGAATGGCTTATGAGAATGCTTACATGAAGGCTGCCGTCACGGTGCGGGCAACGTTTCACCCGTCATACCTTTTGCGCCAGCCGATGGCCAAACGCGATGCCTGGCAGGATATGCTAGCCATTCGCCGTGAGTTATTTGGTTAAGCCATTGATTTACATATGGCCGTAACAAAAATTTCACATCTTATCTCTTGCGGATCGATAACATTTTAGATAGTTTTAATATAAATGAAACACATCTTAACAGTTTTCTCTGCCACCAAGCGCCCTCGCCACGCGCGCGCGCTCGCCGCTGCACTGGGCGCATTGATAATCGCCGTGACGGCGTACAGCACGCTGTCGGTTGCGCCTGCGCCAAAAAGTCTGAAGCTGGCCGCCAGCGAGACGAAGAAGCCGTATTTTGATTTATCGGCCGAAGACGTACATTTATATAGTCAGGCATTTTTGGCCGCTAAAAATGGCGATCACGCCAAGGTAGATGAGCTTTTAAGCCAAACCGAAAGCCAGGTATTGCTGGGTCACGTACTGGCCGAGCGTTATTTACATGAAAGCTACACCACCAACCGTGAAGAACTGGCGCTCTGGCTGGAAAACTTTGCAGATCATCCGCAAACGGCGCGTATTGCTGCTCTGGCTGGTCGCAAGGGTGTGTCGCAGGCGAAAAGCTATGCAGATTTGTCGCCGCTGCTCTCTGGCCGTGGCTATACTGATCACTTGGGCGCACGCTCGCTGCCTTCCGCTTGGTATCAGGGACTGGGCGCTTGGCGTAGTGGCCGTTATGCGCAGGCTGCCTCTGCTTTCATTAGCACCGCCCGCGCCGATATCAGTGACTGGCACAAGGCTGCCGGTTATTTCTGGGCAGCACGCGCATACAGCAAACTGCGCAATGCTGATGCCACTGAAACCGCGCTTGAGAACGCCGCGCGTTACGATCACACATTCTACGGCATGCTGGCGGTAAAAATGCTGGGCACCAGCCCGGCGTTCTCGGCCGCATCGCCCTACATTTCCGCCTCGCTGGAAGAAGCCTCGGAATATATTCGCGCCCGCGCACTTTCTGCAGTGGGTGAGGCTGATTTAGCCGAGTCTGAACTGCGCCGCTTATTTATGCGCGTTGCTGAACATCAGCGTCGTGAAGTGCTGGCCATGGCCGGTGAGCTTGGGCTTGCGAACTTACAAATCCGCCTCAGCCGTATGGATGGCCTAAGTGAAGACGAGCAGTTATTTGCAAGCTATCCGGTATCGGATGCGGTACTGCGTGCGACCGAAACGATGGATAGCGCGCTGGTGATGGCCGTTGCGCGTCAGGAATCGGCGTTCAAGCAGGAAGTAAAAAGCCATGCCGGCGCCAGCGGCATGATGCAGGTGATGCCCGGCACGGCGCGCCACGTCATGTCTCATCCGCAATTTGCATCGCTTAGTAAAGAACCCTCTGCCACGCTTGGTCGCTTAAACCTGCGCGACGCGGAAACTAATATTCACGTCGGCGCGAGTTACCTGAACATGCTGGCGAATGAAAAAATCATCGCGAGCAATCTGGTGAAAGTACTGGCTGCCTATAATGCAGGCCCAGGCAACGTTGCCAGCTGGGAGAAAACCGCGCGCAAGGTGTCGGATCCGCTGCTGTACATTGAATCGATTCCGTTTGCTGAAACGCGCAATTATGTGGTGCAGGTTCTGGCGCATTACGTGATTTATCAAAGCCTGCTTGGCGAATCTGAGCAGGTGCTCGAAGCCCTCTCTGAGGGTCGTTTCCCTGAATTTACACCCCATGCCTGATTTCACGCGGGAAACCGCATGCGGCGCGGCGCAGGTCTGCGGTGTCGATGAAGCCGGACGCGGTCCGCTGGCTGGCCCTGTAGTGGCCGCCGCCGTCATGTTTCCGGATTTTACACTTTCAGATGCACGCATCCACGACAGTAAAAAACTCTCCGCTAAACTGCGCGCAGAACTCGCTGCGCATATTCGCTCGGTCGCGCATGTTGGTATTGGCATCTCCTCTGCCGAGGAAATTGACGCGATCAACATTCTGCAAGCTAGCCTGCTGGCGATGAAACGCGCGGTGGAGGCGTTACCCTCTGCGCCTGAGCACGCCTTGATTGATGGCAATCAGCGTCCGGCGCTTACCATACCCTGTACCACGCTGGTGAAGGGCGATGCGATAAGCATGTCGGTAGCCGCAGCGTCGATCATTGCCAAAGTCACGCGCGATGACATCATGGCGAGTCTTGCTGCGCGTTATCCAGTCTACGGTTTTGAAAAACATTCAGGCTACGGCACCGCAGCGCACTTGAGCGCCTTACACACATACGGCCCCTGCCCTGAGCATCGCCGTAGTTTCGCGCCGGTTAAAACTGTGCTAAACCGCGCGGCATGAGCGCCATTAAACCATCGCCCACCAAACGCAAATTCCGCCTCTTCCCGCGTGATTTGCGCGACATCGTGCATCAGATCAGTGCGCCGATATTAGGCAAACAAGGCGCAGCGTTTGCCACACTAATGAAGCACTGGCCAGATATTGTGGGGGCAAATTATCACGCGAGTATTTTTTTACGCGAGCTGCGTTATGCACATCGTGAAGCCACATTGGCGACACTTGTTGTTGACGTCGCACCGCATTTACAGCCAGAGATTCCCTACCTTTCGCCCACCTTGATGGATCGTAGCAACCAAGTGCTCGGCCACCGCGTGGTGGAGAAAATTCTTGCACTCCCCCTGCAGACTTCTAAAACAAATCATCCTTAAATTTTGTCACTCTTCTAACGGTCTATCATGCAGCATAGCGGAAAAATTCTCACCCTGATCTTAATCGTGGTAATTTTTATTGCCGCCGGTCTTGGCTACACAGAATATTCGCGTGAGCTTCATGCCGATAGCAGTGCCAATCAAGCCGCGCTCAGCGAGGTAGAGCCAGCAGGAAGTAACGGTGATACGCACCATCACACTGCCCACGCAGCTCAAGCAAACCCCAAAGAAGTAGCGCTGACGAAAACAGATGCGCGCGAACTCGCCATCCGCCCAGATGATCTGGTGATTGGCGATAAAGCGGCGCGGATTAAAGTGGTGGAATATGCCTCGCTTTCCTGCCCTCACTGCGCGGACTTTTACGTCAAAGAAATACCAAAACTCAAAGCGGAGTTTATTGACAGCGGCAAAGTGGTGCTGGTTTATCGCCATTTTCCTCTCAACGCCCCGGCGATGAAAGCCGCAATGATAGTGCAGTGTGCGCCTAAAGAACACCGCGAGCATTTAGTACACGCGTTTTACAAACATCAGCGCGAATGGGCGTTTGATGCCAATTATATCAGCAATATCGCGAAGATCGCAGCGCCTCACGGGATGGATGCCAAGGCGGTGGACGCTTGTTTTGCCAATACCCCTCAGGAAGATGCGATTTTGGCCTCGCTGCAATCGGCGGCTAAAAAACTGGCCATCGCCAGCACGCCGACCTTCTTCGTCAATGAAAAACGCGTGATGGGGAATGCCACGTTTGAAACCTTATCCGCTGCAATCAAAACCACACGCTAGCGCCGCGTCATCCACAGACTCAGCGCATGTGTAAATGCGCTTGACAGCAGATGCCCCCCTTCCTAGATTGCGCCCGCCATGGATCAGCCTGACCCAGGATTTGACACCAAACTTCATCGTTTGAACGATTCACTGAACCGTTTGAAAGATACGCTGCCCAAGCCTGTTGCCAAGCGCGACACCAGCGAAAGCAGCGCCGTAAGAATGGTGAGCGATTTTGCCGCTGCCGCAGTAGTGGGAAGCGCAGCGGGATACGGGCTGGATGCATGGCTTGGCACTGCGCCGTGGCTGCTGATTGTAGGTTTACTGCTAGGCACCGGGGCGGGTACCAAATTGTTGATCGATTTTGAGAAACGGCAGAAATAACGTGTCAGCTGGTCATAGTCCCCTTACGCAATTTGTGGTCACCCCACTGATCGAGCTTCCGCGCGCGTTTGGCTACGATATCAGCTTTACCAATGCGTCCTTGTTTATGATGCTCGCCGTGCTGGTTGCCGGTGTGTTTTTTACCCTGGCGATGCGTAAAGGCGCCGTGGTTCCTGGCCGCCTGCAAGGTCTGGCGGAAGTGATCTACGAATTCGTCCACGGCATTGCGGATGAAAATGTCGGCCATAACGCGAAGCGATATGTTCCCTATTTGTTCGCGCTGTTTCTGTTTGTGCTGTTTTGCAATTTGCTGGGCATGATCCCGTTTTCCTTCACCGCAACCAGCCACATTATCGTGACATTTGGGGTGGCGGCGCTGGTGTTCATCACCATCACGTTGATTGGGCTTGTGCATCAAGGGCCGGTGAAATTCTTTGCCCATTTTATTCCCGAAGGCCTACCGAAACTGATTATTCCGGTGGTGTTTTTAATTGAATTTATTTCCTTCCTCTCGCGCCCTATCAGCCTCTCGATTCGTTTGGCCGCGAACATGATGGCGGGTCACACACTGCTGAAAGTGATTGCAGCGTTTGTGGTGCCACTGGGGCTGTTTGGATTTGCGCCCGTGGCCTTCTTAACGCTACTGACCGGATTTGAAATTTTCATCGCCATTCTTCAGGCGTATATCTTCACGCTGCTCACCTCGATGTATCTCGGGGAAGCCGTGGCGGATGCGCACTGACGGGTACTAACATCAACACTAACATCATCTTTCACAGGAGTTAATACATGGAAAGCGAAGCACTGAAATTTGTCGGTATGGGTCTGGTTGCCTTGGGTATGCTGGGCGCGGCTATCGGCGTGGGTCTCATTTTTGGTGGCGCGAGCCAGGCAATTGCACGCAACCCATCGGCGGAAAAAAGCATTCGCGGCATCGCGATTTTAGGTGCAGTATTCGCGGAATTCATGGGTCTGCTCGCCTTCGTACTCGGCATCATGATCGGTCAATAACCTCCAAGGTTTTCGTGAATCTCATGCGCACCTGCACGCTATCCTCCCTCTATCTCTCCGCGCTGGTAATGCTCGCGGCACCCTCGGCACATGCGGCGATTCCGCAGCTTGATCCGACGTGGTTTGCCTCGCAGCTTTTCTGGCTGGCGGTTAGTTTTGTGCTGATGGTGGTGCTGGTGCGCACCGTGATTGCTCCCACACTCGAATCGGTACTGGCTACCCGCAAAGAAGCCATCGAGAGCGCAGTACGCGAGGCAGAGCACATCCGCGCAGAAGCCGTGAGCGCCGATGCCAGCATGGGAGGCACCATTGCCACTGCACGCGAGAAAGCAGCGGCGCAGACGCTTCAGGCGCAGCAGGAATCTGCCCGCCATAACGGGGAATGTCTGCTCGCCCTTGAGCAGGAGCTTAAAATCAAGCTGTCGCGCGCGGAAGCTGCGGTAGCAGATGCGAAGGCCTCTGCGATGAATGAACTGCAGGAACACGCTGCTAATCTTACCAAAACGCTCGTGGAAAAACTACTCGGCGCCAGTGTCAACGCTGCTGACGCGCTCAATTCCACCCGCAAAGTATCTTGAGGGAGGATCACACCATGACGCACGCTGAAGAAGCCTGGTATCAAGACCCTACCGTATGGGTAGCCACTGGCTTTGTGCTGTTCTTAGGCGTGTTCGTGCGTTATGTGCTTCCTAAAATTACCGCCGCACTGGATGCACGCAGCAAGGCGATCACCGAGCAACTCGAGCAAGCATCGAAGCTACGCGAAGAAGCTCAGGCCGTGCTGCAAAGCTTCAAGCAAAGACACGCGGAGATGGAAGTCGAAGCCTCGCGCATTCTGGAAGAAGCCCGCCGCGATGCGGAGCTGATTCGTAGCAAAGCCAAAGAAGATTTAAGCGCGATGATGAACCGTAAGCAGGCTCAGGCTGCTGAGAAAATCGCGATCATGGAAAAGCAAGCCGAAGCCGATATTCGCACGAAAATGGTGGAACTGGCAATGAACGCTGCCGCGATGATGGTGCGCGATCAACTTGGCTCCGGCGCATCCGACACGGTTACCAAACGCGCGATCGCTGAGCTTGAGCGCAAATTTCACTAGCCGTTTATTCTCCGGCGCAGCGCTTGTGATAGCGCTTTGCAACGCCGTATCCTCTGCCCATGCTGGCGCTTGGCTTCAGCAAAAAGATAAGGGCTACAGCGCTTCTACCCTCACCTACTTTTCCGGCGATGAGTTTTTTGATGTAGACGCCACGCGTCAGCCGCAAGCTCGCTTCAGTAAGCCTGAAGCCAATTACTACATCGAATACGGCGCGCTCGAGTGGCTGACGATTGGGGCGAATCTATTTGTGAATCAGGCAAAACCAATCTTGGCACCGCCGATAATGAGCTGTTTGCGAAACTGCCGCTGATTACCTACGGGGGCTTTGTCACAAGCCTGCAGCCTTTAATCAAACTGCCCAGCCGCTATCAGGATAATGATGGTATTCCTCGCGCGGGCAGTCGCTCGACGGATGCAGAGCTTTCACTGCTCATCAGTAAGCCTTATGCCTTACTATCGGATCAGGACTTTATCGATGCGCGCGTTGGTTACCGTAGCCGCAGCCGTCATTTAGGCGGCCAAATCCGCACCGATATTAGCTATGCCATTTACGTCCTGCCGGAGCTTGCGATTATTCCCGCCTACCGCACGATTCTTTCCAGCGATACGATTGAAGATGCCAGTTTCAGCCAAAATGCCGAGCAGGATTTTAACCTGCACCGCATCGAGCTTGGGCTTAGCTGGCAATGGTGCGATGCGTATGCGTTGCTTGCGAATGTGCACAGCCATGTCATGGGCGCGAACACTGGCGCAGGTGAAGGTATCACGCTCGGTGTAGCGCGGAGGTTTTAGGTGACGTCATCCCCCCATCTTTCTTATGAGGCTGCAAAATATCTGGCAGAAAAGCTAGGCGTGCCGCATGTGAGCACGCTTACCAACCATCTCCCCAATGACGGATTGTTTAACCCCGCACACGCGGCATTTTACCATGCGCATCAGTTTTTACCCTACGCCCGCGTGAATGATCGCACGGTGATCGCCACCAGCGCGCCATCGCAAGCACTCGCGGAGTTGTTGGATTCGCTTTACGGCAAGCACGCGCTGGTGATTGCCTCTTCGCGCGATATCACGCGCTGGATTGGTGAGCGCGCGCAGACCTACCACATCCGCCGCGCCGTGCATGCGCTG
Source organism: Alphaproteobacteria bacterium (assembly GCA_022841525.1). Classification (GTDB taxonomy): domain Bacteria; phylum Pseudomonadota; class Alphaproteobacteria; order Rickettsiales; family UBA3002; genus JALHRI01. The sequence continues at coordinate 14,015 of JALHRI010000031.1, read as the reverse complement.
CGCCGCAGATTCAAGCGCTTTTCGGCCTATCAAACCTTTTTACCTCGCCAGATTATCGGTCTCATCCTGCCACTGGTGATGCTTGGCGCACTGCTCATCCTCGTGCCACACATGAGTGCGATGATGATACTAACGCTGTGCTGTATGTTTTATTTCGCCTCGCTATTGTTTAAGCAGATGCTGTTTGCGCGCTGGCAAAGCCTGAATCCACCAACGCAGCCAGTAGGCACCCTAGCATCACCAGCACCGATTTATTCCATCTTTGTCCCGCTTTTTCGTGAACCACCGCAGGTCATTGCGCAGTTAATCGCCGCGCTTGAAACCCTCGATTACCCCGCAGAAAGCAAGGATGTGATGCTGATCTGCGAGGCGGATGATGCTGCCACAATCGCGGCGATTAAAGCCATTCACCCGCCAAGCTATATGCGTATTATTTATGTGCCCGCCAGCCTGCCGCGCACAAAACCCAAAGCGCTCAACGTCGCGCTTGCTTATGCTCGTGGTGAATTTGGGGTGATTTACGATGCGGAAGATATTCCCCACACATTACAGCTTCGCGAAGCGGCCGCGCGTTTTCAGGCCACGCCTGAACTGGCCTGTCTGCAAGCACCGCTTAACTATTATAACCGCGAAGAAAATCTGCTGACGCAGTGCTTTGCCATCGAGTATGGCAGCCTGTTTGGCATTCATTTACCGGCGCTTGAAAGCCTGAATCTGCCAATTCCGCTAGGCGGTACCAGTAATCACCTGCGCATGCAGACGCTGCGCGAACTCGGCGCGTGGGATGCCTTCAACGTCACCGAAGACGCCGATTTAGGCATGCGCCTGGCGGTATTTGGTTACCAAACCGGCATGCTCAGCGTGGGCACCATGGAGGAAGCCCCCATCCGGCTTGGGGCGTGGCTGAAGCAGCGCAGTCGCTGGATGAAAGGCTACATGCAAACCTGGCTGGTGTACATGCGCGATCCGAAGGAGCTTAAACGCACCCTCGGAAAACCTGCCTATTACGGCTTTCAGTTTTTTATTGGCGCGCCGGCGCTGACCTTCCTCATCGCCCCCTTGTTTTGGGCAGTCTTTCTGGCCTCACTCAGCGGCTTGATCACGCTACATTTACCGCTATGGCTACAGGCCTTATGTATGCTTTGCTTTTGCGGCGGCGTGCTTCAGCAGTGGGTGTATGCCAAGGCGACGCTCAGCCTGCATGGCTGGCAGGGGATGCGTAAGGCCGCGATGCTCTATCCCTGCTACTGGCTGCTTCATACGCTGGCGAGCTTCATGGCGCTGGTGGATTTGCTGATGCGCCCACATCACTGGCAAAAAACCAGCCACGGCCAAAGCCGTATGCGCACGGGCCTGAAAAAGCCGTTGACAGCGGGCAGCCCCACGGTTAGTAAGGCCGCCTGATAGTTACATGTTGGCCGGATACCGCGCCAAACGCTTAGAATTGGAGAAGGTTATGAAAGTACTTAGCTCGCTGAAATCGGCCAAAAAGCGCGATAAAAACTGCCGCGTAGTGCGTCGCAAAGGCCGCTTGTACGTCATTAACAAGCAAAATCCACGTATGAAGGCACGCCAAGGCTAAGCCCTCTTCTTCGAATTACAAATTACGAATTACGAATTACGAATCGCCGTTGGTGCAAGGCTCGCCGACATTTCCAGCATCCGCGTCAGCGGCCTTTTTGCGGCTGCTATCAAATCAGTGCTTAACTCAAGCTCAGGCGCGCCACCTGCCATGCACAGGTACAATTTTTCCATGGTATTAAGCTTCATGTAGGGGCAGGTATTGCAGCTCACGCAGGCGCCGCCATCCAGCGCGCTGGGCACCGGATAGAACGTGCCACCCGGAGAACGCTTGTGCATCTGGTGCAAAATGCCCGCTTCGGTCAGCACAATAAATTCCTGAGCAGGGTGCGTTTCGGTAAACTTCAAAAGTGAGGAGGTTGAGCCAATATGATGCGCGTAACTCAGTAGCGACTCAGGGCACTCCGGATGGGCGATGATATGCGCCTTCGGGTGCTGTTCCTTCAGTTTAATCAGCTCGCGCTCGGAAAAACGCTCATGCACCATGCAGGAGCCATCCCACAGCAGCATGTCGCGACCGGTTTTTTTGTTTAAGTACCCGCCCAAAAACTTATCCGGCGCGAAAATAATTTTTTGGTCTTTCGGCAACTGGCTTAAAATATGCTCGGCGTTGCTTGAGGTCACGATGATATCCGTCAGCGCTTTAATTTCTGCCGAGCAGTTAATGTAGGTAATCGCGATGTGATCGGGGTGCGCCTCGCGGAAGGCCTTAAACTGCGCCGGCGGGCAGGAAAATTCCAGCGAGCAGCCGGCCTTCATGTCCGGCAGCAGCACTTTCTTCTGAGGGCTTAGAATTTTAGCGCCTTCGGCCATGAATTTCACGCCGCAAAACACAATCACGTCGGCATCGGTCTCAGCGGCTTTGCGCGCCAACTCCAGCGAATCGCCGATAATATCGGCAATGTCTTGAATATCATCTTCCTGGTAATAATGCGCCAGAATTACGGCGTTCATCTCGTGCTTTAAGCGCAGAATTTCTTCTTCCAGATTTGAGGGGATGGCAGAGGTTTTCATAGGCTATAGCTAGTGTTTTTTGTGCGTTTTGCAAGCCTCAGCCTGAGCGCTTGGTAAATTGTCACAGAATCTTCATGTCATAACAGCCGTAAATCTTATAGATTCATGGCATGTCGCTCGAACATCTTCATAGTATTGAACTCAAGCATGCTGGTGAGAAAGCAGATGTATCGTGCGTTGAAGGTACTGTGATTCAAAAAGGCGGCCGCCATTATAACGTAAGCAATCGTTATCTCGTTCCCCGCTACACACGAGAAAATGGTGAACCGCTGGATCGCCGTAGCGAAGAGCTTTTGACCGACCGCCGTTCAAAGTTTTTTCAACTCGCCGAGGATTCAATTGAAGTCGTTTGGGACCGAGAAGGTATCGAAGCACAAAAACATCGCTATGAGCACACGAAAGATGCTGATGAAAAACAAGCTCATGCTGCGTTACTCGTCGGCGCGATAGTCAACCGTATGGAACGTCTGGGCAGAGTCTATCTTCAACGAGGCTCGCTCATTGGCACCCAGTTTGATCTATCGGAAAAACAGCAACAGGCCATCAGCTCACTCACGGCTGACGATAGTGACGATGTGGTAGCGGCCAAACTACAACCTCTGCTCGAAGAATTTTCTAAACTTTATATCTATCTGACATTTGATGCGCCACTGGGATGCCCTGAAGTAATGCACTCTGTAAGATTAAGTGGCCGCGTACCTGACCGTGATGGGCTACTGCTCGATCTGGTGCGTGAAATGGGTAAAGCAATGAATCTGGGCAGTAGAGCCAACGAAAAACAAACCTATCAGCATATCGTCACCAAGATTGGCCTGGCAATGGAAGGTATCGACCAGATTCACGGCCAAATGGAAAGATTACTGAGGATAGATGGCATTTTACCCATGCTTTCAGCGGCAACAACCAAGTTGGCTGGTGAGGAAGCATCCTATCTCAATCTCCTTGGAGAATATACACAACTGGCACGCGCGCGCGCCGGAATTAAAACTGAGGATTGTAAAAATTATGCTCCCCTTTATGCGCGCATGATGGGACTTGAACAAAAGCTACATAATATCCATGAAGAGATGCGCCAGCATGCCCGCGAAGGTGCAGATGTTACCGCGCAAGAAGTGCGCCAGTTACTGGATAAAGGCGTCAGGCTGATGATGGTGAGCAGCATCGCCCGTACCCCGCTCAACGAACATTCGCCCGTAGCAGGTGGATTAGAGCGGGCGGATAAAAAAGCCAAACGGGCAGCCAGCAGCATCGGCCAATTACAAGCCGCAGTGGCAAAAGTTATCGACAGCGCCAAGTCATCTAGGAAATCTCCATCACCGCACCCACACTTATCAGCGGCAGCAGCGCCAGCATATCTTCGCGGCTAATCGCCACGCAGCCTTCGGTGCCGCGGTAATCTTCATGCGCAAGATGGAAAAAAATGGCGGATCCCCTGCCCGCTTCAACCGGATCATCGTTATAGCCCAGCGGAATAATGATGTCATAGACATGATCGTCGCGCCAGAGCTTCTCGTGGCGCGCGGGGTGCGGCAGCTTGATATGGCGGTTGTAATCTTCGCTTGTAGCATCATCACACCAGCCGTCATAGGGGCTGAGCGGCAATGCCAACAATTTGGTTTCAGGAAGACTCACGCGATCCACGCGGTAGAGAATCTGCCGCAGCGCAAACGTGCCGGTGGGCGTTTGGTTATCTCCCTCGCGCTTATCGTGCGTCAGCCCTGCTTTGCCAATCGCGCAGCGCATCGGCGCCATGCCTTCGGCATGCAGAAAATTACCTTTAACGACTAATTTCATGCACCCTTTCTATCAGGTTTTTCCTTGATTACACCTAGTTTTCCACTAGATTACTTCCTCATTGATTGATGGATGCCACGATAGTGATTAACATTTCCACCCCACTGCTTGATCATATTGCCTCACCCGCCGATCTGCGCGCTTTAACGGAAAAACAGCTGCCGCAACTGGCTGCTGAGCTGCGCGCCGATTTGATCGATGCGGTGTCGCAAACTGGCGGCCACCTTGGCGCAGGGCTTGGCGTGGTTGAACTTACCACCGCGCTGCATTACGTGTTTGAAACCCCGCGCGATAAAATTATCTGGGATGTGGGGCATCAGGCCTACCCGCATAAAATCCTCACCGGAAGACGCGAAGCCATGCGCCGCATTCGCCAGGGCGGCGGCATTTCCGGCTTCTGCAAACGCGAAGAATCGGAATATGACGTCTTTGGCGCCGGCCATTCTTCCACATCGATTTCCGCCGCACTGGGCATGGCCAAAGCCCGCGACATGAAGGGTGAACAATTTGAAGTGATCGCCGTGATTGGTGACGGCGCGATGAGTGCTGGCATGGCCTACGAGGCGATGAATAATGCCGGCGCGCTGGGCTCCAAACTCATCATCATCTTAAACGATAATGACATGTCGATTGCGCCGCCGACCGGCGCGCTCAGCCATTATTTATCGCGGCTGATTTCCTCGCGCCCCTACCATTCGCTACGCGGCGTGGGCAAGCGCGTGATCAGCAAATTTCCCAATCCGTTTCAGCGCGCCGCCAAAAGTGCCGAGGCGCACTTACGCACCTTTGCAACAGGCGGCACCTTATTTGAAGCGCTGGGTAGTTATTACATCGGCCCGGTGGATGGGCATAATCTTGATCATTTGCTGCCCGTGCTCAAAAACGTGCGCGATACCAACTACGACAAGCCAGTGCTGATTCATGTGGTCACCAAAAAAGGCCATGGCTACAGCCCGGCGGAAGCCTCAGCTGATAAATATCACGGTGTAGTGAAGTTCGACGTATCCACCGGCACGCAGCAAAAATCAAAGCCTGCAGCGCCCAGCTATACTTCCGTATTTGCAAATGCCTTAATCGCGGAAGCAACGCTCGATGATAAAATCATCGGCATCACCGCCGCCATGCCTTCAGGCACCGGTATGGACAAATTTGGCGAGGCTTTTCCGAATCGCTGCTTCGATGTCGGTATCGCCGAGCAGCACGCCGTCACCTTTGCCGCAGGCCTCGCGTGCGAGGGCTTTAAGCCCTTCTGTGCGATTTATTCTACCTTCCTCCAGCGCGCCTACGACCAGGTAGTGCACGATGTGGCGATTCAAAAACTGCCCGTGCGCTTTGCGATTGACCGTGCTGGTTTAGTGGGTGCGGATGGCCCCACCCATGCCGGTAGTTTCGATGTCGCCTACCTTGCCACCCTGCCGCATTTTGTGGTGATGGCCGCCGGCGATGAGGCCGATTTAATGCATATGACCGCGACCGCCGCTGCCTACAACGAAGGCCCCATTGCCTTTCGTTTCCCACGCGGCGAGGGACTGGGCATCGCGCTGCCCGCGCGTGGCGAGTTACTCGAGATTGGCCGTGGCCATATGGTGCGCGAAGGCTCGCGCGTGGCGCTGGTTAATTTTGGCGCGCGGATGCAGGCCTGTATGCGCGCCGCCGACCAACTGGGCGCGCAAGGAATATCCACCAGCGTGATGGATGCGCGCTTTGCCAAACCGCTTGATACCGCTCTTCTCACCCAAATGCTTTGCCATCATGAACTGGTGATTACGGTGGAAGAAGGCGCAGCCGGAGGCTTTGGTGCACACGTTTCGCAGTGGGCGCTGGGCGCCGGACTGCTGGATGCGGTAGGCGATCTGCGCACGGCAAAGCTTCGCAGCTTGCATCTGCCGGATTATTTTCAGCAGCACGATAACCCAGAAAAAATGTACGACGAAGCGGGCCTAAGCGCAGAGAAAATCACGCGCTATGTCTGCGAGCAACTTGGTGTGAACCTTGCTCTCCTCTCGCAGGCGGCCTGATTGAAAAGATTGCATCATCAAATTCGTCATTCCCTGAATGTTGCGCCCAGCAACATTCTAGGGGAATCCAGTTTATTGATGGATCGCCCTAGAATTTTTTGTTAAAAAATTCAGGCGATGACGAGGGATGCGGCCAATCTATCCTTGTTATAAACCGCTAACATTCGTGATTTCTCTATCGCACCTATTTCTGCTATCTCATTCTTCATTCACCCTAACCATCTTTGAGGAATTATGCGCTCACTGCTTCGCCCACTGATCATCACCGCTTCGTGCATCAGCTTGCTTGCTGCCTGTAACCGCACGATGGATTCTGCTACGGTCAATAGCGGCACGTCGGTGGGCAAAGTTGTCTACGGCACCGTGGTGTCTGCCCGCGCCGTCACCATTAAAGATAATGATCGCATCGGTGATAACGTGATTGGCGGCGCAGCGGGTGGTGTTGCCGGTGGTGTCGCCGGTTCATCGATTGGCAGCGGAACCGGAAACGATGCCGCCGTTGTGGGCGGCGCGATAGCCGGTGCGATTTTAGGCGCCGTGATTGAAGATCAGCTCAGCACTTCCAGCGGCTTTGAATATATCGTCAAGCTGGATGCCCCGAAAACGCCCAATGTTATTACCAGACGCGCGAACGAAAACCTGCGCATAGGCACCAATAATGCCAATGAAGTAGAGCGCGACGTGATGGCGTCAGCCATTCCGGAAGAATCGGCCACGGATGCGATTTCTGTCGTGCAGCAAGATGATGCGCAGATTGCACCGGGAACCCGTGTCATGGTGATTTACCGCGATGACCGCGCGCGGATTGTACCTACGAACTAGTTCGATGCAGCGTTAATTCAGGCTATATTCCACCGTGGTCACCACCCGCACGCGCTTATCGATCGAAGAAGGCACGCAACTATAACCACCCTGATTATTTTCCTCCACGATGTCGCGCGCGGTGATGGAAAAATAGCCCTGCGTGGCACGGCGGATCTCGCCTAACTCGCTGCCTGAATCATTGGCAAACTGGAGTGCGGCCTCGCGCGCATTAGCCGTGGCCTCTGCCAGCATCGCAGGCTTGACTTCATTGAGTTTGGTATAGCGGTATTCAGGGCCGGTGCTGCAACCATCGTCGCCCAACGTTACGCCCTCTTTCAGCAGGCTTCCGGCATCGCTAGCTGCTTTATCCAGCGCCTCAACATCCGCGGTGCGCACTTGCACGGTGGCCTGCAGAATGTAGCGAAACCCACCCTGATGATTACCATATTCATTGGTCAGCTTATCCGTCACGCGCTGACCGACGACGCTGACGGCATCGTTTGCGACCGCGTTTTTCTTAAGAAAACTGAGCACCGCTTGTTTCTGACGCTCAAGATCCGCTTGCGCGGCAGATAAATCATCGCCCGCGACTTTCAGACGAATCGGCCATACGCCAAGATCTGCGCGCACATCGCGCTCATTTAATCCGCGCACGGTCACACTGCGATCTGCCAGTTTCATCGCCAGCAATGACTGGCCGAGCAGCGCGGCTGCACTCACGATTCCCAGCGCTAAAATAAGCGATGGCACCACGTAGGGCTTTTCAAATACCGTCGCCATAGATGCTCCTAATACTCAAGTGGGTGGTCTAATAAATCGTGATAATGCTCGATGCGACGATCGCGGAAAAATGGCCAGTACTGGCGCTGTTTTTCGATTGTTGCAGGTTTAATTTCAGCCACTAGAATGCTTTCAGACGCATCCTCTGCGGCCTGAATAAAACGACCGGATGTATCGCAAATAAAGCTGTGACCAAAGAACTCCAGCGCGCCGCCGTCACTGGCTTTTTCCAGACCAATGCGGTTGGGCGCGGCGACGAACACATTATTCGCCACCGCATGGCCGCGCATCACGGTTTGCCATTTATTCCACTGTTCTTCGCCGTACTGCGCCTTTTCCGCAGGGTGCCAGCCAATCGCCGTGGGGTAGAAAATCACATCCACCCCGCGCAGGGCGGTGGCGCGCGCGGCTTCGGGGAACCACTGATCCCAGCAGATCAGCACACCGATGCGGCCGTAACGCGTATCGAAATGTTTGAAGCCAAGATCGCCGGGCGTGAAATAGAATTTTTCATAATAACGCGGATCATCGGGAATATGCATTTTGCGGTATTTGCCCAGATAGGTTCCATCCGCATCGATCACGGCGGTGGTGTTATGATACATGCCCGCACTGCGGCGTTCAAACAGGCTGGCGACAATCACCATCTCCAGCTCTTTGGCAATTTTACCCAGTGCATCGGTCGAAGGCCCGGGCACCGCCTCTGCCAGCGAGAAGAAGTCATGATCTTCCGTCTGGCAAAAATACGGCGATAAGAAGAGCTCCGGCAAGCAGGCTACTTGCACACCACGTTTTTTGGCTTCAAACAGATGGGCAATGGCTGCATCCATATTCGCCTTGGGGCTAGACTGCATGCGCATTTGAATAATGCCGATGGTATAGGGTTGCTGCGCCATGATTACGCTCCGATTTTGGCTTTGAGGGCTTCGAGTTCACTTCGCAGCGCTTCATTTTCCGCGCGGGCTTTTTCAGCCATGCCTTGCACACGCACAAACTCCTCCCGCGTAACAAACTGATGATGGCGCAGCAGTTGCGCAAGTTTATCTGCGATCATCTGCTCAGCGTCCTGGCGTAAATTGAACAGGCCGCCTGCAGCACTGCTGGCTACATCTGCAAGGCCTTCAAATAATTTGGAGTCTTTTTGCATACCGCCCTCTCTCGAAGGCCGTACTAACAGTGGATGCATAAAAGAAAAAGCCTAAATTGCACCCCGAATGCAACGGGGCTCCGGAATCATGCCTCGCATGCCGGAGCCCCTGGTGAACGGGGAACTTCGATCGTCCCCCACTAAGGCCTGCACACTACCGTGGCAGGCTCACGGAAAGTTCGTCGCTTACGCGACATCCCCCTCACGTGTTCCATACATCGAGCGAATGCGCTCCATCTCCTCCTTAAAGAGCAGTTTCTGCTTTTTCCAAAGCTGAATCGAGGCAAAATCCGGCAGCGGCCGCTTAGCCTCCGCCCCGATCATTTGCTCAAGAATATGGTGTTTATCTTGCAGGGTGGAGAGATGCGCCTGAATAGACATGATGCCGCCTTTTGTTATTCGTGAATCTGTAGATTTTCAGTCATGGTTGCTGCGGCAGAGGCTTGTGCACTATACGGTGTTTCACCTATCTGAGCGCGGCTCGTACCGCAGCAACATCTGAACTATAAAAAATCGCTCTTTCTATTGCAAGCAGTAAAATAAGCAAGCAATAGTTATATTTTTTTTGACAATATAAGATTTATTAGAAAATAGAGGCTTAAATGACACGTTTGTAATGTTGCGCCTGTGGATAAGTCATTCCACTTCTTCGAATCTGGCCTCCACGAGTGCGGTGATCGCCGCCAACGCGTCGCAGGCGTGATCGCCGCTAGCCTCAAAACGCAGCACCGTACCTTTATCTGCCGCCAGCATCAGTAGCCCAAGCACGGAAGATGCCACCACTTTCACCTCCTCTTCTGCGGCTGCACGTATCACGCGGGTAATGAATATCTGCGTGCCGGGAAACGAGGCGGCAAGCCGCACCAGCTTGGCTGCCGGGCGCGCATGAAGGCCTTTTTTATTGATGATAGTTAAGTCGAGAGAAACCGTCACGGCTATTTCTTAAGCAGGTTGCTGGCGACGTTGATGTATTTGCGCGCGGCTTCCTGCGCGTTGAGCGCCGCATCGGCAATGCTCATGGTAGAGCGCACACTGAGCAGCTTCACCATCATCGGCACATTGACTCCGGCGATGACCTCTACCTCGCCAGGCACCATGACCGAAATCGCCAGATTAGAGGGTGTGCCGCCAAACATATCGGTAAGAATGATCACGCCTTTGCCGATGCCTACTTGCTTCACCGCGTCGATGATGCGGGTGCGGCACGCCTCCACCTCGTCTTCGGGGTGAATGCAGATGCCCACGATATTTTCCTGTTTACCCACTACATGCTCGGCAACTGAAATCAGTTCCGCTGCCAAATCGCTATGGGTCACAACCACTATACCAATCATATCGCTGCTCTAGGCCGATTGGCGAACGGGGGCAAATAAAATCGCCCAAACCTGGTTACAAGGCATCATTTTAGCGCTCAAGCTGGTCAATCATGCCCGCGATCATGTCAAGACCGCGCTGCCAGAATCCGTGCTCCGAGGCGTTGAGCCCAAAGGGCGCGAGCAGTTCACGGTGATGCAACGTGCCGCCGGCCTCCAGCATGGTGAGGTATTTTTTGGAAAACGCAACGCTCCTGCCCGCCTGTTTTTCAAGCGTATAGGTCTGATACAGCGCGTTGACCAAACAATCGCCAAACGCGTAGGCATAAACATAAAACGGCGTGTGAATGAAATGCGGAATATACGACCAGAAAATCCGGTATTCCGGATGCAGCGTGATCGCTGGCCCCAGCGACTCACTCTGGGTTTTCATCCAGAGTTGGCCGATCTCATCGACCGATAATTCGCCTTGTTTACGTGCATGATGCACCAGACGCTCGAACTCGCAAAACGCGACCTGACGCACCACGGTGTTGAGCATATCTTCCACCTTGGCGGCGATCATCAGCGTGCGGGCTTTCGCGTTTTTTTCGCGCGCGACCAGGCTTTGGAAGGTCAGCATTTCACCAAACACCGAAGCAGTTTCCGCCAGCGTCAGCGGTGTATCGCACATCAGCGCGCCTTGTTTTGCCGATAATACCTGGTGCACACCGTGACCAAGCTCGTGCGCCAGCGTCATCACATCGCGCAGTTTGCCCTGATAATTGACGAGCAAATACGGATGTACCGACGGCACGACCGGATGGGCAAAGGCACCCGGCGCTTTGCCGGGGCTGACCTTCGCGTCAATCCAGCGTTTGTCGAAAAACACTTTGCCGACTTCTGCGAGTTTGGGCGAAAAGGCTTCATAGGCATCCAGCACGGTTGCCACCGCCTCCGGCCAGGGAATGCGTTTATCCCCCGCGCTGGGAAGCGGGGCGTTACGATCCCAGTAATCGAGCTTTTTCTTACCAAACTGCTTGGCTTTCCAGCGATAATAACGATGCGCGAGTTTGGGATAATTGCGCTTCACAGTGTCGATCAACGCATCCACCACCGCATCTTCTACCTGATTACTCACGTTGCGGCTGCTGATAGGCAGCTTAAATCCGCGCGCATCATCTTCAATCGCTTTGGCTTTGGCGAGCGTGTTGGTAATCAGCGCAAACAGCGGCGCGCTTTCTTCGTGCACGCGCGCAATTTCCTTAGCAGCGGCTTTGCGCAGCGGCGCTTTCGGTGAGCACATCAAATCGAACACTTCCGCCGAGCCGAGCGTTTTTCCCTTCACCTTAAAGCTTTGGCGCGCGATGGTTTCATCAAACAAACGCTGCCACGATGCCTGCACCACCTGCTGCTGACTAATGAAAGATTCCAGCTCATCGCTGAGCTGATAGGGCTTCAGGCTGCGCAGTTGCTTCAGCCAAGGCATGTAATGCGCCACCACGCTGGATGTTTTGGCGTGCGCCGCAAGCTGTTTTTCGCTGATGGCATTCAGCTCCAGAGTGAAAAACACCAGCCGCGTGGCGCAGTGATTCAGGCGCTCAGTGGTGTTCTGATAAAACTGTGTTACCGCCGCATCGCGCATGTTTTCTGCGTATACCAGCTGCGCGTAACTGCCGAGCTTACCGGCTTTATCCTGCAGCTGATCGTAGGTTTTGAGCATTTTGCCCAGTGCCTCAGCGTTCAGCGTGGTGATGCCCCCGCGGTAGCGCTTTTCCAACTCGCGCGTGAGTGCATCCACCTCCGCCAGATCGCGGGTAATGGTGGCATCCTTCACGCCGTTATACAAATCGCGTAAATCCCAGACGGGCAGATGACCCGAGGCCTTAGCCGCTTTTTTCTTGATTGGCGCTTTAAGTTTTGCTGATTTTTTAGCCAGCTTGCGTGCCATGTTACTGCGCCCCGGAAGCAGGTTCCTGCGCAGCGCCCGCCGCTCCAGAATGCGGCTGCATGCTGATGCCTTTGAACGCCGAGCTGAGCACCGTTGCCAGAAGATTTTCCAGCGGCGCTTTGCCCACCATCATGCCCGCCCCGGGCTGACGGGTAATTGAAAACGCAAATTCACCCGATAAATCGGCTTTACCACCACCGATCTGATTAGCAGTATCCTGTACCGATTTGACGGCAGCAGCATCCACCACCCCATCGCGCTGAAGTTGCGCAAGCAGGGCTGAGAGGCCGCTGACTGACGCATCGAGCTGACCCAGCGGCAGCATTTCACCCTCTTTGGTTTCCAAATTGCCAGTCAGTGAGAGGGACGCGTTACCAATAGCCAGCTTCATTTGCGAGAGATTCAGCTTCATGGTCTGCCCCGAAACATCGCCCTCAGGCGCGCTAAGGCTGGCATCAATCGCAAGCGATTGCGGCGCATACGGCGCCAGCTCAGGCAGGCTATCACCATACTCTATATCTGCTAACGCCAGCGTGAAATGCTGCTGCATCGTGCCTTGCTCGATGGCGCCTTTCCACGTGCTTTTCACGTCTTTCAGGCTGAAGACTTCCTGTCCGGCTTCATCGGCAATCGCCACGGAAGCAAGCGCAAGATTGCCCTCGCCTAGCGTGCCGTCTTTGAGCATCCGCGAGTAGTAACGACCACCCTCCGCTGCCGATAAGGTAAAGCTCTCATACGTTGGGGTAAGCACCGGCGTGGCATCTTCCAGGCCACCGGCTTCCTGCTCTTTGAGATGCGTGATCTTCCATTGCGTCGGGAAATAATGATTCACCACCATGAATTCTGACGTGCCTTCCACCTCTTTCTTCACGCTGACCATCAGCGGCGTGTTGGGTGCAAAGGTAAATACCGGATGTTGCTGCCCCTGATAGGTGACATTCAGCGGATCCGGCAGTTCGATACGAACATTCTCCAAGTTCACCCCTTGCGGGTAGAGCAGCAAACGCTTGGTGCTGATTTCTTTCGCGCGGTCAGCAGAATCGGCGATGGAAAGCCCCGTCTCTGCAATCATGATGCTGGGGTTGTCAATCTCAACGGTTTGCTCAGTAAGCCCGCCCTTAAGCGTGATGGATTGATAGCGCAGATCCACTTCCGTACCTTCGGCTTTGGCCTGCATTTCCTGATCGGCAATCCAGTCATCGAGCAATTTTGAGAGCACGGCTTCGCTGAGTCCCTGTTTTGAGAAGAAAAACACCGCGCCACCGCCGAGCCCCACAACCGCCAGGGCGATAAGCAGAAATTTACGCAGCTTACTGGCTGGCACTTTGCGGACATCGCTGGCGCCCGTTTTTTCGGTCACAATAACGGTGGGCTGGTGATCGGGATTTGAACTCATAAAATATCCTTGTGCGGGAAAAACCGGTTAGTGCTGGCCGCTGACCATATTGCGTGTAGCCGAAGGCACCGTGACTTTTAAGCCATCGAGACTATCGTTCATCATGATCTGGCAACCCAGACGCGAGGTGTGCGTCAGACCAAACGCCAAATCGAGCATATCTTCTTCATCATCCGTCGCGGTGGGTAGATTGCTGTAATATGCCTCATCGACAATGACGTGGCAGGTGGAACAGGCG
>JALHRI010000030.1:18937-25059 GCA_022841525.1 Alphaproteobacteria bacterium | reverse complement strand
GACCCGCCATCTCGTAAGAAATCGCCACACCAAACAGCAGTGGGATGAAAATATAATGGCCAATTTCGCGCTGGGCAAAATCGCGGAACACTAAAATCAGGCCAGTGATAATCGAAAGCGGTGCCCAGTTGCCGCCGTCAGGCATGGGTACGGTGGGCACATGCGCGAACGACCAGTTGACGAACGGGATCAGCACTAGGTACAGGTAAGTGTAACGCAAACAAAGCCCTCTCCCTCTCTTAGGGAGAGGGTGGGGTGAGGGTGAAGTTGTGGCATGTCGTGCCCTTTCAGCTTCCCCCTCACCCAGCCTCTCCCCCAATGGGGGAGAGGAGCGCTGGAGCCAGATTTTTGCTCGCGTCATGGCGAAAAAGAGGTTGGTTAAAAATTTATTCACGAGGTTCCCATGAGTTTTATTCTACACCGCAGGTTGGAAGCCGACAGTTTCGAGGTGACCGATTTGCCCCTTTCTAGCGTGCGGCTGATGAATAACAAACATTTTCCGTGGGTGCTGCTGATCCCGCGCGTGGAGGATGCCCGCGAGTGGATTGATCTGGACCGCAGCCAGCAGCACCAGCTTTCCGATGAAATTGCGGTAGTATCGCATATTCTGCAGGCGCTGGTGACACCGCATAAGCTCAACATCGCGGCGCTGGGCAATCAGGTGGAGCAGCTACACGTGCATATCATCGCCCGCTACCCGCATGACGTGGCCTGGCCAAACCCCGTATGGGGCACCACCAGCAGCGAATATAGCGAGGAAGAACGCCGCAAATTCACCTACGAGCTTAAATCCGCACTGGAAAGCTTGCAGCTGGGGTGAATTGGGGGGGCGTGTCATCCCGGGCTTGTCCCGGGATCCCCGTGCGTACCGCATAAACTCTCGGAGATCCTCGCCTGCGCGGGGATAACAAAAGTTAGAATCTTCACAAAATGTTCATAAATTGAAAGCATTTTTGATGCTAATGGCAATGGGCAGGAGTGTTATTATGAGCGAAAGAACAGCAAACACAAAATTTCCATCAGGACAGGCGTTGTTTGATGCGATTGCAAAGAATGGACAGAGTGTTGACACTTTTACTTTGGAAGCACTAGCTCGTAAGAAAATAGAAGATTTTATCAACATTGTTGCTGAGTATTATGCCATTGAGCCTAAGATAGCCCACACTATACAAGAACTAGCTGCTCTTCATCCGCATTGTTACGACTCAAGGTATTCTTATTATACTATAAGAAGAGAAATTGATTCGCGTGAAACCTATATTAAGTCGATGATAGATAACGCCTCTCTAGCAAGTGCGTTATTGTCTTGCGTCAGGACTGTAGGGCTCGATGATTCTCATTCCTTTCAACTAAGAAATAGGCCTGCTAACATACGATATGACACTACTGAGTCTCCACTTGAGCGGCAAAGAATTAACACAAATAATGCAGACCAATTAAAAAAATTACTGGCAGAGAGACGTGAGGCTCGCTCACGTGGCGAAATTCTTCAACCTGTAAGTTTTACGATAATGCGTTAACTAGCCAGCCCGCTTGACAGCCACAAAAAAATGGCTAGGTTGCGCGCTTGCGCGTGGTGCGGCTCGGTAGCTCAGCGGTAGAGCAGGGGAATCATAATCCCTTGGTCGGGAGTTCAAATCTCTCTCGAGCCACCACCCTACGCCTTCGGCTTCGGGTGGCGCTGCCATTTCTTTTTCACTTCAACCGTTTTCGTTCTCGTGTTACACAACGCTTCTTATCATTAGGAGTTTGCATGCTTACGGGAAAAAATGTCATCGTTACCGGATCTACGAGCGGGATTGGTTTAGGCATTGCCGAGGTGTTTGCCGCTGCGGGCTGCAACATGATGTTCAATGGTTTTGGTGAGCGTGCAGAGATTGATAAACTCGTCGGCGGCATCGCGGTGACGCATAAGGTCAAAACCGCCTACAGCGCTGCAGATATGAGCAAGCCCGCCGAAGTGGCGCAATTAGTGCGCGATACTGAGGTGCAGTTTGGCAGTGTCGATGTGCTGGTGAACAATGCTGGCATTCAGTTTACCGCTGCGGTGGAAGATTTCCCGACTGAGAAATGGGACGCGATTTTGGCGATTAATTTATCCGCCGCGTTTCACGCCATGAAAGCGGCGATTCCTGGCATGAAAGCGCGCGGTTACGGGCGCATCATCAATATTGCCTCGGTACACGGGCTCATTGCTTCGGCGAATAAATCGGCCTATGTGGCGGCCAAGCACGGCCTCATCGGCCTCACCAAAGCGGTGGCGCTGGAAACGGCGGAATCTGGAATTACGGTGAATGCGATTTGCCCTGGCTGGGTGCTGACCCCGCTGGTGCAAAAACAGATCGATGATAAAGCGAAGCTGGAAGGTATCAGCATTGTCGAGGCGCAGAAAAAATTGCTCGGTGAAAAAGAACCGACCAAGCGCTTCACCGAGCCGAAACATTTAGGCGAGCTGGCGGTATTTTTATGCTCTGAAGCGGGCGGGAACATTACTGGTGATGCTATCACCGCCGATGGCGGCTGGACCGCGCAGTAATTATGCCGAAAAAAAACGGAAGCAAATCACTCGACCTGGCGCTGCAAGGTGGCGGCTCGCATGGGGCGTTCACCTGGGGCGTGCTGGATCGGTTGCTTGAGGAAGAAGATATCGAGATTAAAGCCATTAGCGGCACCAGTGCGGGGGCAATGAACGCTGCGGTGCTGGTAGATGGGTATGTACACGGCGACCGCGCCGGCGCGAAGGCGGCGCTGGAGAAATTCTGGCGCACCGTCAGCGAGAAGGCGACCTTGTTTAGCCCTTCGTTCGGGGCAAATCTCGATCAGATGATGCCGGGCTGGGGCATGCAGCAAATGCAGCATTGGGCAAGCATGATGACGCAGATGTTTTCGCCGTATGAACTTAATCCGCTCAATATCAACCCGCTGCGCGAGGTGCTCTCAGAAGTGCTCGATTGTTCGCGGGTCAATAGTTGCAGCACGATCCGGTTATTTATCACCGCAACCCATGTGGCAAGCGGGCAGGCGCGGGTATTTACCTGCGAAGATATCACGCACGATGTGCTGCTTGCATCCGCCTGTATTCCGCTGTTGTTTCATGCGGTCAGCATTGAGGGCGAAGATTATTGGGATGGGGGCTATATGGGTAATCCGTCTATTTGGCCGCTGATTTACCATACCGATGCCCAGGATGTATTGCTGGTGCAGATTAATCCGGTACTTCGCCGCGAAACGCCGACCAATGCGGCAGAAATTATGAGTCGGTTGAACGAAATTACCTTCAACGCCAGCCTTATTTCCGAGCTGCGTGCGATTCAGTTTGTCAAAAAACTCATTCATCAGGGCAGGCTGAGGGACGATGAATATAAAAACATGCGGATGCACCATTTAGCGATGCCAAGCATTGAAGCGGGGCTGAATGCATCGAGCAAAACGCGCGGTGACTATGCGTTTTTCAGTGTACTGCGTGACTTAGGACGTGGATGCGCCGAGGATTGGATTAAACGCCACAAAAAAGATTTAGGCGTGCGCAGCACCATGCAGGTCGAGAAATTTTTTCTTACACCGCAGCCTGCGTCGTCGTAGCCTGTAATTGCTCAAACTGGCGAAGAAACGCGGCGTAGGTACCCTCCAGCTGCGCAAATTTTGCGGCTGCTTTGTCGATGTTGCCTTCTTTCGCCGCTGCTTCAATCGCGGCGCAAATGGCTTGCACTTTCAGCGCATGTAAGTTTGCACTGGCACCTTTGAGGGTGTGGGCATGGCGCGCGAGCACACCAGTATCACCTACAGAAATTGCCTGTGCAATCGAGGTACATTCTGCATCGAATGTTTTTTGATAGAGCGTAATAAAGCGCTGCATGCGCTCTGGTGATTTTCCGGTGATTTCAAAAATTTTCTCTGCGCCGATGATTTCCGGGTCGATGGCAGAAGCGGGCGCAGCAAGCTGACTCGCCGTAGCGCTATCGCGAATCGTCACATATTTCTCCAGCAGCGCGCGTAGTTTTTGCGGATCGACCGGCTTGGTTAAAAACGCATTCATGCCTGCAGAGAGCGCCTGAGTCTCATCGTCCTTACTGGCATTGGCGGTCAGCGCTATAATGGGTATCGTTGCTGAGTGATTGGCCAATTTACGAATATGCCTGGTGGCTTCAAATCCGTCCATCACTGGCATTTGGCAATCCATTAGCACACAGTCAATGCGGTGTTGAGCAGAGAGTATATCGAGCGCTTCTTTGCCGTTACAAGCGACTTCATAGGTGATGCCCGCATCTTCGAGCACCCAGCATAAAACCTGCTGATTGGTGAGGTTATCTTCAACAACAAGGATATGCATAGCGGCGGCCTTTTCAGCGCGTGGTCGGTTAATCTGTAATTGCGAGGCTTCTTTAATGGTGTGGCGCGTGATGAAAATATCTTGCGTGCCCTGAGCAAGCAATTTTTGCACCGAGATGATGGCGTTCAGCAATAATTCCTGAGTAATCGGTTTTTGTAAGTACCCCTTAAAGCCCATTTGCTTGAGGCGACTACTGTCTCCACGCTGCATGGAAGAAGAAGTGAGAATGAAGCGTGTAAGTAAGCTAGGATGCGCGTGCTTCACGGCCAGCATTAATTCTTCGCCGTTCATGCCCGGCATGTTGAAATCGAGCAGGGCAAAGTCAAACACGGTAGAAGACTCAACCGATTGACGAACAATCTTCAGCGCTTCTTCGGGACTTGAAGCCAGCGTCACCTGCATCCCGGAGTGCGAGAGTATCTCCCCGAAAATCGTTAGATTCGCGGGATAATCATCCACTATCAAAATGCGCAGGCCTTGTAAGGCATCCATATCGCCGATATTAACGTAAGGTACCGACTGCGCATCTTCTTCAAGCGTCACATGCAGGGTGAAACACGAGCCTTTGCCTAGCGTACTTTTAACGCTGATGCTTCCGCTCAGCATTTCCGCCATGGTTTTTACAATCGCCAGCCCAAGTCCGGTGCCGCCATATTCACGCGTGGTCGAGCTATCCGCCTGAGTGAATTGCTGGAAGACAGTTTCGAGCTTTTCCGGTGCAATACCAATACCGGTATCTTCCACCGCGAATGCTAGCTGGTAGCGCCCATCTGCTTGTTGCTGGCCATCAATGTTGAGCAGTACATGACCTTTGGCCGTGAACTTCACCGCATTGCTGAGCAGATTGAGCAGGCACTGGCGAATACGCGTAGGGTCGCTGATAAAACGCGGTGGCAGATGCGGTGCAATCCGCATCATCACTTCAAGGCCGGACTTGTTGCGTGCCGCTTGCTGCGCGATCTCGACGGCTTCGGTTGCAGTTTGCGCAAGGTTAAAGCCCAGCATTTCAATGCGCATTTGCCCTGCTTCAATTTTTGAGAAATCAAGAATTTCATTGACGATTTCAAGCAGCGAAATGCTCGAAGACTGCATGATATTGATGTATTGGCGCTGTTTTTCACTCAGCGTGGTGCCTTGCAATAATTCCACCACACCGATGATGCCGTTTAGCGGGGTGCGGATTTCATGGCTCATATTGGCCACAAATTCCGCCTTCGCCCGCGAGGCAGATTCCGCCATATTTTTGGCTTGCTGCAAATTCTGCTGATAGTCGCGCTCCTCGGTAATATCGGTGTTGAGGCCGATGACCCGCACCACTTGCTGATCTTGTAGCTGTACGAATCCGCGCGCGCGAATCCAGCGGTAGCTTCCTGATTTATGGCGCATACGAAACGCAACATCGTACGATTTGCCCCGCGCTAAATGCTCGTTAATGGTGCGTAGCACCCAGGATGCATCTTCCGGGTGAAGCAGTTTCTGCCATGTTTTATTATCGTAGGGAAGCTCACGGTCTTCATAGCCCAGCATATGAAACCAGCGCGGCGAATACCATACGTCACCGCTTGCAACATCATAATCCCAGATGCCGTCATTGCTGCCATCAATCACCGCGCGCAGGCGACTTTCGCTGAGCTGCAAGTCCTGATTCATTTTTTGCGCTAAGCCTTCAGCGCGGTGGCGCACGCGCAGCTGAAGCCAGATCAGCATCGTCATAAAAGCAGTAAGCATCAGGGTCAGTGTAGTTGTCAGTATGGCGACATAGGTTTGACCCAACGGTTGCTTGAGCTTGATG
>JALHRI010000030.1:0-18927 GCA_022841525.1 Alphaproteobacteria bacterium | reverse complement strand
GAGAAAATGCACATCGCCTAGCTTTAGCTTAGCCTCTAGAAATAGGCTCTTTGAAAGCGTGTAGAGTACGCGCCGATGTTCTGGAAAAAAGCGAATATTCCCCAGTCCGGTAATGTTTTGCAGGCTGCCACTGGATTGCTGCGAGGAGGCAATGCCGTAGCTTTTCTGACGCGTCATCACGCTCATTTTAGGTTGAAGAAAATAAAAAAATGTCGCCATGCTCCCGTTCATGGATGACGCAGGCTTGGCCGGGAGCGTGTTATTCGTATAAACCGGATCAAGGGCAGCGCCCAAATTTTCATAGACCTCAAGCTGGAGATTGGAGTCTGAACGATCCTCCACAGGCGAAAAAATTTCCTCAGTAATCAGCTTTAGAATCAGCCATCCTTGAATATCCTTACCCTTCAGCACCGGGCTGACATACCAGACATGCTCATGAGAGTTTTCCTGATTATTGTGAAACAAAAATGCGTCGCGCTTGGCGGTAGGGGCGCTTAAGTGGCGTAACACTGCTTCGCAGGGCACTTCCTCTATTTGTGTGTTGATCTGCGTATAGCGCAGCGATTGATGACAATGTTTCGCCTCTGCAGCTTCGCGCGTGAGGTAGTAAGTCAGCGGCATCAGATGCGATAATGTATCAAACTGTTTGGTGCCCGGATGATGCAGATGATCCATGAATGCCTGCCAGCGCCCGCGCGAAAAATTCGGCGTGGTGGCGATAAACGCCTTCATCGAAGAGATATCGGTCGAAATCAGCATCAGCCGTTGACGAATGGCGTAATGCGTCTGCTCCATTTCGGTGCGGCTCTGCTGGTAATGCTCATCATTCGAGATCTTGCTGGCGCGCGCATACACCATATAGCTGACGATCAGGCCGATACAGGCAATCACCCACGGCAGCAGGTAGCGCGTGGAAGAGGTAGAGGCAGAAATAGAAGCGGTCATAGCAGTCCGAAGCTTTTGAACGAATAGTTACCATGCTCCGTGATAATCACGTGATCATGAACCGCTATACTGACTGCTCGTGCAGCTTCTGCTATTTTTTGCGTCACCTCAATATCGGCTTTGGAAGGCGTAAGATCGCCGCTGGGGTGGTTATGCATCAGAATAATTGCTGAGGCGGAAAGCTCAAGTGCTCGCTTAATTATTTCGCGCGGATAGACACTTGTATGATTAATGGTGCCGCGTTGCATCACTTCATCGGCAATGAGGATATGTTTATGGTTCAAGAACAGTACGTGAAATTCTTCCACTTTGCTGCGGCCCAGCTTTAGGCGGCAATAATCCATCAAGGCCGTCCAGGTCTGGATGACGGGTTTATTTTCCACCTCGCTGCGCAGCATCCGCGCGCCGGATACGCGCACGGTTTTAAGGGTGGCGATCACCGCATCGCCCACCTCATGTACCTGGCGCAAGCTGGCCTCATCGGCATAGATCACTTTATCGAAGCTACCGAAGGTTTTCAGCAGGCGTTTGGCCAGCGGCTTCACATCGCCACGTGGCTTGGCAGCAAACAAAATAAGCTCAAGTAACTCATAATCTGGCACCTGACTATCCTCAGCCTGCAAAAAACGCGTGCGAAGACGTGCGCGATGTCCTAGATAATGTTGTTCGTCATCCATGAATCAATGCCATGACACGAGACAAGGTAGATTGCAAATGAGTGCCGCTGCAATGCAGTTTTTGCCACAACTATCCGTGCAGGATATTGCGCACGCGCATCGTTCCTGGCTGGAATCTGCAGGCCAGTTGGGCAAGCGCGCCAATTTTCGCGGTGCGGATCTGCGTGGTCAGGTATTTCATGGTCTCAACTTCTCGCAGGCCTCGTTTCGCAATGCCTCGCTGCAAGGCGCGCGCTTCGTTGAGTGTCAGTTGGAAGAGGCGGATTTTGCCGAGGCAGACGTAAGCTACGCCCAGTTTGAATCCTGCCAGATGAAACTATCGAATTTCGCGCGCGCGCTGCTCAACCAATCGGGGTTTGAGCGCTGTGCAATGGAACGCGCAGTGTTTCTTCAGGCAATGCTCGATACGGTGCGTTTTGAGAATGTGAATCTGCGCGAAGCCAATTTCCGCGAGGCATCGCTACCGGGCACTACCATTGTGCGCAGTGAGCTACAGCGCGCTACCCTGCGCAGTATTCAGGCTCCGCGCTGCCATATTGAACATGTGCGCTTGGATGCGGCCGATGCGAAAGAAGCCTGCTTTGATTACAGCCATTTTTCGCATGTCGCCTGGTTCGGCGCGATGCTGCGCGGCGCGAGTTTCGAGCATGCCGAATGCTACGAAAGCGATTTGAGCCTGGCAGGTGAAGTCGATGCCACGGCCGTCGCCGCCGTAGAGCGTACCATGGCGCAGCTTCGCGCGAGTGAAGTGGAAAACATCGAAAAACTGCAAAGCGATTTAGCGCAGGTGCGCGGCGTGCTGGATCAGCGTGGGCAGATCCTCGCTGCACGTGAACGCCAGCTTGCCGATCGCGAGCTGGAGCTTCGCGGCCTATCGCATGCGCTGGCGCAGCACGTGACGAGTGCGCGCGCGCGCGCATCGACACTGCGCGCAGTGGCCGCCTGCTGGTGGATGATTTCCGCGATGATCATCACGCTGATCGTCCATCAGGCGGTAACGTTCGGGCTTGGACAGCTTAACTGGCTGGAAATTGCGCTGGTGCTTGGCGCGTGCGTACTCACTATGGCCATGTTTATCAGTTCAGCGCTGATGGTCTATCGTGCCTCGGCGGCGCTGTTGTCTGCCAGCACGCAGCTTGAGGAAAACATTTGAGACATCGCTGCATCGCACACGCTGCGCTTGATTCGCTCACCGAAAATCGTTACAAGCGCACGGCTTTTAAGTAGATAGAATAGATAATAACAAAAAGGATTATTCATGACGTTCTCATCGGTTGCCGTCTTTTGCGGCGCACAAAACGCTGTTCCACAACAACATTTAGACATGGCCTATCGTTTAGGGCGTGATTTTGCCAAGCATAATATTCAGCTGGTGTACGGCGGAGGTGACTGCGGTCTGATGGGCAAAGTGGCCAACGGAGCATTGGAAAATGGTGGCAAAGTGGTGGGCGTATTCCCACGCTCGCTGGGGAGAATTGAGGTGGAACATCAGGGGCTTACCAAGATGTTTCTGGTCGATAGCATGCCCGAGCGCAAGCAGCTTATGTATGATCATTCTGACGCGTTTGTGATTCTGCCTGGTGGTTGTGGTACGCTCGATGAAATGTTCGAGGTGATCACCTGGCGGCAGATTGGCCTGCATAACAAACCGGTAATTATCTATAATTATCAAGGCTATTGGGATCAACTCGCCGGACTGCTTGAGCATATGGTGGCTACCGGCTTTGCTAAGCCTGTCACGCGTGAGTTTTACACCGTGATCGACGAAGAAGCACCGCTTTACGCCATGCTGGGCATGAAGGCGTAGGCTTGTATAACTGTCACTGCGAGGCCTGAAAGGCCGCTGCAGTCCAGTGGGTGTATCCAGTTCCGTTGCCATTTCCCTTTACTGCTGGATTGCTTCACTACGTTCGCAATGACGGCTGGCGCCTCGGCACATAATTTCATCATATTGTCACATTTCTCCTCCACGAAGTTTGCTACTATCAGGGTAGGAAAAAACTATGACTACTGAAACCAATACAACCGGACTTAGCCCTGCAGAAGCATTTGCTGCTCTGCAAGCGGCTTCCGAATATTTGAAAGCTGAGAAAGATTTTTACGCACAAGTAAATAATTTTCTCAATGTGCATGCACCTGAACTTAACGAGAAGGGAAAAGAACAGGAACGCCAAGGGAAGTATAAAGAATTAATCGCCTACATGCGTAATCCTAATGGAAAGCCGACTTGGCTGAATGAATTGAAAGATGCGTCGACCGAGATTACTAAACTTGAAACTCTCGCTGCCTCCGTTGAAGCCAAGTTCAATACCTTCAAGCAAAATAAGGCTTTTGCGGGTCTGAATGCTAGTCAACTCCAGAGCAAAGCTCGGACCTCTCTAGAGAGTGATTTAACTATTTCCATGAGCGATTTGATGGTGGATTCGCTCAATGAAATGGGAAAAATTGGCAACCAGAATGTTGCTGCCGCGCTGCTTGGCGAGGCCTTCAAAAATCAGAACCATATGGTTCAAGCCGCTTACTTATTCGGGTTAAGCGTAAGAGATGATCCGGCAGTAGCGCTAATAGACACAACCCGAAATGCCTATAATTCAGCAACAGGAAGACTTGGAGAGCTGCTGAAGGAAATAGGCTTTAACTCTGATGATGCTGCTAAACAAGTCTCTGACGCAGCTGCGGCTGCTCAGGAAGCGGGCGGCGGAATCATGGGCTGGCTGCAAGGCATGTTTGCCGGTCTGAAAGATAAAATGTCTAATCTCAGCATTGGTGGGGTTGCAGGTGCTGGCGGTGTGGGCGCGCTGTTTTATCTGATTACCAATTCGCTGACAGGCAATAGCTGGTTCGGAAAAATCCTCGGAGTCATGGCCGGCGTTTTTGGGATGGTTCTTGGCTTTAGGGCTTTTCATAGTGGTGGTGATAACGATCAGGCCCCGGCTTCGGCGCCTGCAGGTCAATCTCAAGGTAACGCGCCGTCTACCGGCATGTCACTCACAGGCCCTAAAACAATGAATTTAGGGTGTGTTTTAGGTGACTATCCGGTTCCTCAGGGAATGAGCAATTCTGCGGATGTCAATGGTGATCGCAAAGTGACGTGTGAAGAGCAGCGGCAATTTTTTGAGAGTATTGCACGACAAATCGCGCCAAAGCCTTTGGCTGGGGTGCAATATGTTCCTCAGCCATCAGACCAGCCAGCAGCACCGCTGCGGCAGCTCTCTGATAGATCCCCCGTCCAGATCACTTAACAGCCTTCATTCTCTTAAAACCCTTGCAAATCGTACGTTAATCATTAAAAACACGCCTCTATGGCGGCGGTTTCCAAGATTGATGATGTTTCCTTCAAAGACGCACTCGGCGAGCGTTACCTTGCCTACGCGCTCTCCACGATTACTGCCCGCTCGCTTCCCGATGTGCGCGACGGCTTAAAGCCCGTGCATCGCCGCTTGCTGTACGCGATGTTGCAGCTGCGCCTTGATCCGAAGTCCGGTTATAAAAAATGCGCCCGCGTCGTGGGGGATGTGATTGGTAAATACCATCCGCACGGCGATAGCGCGGTGTACGATACGCTGGTGCGCCTGGCGCAGAACTTTGCCGTGCGCTACCCGCTGGTGGATGGTCAGGGTAATTTCGGCTCGGTCGACGGCGATAACGCCGCCGCCATGCGTTACACCGAAGCGCGCCTGACCGATGTTGCCATGGCGCTGATGGAAGACATGGACGCTGATACGGTTAATTTCCGCCCGACGTATGACGGGGAGGAATCTGAACCAGTGGTCATGCCTGCAGGCTTTCCTAACCTGCTGGCCAATGGGTCTGAAGGTATTGCCGTGGGCATGGCCACGGCCATTCCGCCGCACAATATCCTGGAAATTTGCGATGCGTTGGTGCAGCTGATCAAGCGCCCGAACATGAGCGTGGAAGCGCTGTGCAAACATATCATCGCGCCGGATTTCCCAACCGGTGGCGTGATTGTTGAGAACGAAGCAACCATCCGCGCTGCCTATGAAACCGGCCGTGGAAGTCTGCGGGTGCGCGCGAAGTGGGAAAAGGAACAACTAAGCCACGGCCTGTATCAGGTGGTGATTACCGAGATTCCCTATCAGGTGCAAAAATCGAAGCTGATTGAAAAAATCGCCGATTTATTCCGCGAGAAAAAGCTCTTTCTGCTCGGCGGTATTCGCGATGAATCCACCGATACGATCCGCATCGTGCTGGAGCCGAAAAGCCGCAGCGTAGAAGCAGAAATTCTGATGGAGTCACTGTTTAAGGTGACCGACCTTGAGGTGCGCTACGGCATGAATCTCAACGTGCTGGGCGCGGATAACGTGCCGCGTGTGCAAAATCTGCGCGAGATTCTGCAAGCCTACATCGATCATCGCCACGAAGTACTGGTACGCAAATCAAACCACCGCGTTGCGCAGATTGAGCGCCGACTGGAGATTCTCTCCGGCCTGCTGATTTGCTATTTGAACCTCGATGAGGTCATCCGCATCATCCGCGAGGAAGACGAGCCCAAACCGGTGATGATGGAGACGTTTTCCTTAAGCGATCTGCAGGTCGAAGCGATTTTGAACATGCGCCTGCGCCAGTTGCGCAAGCTTGAGGAAATTGAGATTAAGAAAGAGCATAAGCTCCTTAAAGATGAGCTTAAGGGCCTAAAAACCTTACTCAAAGACGAAGGCCTGCGTTTGGAGGCGATTGCAGATCAGGTGAAGGCGCTTAAAAAACGCTTTGCCGCCGATAAGGCCCTAAGTGCGCGCCGCACCGAAATTGCAGGCGCACCCGCGCTGACGGAAGTATCGCTTGAGGCGTTTATCGAGAAAGAACCGATTACGGTGGTGTGCTCCAAACTCGGCTGGATTCGCGCGTTCAAAGGCCATTTCGAAGAACTGCCCGACCTGAAATTCAAAGAAGGCGATGAAGCGCGCTTCCAGATTCTCGCCAAAACTACCGATAAATTATTGGTGTTCGCCACCGATGGTAAATGCTTCACCCTGCCATGCGATAAACTGCCCAGCGCCAAAGGTCAGGGCGAGCCAGTGCGCCTGATGATGGAGCTGGATAATCAGGAAGAAATTATCACCATCCAGGTGTACAGTCCGGAAGATCGCTATTTGCTGGCGGCGGATAATGGCAAAGGGTTTGTGGTCGAAGCCAAAGACATGCTGGCGCAGACGCGTGGCGGTAAACAAGTGCTCAGCGCCAGTGATAGTGCAAAAGCCAGTGCCTGCGTGAAAATTGCTGGCGACCACGTCGCCGTCGTGGGCACCAACCGCAAAATGCTGGTCTTCCCGCTTGATCAGGTGCCAACCATGAAACGCGGGCAGGGCGTGGCACTACAGAAATTCAAAGACGCGCATTTGGCGGATGTTACCACCTTCACCTTTGCCGAGGGCCTCAGCTGGGTGAGTGGCGAGCGCACCCGCACCGAGGCCGATATGCGCCCCTGGCTGGGCAATCGTGCAGGGCAGGGCAAGCTGCCGCCTACCGGCTTTCCGCGTAGTAATACATTCTGGTAGAATTACTGCAGCCGCTCAGCGGGAAAGCGCAGCGTGATCGTCGTCACGCGGTCTGGCGTGCTTTTCATTTCAAATACGCCATCGTGCAGGGCAATTAGCAGTCGCGCAATCGCCACCGACATGCTGGTTTGCAGCGAAGGCGCATGCGAGTTTTGTCGTTTACCATCGCTCACGAATGAGAAAAATAGATTCAGCCTGCCGCCACGGATGTTGCCGGAGATGCGCACGCTATCGCCGCTGCTGATATTCTGCGCCGCCACCGCCAGTACGCAGGCGAATAATTGTCTGAGCCGCAGCTTGTCAGCGAGCATATTCGGAATTGGCGAGCTGGTATCGAGCTGCACCTGATACGAGTGATGATGTTCTTCGTAAAACCCTCTGATAGTTTTCTGGAGCACGTGCAGTGTGTTGACCTCTTCCTCTTTCAGTGCAATCAAGCCACTTTCTGCCGCTGCAATGCGGATCATTTCATCCAGCGTTCTCAGTACGGCGCTGGCCTGATAAAAAACATCGTCCGCATTTTTGAGATACTTCTGGTTGGTGATGGGGCCGAAATGCTGGTCCTTAATGGTTTCAGACTGCTCGCGAATGGACTGCATGGCGGGCTTGAGTGACTCGGCGATAAACGTGAAAAATTCCGACTTCACTTTGTTGGTTAAATTTGCAGATTCACGAATGCGTACAAGTTCGGCAAGCTTCAGACGAAGCTCAGATTCTATGCGTTTTCTTTCCTGAACATATAACCAGAATTTATAGATCTCGCGGGTGAGGGATTGTATTTCTTGCGGCCCGCTATTGGCCTGTGCATCGAAACTGGTTCCAAGCGTTGCCTGCCGTGTGTAGTGGCTTAGGCCAATCACGGGTTGGATGATACGCTTACGCACCGTCCAGAGAACAAATAAAAGAAATGTGCCAACGGCAACCAGCTGGAAGATGCGGGCGATCATCAGCTGGCGAAGCGCCTTCATGCTTTCTTCGCGGCTGTATGTAAGGAAATAGATAAACGGCAAGCTATCTGCCGTGCGGTAATAGCTGTAGAGCGATCTGGAATCCCAGGGCAGAGCAGTGCTGTAGAGGCCTTTTTGTGGGGCGATAAAGTCTTGCTTGAGCAGTTCGGTTAAATCGAAATAGCGGGTGTAGCCGCCATCTTCTGTGAAGGACTGCGTCATGAGGCTGAAGGCACGGTTGGTCACCGCAAAATCAATCGCCTTATCGCCAACGGCGCGCGAGGCTTCATCTTTGAGTGTGTCGATGATTAGCCCAACATACAGCACACCCAAAAACGTGCCGTTCTCTTGAGCAATACCCATACTCATCGGCAACACCCAGCGCTTGCTGATACGCCCCTTAATTGGCCTGCCAATGGTGATATTCCACGGCTCACTCAGTGCGCGTTTCACATAGTCGCGGTCGGAGACGTCAATGGCGTTTTCTAATACGCCAAAATGGCTGTTGACCACTAATTGCTGATCGCGGCTCACCCAGGAAAAAATCATCCGATCCGCCTTGTCAAATACGTCGAATGACTGGAAGGTTTTGGCAATTTTCGGATGATCGCTGATATCTTGCTCGATCAGCTGCTTGCCAATTGCCTGCATGATGTAGCGCGCATGGGAAATATCCAGAGAGAGGGCATTATCCATCCGCGCAGAGGCGCTTTTAAGTCGTGTCGTGATCTCGCGTTTTTGGCTTTCATAGGTTTCAAACGCTACCCAGCCCGACATTAACACCATCAAGAAGATGATAAATAGCGACAGCAACGTAAAGTCGCGATTGAGAGAAGGCTGGGTGCGAATTACAAGCATGGACTATTGCTAACGCATGGATTGCATAAAGACAATAGATTAGCCCGCTGCGGTGGCCAGAGTAGGGCTCTGGCTCTGCTGGCCGTGATAATCTGGTTGATGAATTTGGCCCTGCGGACGTGATGGCGCAGACTTTTCAGCCTGATTTTCATCTGCAGCCAGTGTTTTATCGCTGGAGGCTTCTTCTTTTATCGGCTGAGCGGTTACGTAAGTTCTTTCGTTTTCTAGCCTGCGGGAAAGATGCTTTCGTTCCTGCCGCGCGGCAAACACGCGTGTGGTCAGATAGAATAAAAGAGAAGTTGCTGCACTGATTGTAAAAACTTGCGAATATTTGTGCGCATTAAGGGTGAAAATACTATCTTTGAGTTTTAAGGGTAGCTTGCTCTCTTTCAAAACAGTGTAGGGAGACAGCTTATCTATTTGCATGATGTCGGCTTTTCTCTCTGGATGCACAAATATCTCAAGCTTACGGGCGAAATTGGTGCCGATACGATCTAGGCTGCACCAGCGATCAAGTTTTGTATCATTGAGTGCCCAAGTGGTTGGAGATTTCGGAGATCCTGCGACTAAATATAAGCTGATTGCAGCAAACAATGTTACCAGTCTGCTTTGAATCTGTGATGCCCAGCTTTGCTGCGGCTCGGCGTTCATATCTGTGCGAATTTCTTTCATTTCGGCCGAGTTGGCTTTTTCCTTGCCGTACCACAATTCATTGATGGTATGAACAACAGGATCTTTGACCGCTTCCATTAAGCGAATGGGAATCACCATTAAATTACCGCCAATGGTCAGAATAAATATGGCTAGCGGATTTTTAATCAGCGTTTGCTGAAGGTTCTTGGTGCCCCAGAAATGATCGATCTTGAAATAGGATTTAGTAGAGCGTTTGCTGCTGAACTTTTCCAGTGCAGGTGTCGTTTTTTCGAGCAATGTTTTTTCTGTGTTTGTTTTCCAGCGATGTAAAAACGTGCTCTCCTTATCGCTAAATTTGGATATTTCAGCGGAAACTAGTTCGTTAGATACAAAGCCAATGCCACCGTAAACCAGCCAATCAAAAGCTTTTTCACCAAACGATTTAATACGTTGGGGGATATCGCCCAGCCGGTAGCCGGATTGTTCACGTTTGGCTTTTTCGGCGGTTGCTTCGTGCTGTTTTACTACCTCACTCATGCAGAGACCTCACGGGTTCTCTCGCAAATAAGCCCCTGACGCGACGCTTCAGTCACACGGTTCTTGGGACGTTTTGATTCATCCTTGTAGGTCATGCCAGGAATTACTTGTTTTATGGCATGGATGATCGGATGAATGGTGCTCATTGTCACCAGCGTGTACATGGTATCAAGCGCAGAGTAGCGCGTATAATCGGCCATTGCTCCGGTGTAGGGCGCGCTGATCAAGTTAGGCGATAGTTTAATTTGCTCGGTCGAATGGCCAAAGCCTATGCGCTGGGCAAAACCATCCAGCCTTGCCGCAGTTTTGGGCATGGCATCGGTGAGTGCACTGCCGGCAGCATGGCCGATTTTCACCGAGTAAAAATCTAGCCCCTTAAATTTCTGCAGAGTGTTATTGTTGCATTGCTTACCCAGCCAGGTAATCGCATTTTTTCTATCCCCTATCCCAATGGCGGCGGCCTGCACGGCGAGCATAGTACCGGCGCGGCCAATGACAGCACCGGCCAAGGTGGCTTTGGGGGCATCCTCGATTAATGCATGGCGATGCTCTAACCACGGGTCAGTATCCAACGCCTGCTTACCATACCACCAGCCATCCGCGGCTCGTATAAAGTCGGATTTAATTTTGGCACCCAGCCAGACACTGGGAACCATGACGGCAGTACCGGCAGTGGTGAGGGTTAATGCATCGGCCATGCGGTTGGCGATGTCTTCAGAAAAACCAGTTCTGCGTTTCATCCAGTCACGCACGCCATTAAAAGCGGATTCCGGTGATGCACCAAAAAAGTTTTTCCCAATGGGCGCATTCTTCCAGATCGGCAGTCTGCTGTGCTTCGTCCATTGCGTAAATCCAGCAGAGATTACCAGGTTGACACCAAAATTGATCCCCCAGTCGAACACGCCGCTATAGAGTTTTTCGCCAAAGGTGTTGCAATTCGCCGCTTGCGTATTGGAGGCAAACGGAGTGCTCACATAAGAAGCCGCGACAGATGGTGTGGGCGTGGCAGCAGGCGCGGCAAGAGGCGCGTCACCTTGGCCCTGTGTGGGGTCGGATACCGGAGGAGGGGTGCTATCTGCAATGTGTTTCATAGAGTTTCTCACCTTGTAATCTAACAGAAATAAGCCCCTAGAAATGTGACGATTCTGTGAATATTGCACGATACCGCAGAGCGACTGGGTAAAATTTGCCCAGTTAGATTGGCTGTTGAGCTAAAAACAGCTTAATATCTTGCGACACATGATTTTTTCACGGATTGGCGCTCGGATTCTTCCAGTTGCATTTCACACGCAGCATTGTAGAAACCAGCGCATGACACACGCGCTCAACAGTCTGGGTTTTGCTAAGCATCCTGCGGACACCAAGGTGGTAGTAGCCATGTCGGGCGGCGTGGATTCATCGACGGTGGCTGCGATGTTGCATCATGAAGGCTACCAAGTAATTGGGGTAACGCTGCAGCTTTATGATTACGGCGCTGCGGTGGGCAAAAAAGGCGCGTGCTGCGCAGGGCAGGATATTGGTGATGCGCGGCAAGTGGCCGAGCGCCTTGGTGTCGCGCATTACGTGCTCAATTACGAAAGCAAGTTTAAGGAAGCCGTGGTCGATGATTTTGTGGAGACCTATCTTAGTGGCGCAACGCCCATTCCTTGCGTGCGTTGTAATCAATCGGTCAAGTTTAAGGATCTGCTGAGTGTCGCGCGCGATTTAGGAGCCGATTGCATGGCTACCGGTCACTACGTTCAGCGTGTGATGGGAAAAAACGGCGCTGAGCTTCATCGCGGGGTAGATCAGGGCAAAGACCAGAGCTATTTTTTATTTGCAACTACGCAGGAACAGCTGAATTTTCTGCGCTTTCCACTGGGTGGATTGCGCAAGGAAGAAACCCGCCAGCTAGCAGAGAGCTACGGTCTGCCCACTTTTGATAAGCCGGATAGTCAGGATATTTGTTTCGTGCCCACCGGCGGCTACGCAAAGGTGATTGAAAAAATCCGCCCAGATGCTGCGCAGCCTGGGCAGATTGTCGATCTCAACGGGCAGGTCGTCGGTGCCCATCCGGGCATTATTCATTACACGATTGGTCAGCGTAAAGGCCTCGGTATTGGCGGCGGCGAGCCACTATTTGTAATTCGCCTTGAGGCGGGTTCCCGCCGCGTCGTCGTCGGCCCGAAAGAGGCGCTACGCAAAACGCAGTTTTTTGTGAAAGAGGCGAACTGGCTTGCCACAGCAAGTGAGCTTGGCAGTGATCAGATCACGGTAAAAATGCGCTCCGCGCAGCAGCCAGTCAAAGCATCCATCACGCTGGAAGATACAGCGCGTAGCACCATCATGCTGGAATCTGGCTATGAGGGCATCGCCCCAGGTCAGGCGTGCGTGGCGTATGCAGGTAACCGCGTGCTTGGTGGCGGCTGGATCACTTCGGAACATTTAGCAGCTTAAGTTTGCGACATGAGCACGATCATCAAATCGTCGGCGATGATGGCCGGCTCTCCTTCACATTCGCTGACAGTGCTGACTAAGGCATCGATCGCATGGGCGCGCGCATTGTTGCTGACATCAGCGCGAGCTAAAGATTGCTTCATGATCGCTGCGATCGCTGATTCACTTAAGGCCTGAGCCTTGGTGCCGCAGGGCGACTCAATAAGCGCGTCGCTGTAAAGCAGCAAACTATCGCCCTTGCTAAAGGTGAAGCGGTGGGTTTCGTAGCTAATTTTTTCATCAATCCCAACTGGAATTCCATGATGGGGAAGCGCTTGTACCTCGCCAGAGCTGGCGCTGAGTAACAATGGCGCAGTAAAACCAGCAGAGCTATATTCCAGCACGCCTTGCTTTGTATCGATCACGCCAAGTATGCACACTGCAAATTGACCAGGTTTGAACATATGCGTTGCACGCGCATTAATCTCCTGCATCAGCTCGGCAGGTTTCATGTCCAGCAGGGCAGGTAAATGGATGGTGAGGTGCAGGCGGAAGGCCTGAATCGCCGCAGAAATTCCATGACCGGAAATATCAAACGCGAAGAACCCGATCCGGTCGGGGTGAATGGCCGACATGCCCCATAAATCACCGCCAATTTTAAGCGACGGCTGGTAATGGTATAAAACAGCCAGCTTGTGCGAGCGTACCAGTGATTCCAGATCATCCGGTTCCGGC
Source organism: Alphaproteobacteria bacterium (assembly GCA_022841525.1). Taxonomy (GTDB): domain Bacteria; phylum Pseudomonadota; class Alphaproteobacteria; order Rickettsiales; family UBA3002; genus JALHRI01. The sequence continues at coordinate 5,664 of JALHRI010000030.1, read as the reverse complement.
ATAAGGGCGCGCTGAGTTTCCTGCGCCAGCGCGAGCTCTTCTTCCATACGGTGCTGATACTGCGCAAGATCGTTGATGGAAAACGCATAATCCAGATGAAGGCTAATGCGCGAAATCAGCTCTTTCGGGTTGATCGGTTTCACCAATAAATCGCTGGCACCGGCATTAAAAATTTCCAGGCGCTCATTCGGATCGTTCATCGCCGTTTGAACAAGCACCGGAATACGCTTGGGAAGATTCAGATCAAAAAACTGTTTACAGAAGCCAAAGCCATCGAGATTTGGCATCACTAAATCGGTGATAATCAAATCTACCGGCTGTGATTTTACGATCTCCAGTGCTTCCACACCGTTAGATGCCTCAAGTAAATTCTTAAACCCGGCTTTGCTTAGAATATCGCAAACAATGACACGGTTAAACTCCGTGTCATCCACCACTAAGATGGTTGAGAGCGTATGCCGCAACGAAACAGTAGGATTCACCATAGCTAGCGCCTATCTGCGCTAAATGATTTTGAAAAGCTGATCAAAACGCGAAACATCAAAAATTTTCTTCACCTGACCTTGCGGTGATTTAAGCGTAACGCTGATATGTTTTTTACTCGCTGCATCGCGCAGTAACAGAAACATGCCCAGCGCCGCTGAATCAATGTAGTCAATGCCCGCAACATCCAAGATAATCTGACTAATGCCGGGCTTGGTAAGCTCATCGAGCATTTGGCGGAATGTCTCATTATCGGTGAAGGTGAATCGCCCTTGCATTAACGCTTCGCAAGAACCTTCGCTGCTGTGTGTAGTGTAGTGCATGGTACCAACTTGGTGTGTGCTTAAATGAGTTACAAGTGCTGCCTTATAGCTGCGCGCATAATTTCAGAATTTCTGCTGCCATGTCGCGTAAATGACACTGGCGCTCGACTGCGCCCAGCTCGTAAGCGGCGCGCGGCATGCCGTACACTATGCAACTTGCCTCACTTTCACCCAGCGTATGGGCACCTGCCTGCCGCATTTTGAGCAGGCCTTGCGCACCGTCTTTACCCATGCCGGTGAGAATGGCGCCCACGGCATGATCGCCAGCGGTGGTGGCCACGGAATCAAACAACACATCTACCGAGGGTTTATGGCCTGATACGAGTTCACTATCGCGGTGGTGGCAGATATATTTTCCAGCTTGCTTGGCGATGTATAAATGTGCGCCGCCATGGGCAATGTAGGCATGGCCTAGCTGTAAGGGCTTGCCGTGCGCGGATTCTTCCACCGTAATGGCGCAGATTTTATTGAGGCGCTCGGCAAAGGCTGCGGTAAATGCCGCGGGCATATGCTGGGTAATCACAATTGGCGGGCACTCTGCCGGAAGCACATGCAAGACTTCCCTCAGTGCCTCAACCCCGCCGGTGGAGGCGCCAATCGCAATCAGTGGCTTGGTTAAACTACCCTTATAGCTAAGCATGGTAGGCGCAGTTTTCGGGTCTGCCTTGTCGCTGCGCGCGCGTGCGCGCACTTTGATCGTCGCGGCAGCCTTCACTTTGTGAATCAGCTCTTTGGTAAACTCTTCGGATTTACTAAAATCAGAAGGCTTGCCAATCGCATCTACCGCACCCATTTCCAGTGCTTGCAGCGTGATGTCTGCACCTTTTTGCGTCAGCGTAGAGGCCATCACCACCGGCATCGGCCGCAGCGACATGATTTTATCTAAAAAGGCGATGCCGTCCATTTTCGGCATCTCGACATCCAGCGTAATCACATCCGGATTGTGTAGTTTGATTTTTTCGCGCGCATCCAGCGGGTCTTCAGCGGTTGCGACCACGTTAATTTCTGGGTCACTCGCCAGTACGGAGGAAAAAAGCTCACGAATGAACTGCGAATCATCAACCACAATCACACGGATTTTTTTAGTCACCTCTAGCTCACTTTTTTATAGATGGTTTTGCCGTGCAGCTTGTAACGGTCACAGACATTGAACAAACTCTCGGAGTGGCCGATATACAGCCAAGCGCCTGCCTTTGACTGGTTGGCGTAGCGATCAAACAGTACTTTCTGGGTTTCTTTGTCGAAATAAATCACCACATTGCGACAGAAAATAATATCAAACTGGCCTTTCATCGGCCAATGCTCCTGCAGCAGATTGAGCTGATTAAACGTAATCATATTGCGCAGTATCGGTGCCATGGTGATGCCTTGCTCACCCTCGCGTCGCTTGGTTTGCAGAAATTTGTGAAAGCGCTGCGGAATGGATTTCATGTCTTCATTTCGGTATTCACCGCTACGTCCGCGCGCGAGCATGTTGGTGTCAATATCCGTTGCAAGAATTTTGATGTCCGCACGCGGATGTTTTTCCAACATTGTCGCGCAGACCATGGCAATCGAATAAGGTTCAGAGCCTTGTGAACAGCCCGCCGACCAGATGCGCACGCGCGGCGCAGCACCTGCAGAGAGTAAGGCCGGCAGCACCTCTTTTTCCAGATGCTCGAAGTGATGGCCTTCGCGAAAAAAGCTGGTTAGGTTCGTGGTGATCGCATTGACCAGATGTAACAACTCATCCTTCAAACCATCGCCGCGCAGGAAATTACAGTATTCTGCAAAACTGCCCATCCGGTATTCGCGCAAACGCCGCGTCAGGCGCGAATAGACCATATCCTTCTTATGGTCAGCGAGTACAATACCCGTCTCGCGGTAGACCAGCTGCGCGATAAACCTGAACTCCTCTACCGAGAAGGCGAATGGTTTATCGCGTGTGGCTTGGTTCATCATGCATTCGGTCTAGAACTCTTCCCAGTCATTATCCACGCTGGCAGCAGCCGCTGCTTTCAGCGCTGGCTTGGCAGTTTTAGTCGCAGGCTTGGGCGTAGGCGCTTGCTTGGCAGCAGGCTTAGCCGCACTGCGCGACGCGGGGGCAGAAGGCGTAAAGCCGGAAGATGCACTATCTTCTTCTTCGACTTTGAAGAAGCGCATCATCTCATCAAGCTGGCGCGCCTGATCAACCAGCGAGCTGGCAGCGGCTTCGTTTTCTTCTACCAGTGCGGCGTTTTGCTGCGTCATTTCATCCATCTGCGAGACAGCGGTGGAAACTTCGCTGATGCCAGTGGTTTGCTCCTGCGAAGCAGTGGCAATATCACCGATAATATCAGCAACCATTTTCACCGACGTCACAATTTCGCCCAGCGTTTTACCAGCCTTATTCACCAGTTCAGAGCCTGACTTCACCTCTTGGCTTGATTCGTTGATCAGTGTTTTGATCTCCTTCGATGCCGAGGCGGAACGACCCGCGAGCGAGCGTACTTCCGATGCTACCACCGCGAAGCCTTTGCCTGCTTCGCCTGCGCGCGCTGCTTCGACTGCCGCGTTGAGCGCCAGCAGGTTGGTCTGGAAGGCAATCTCATCAATCACGCCGATGATTTCAGAAATTTTCTGCGACGATTTTTCGATATTTTCCATCGCCCCCACCGCATCACCGACGACTTTGCCACCTTCTTCGGCAACGCCACGCGCCTGGCCAGCAAGGTTGTTGGCATTTTTCGCATTCTCAGAGTTCTGGCGCACAGTACCCGTCAGCTCTTCCATGCTGGCGGCGGTTTCCTCCAGCGACGAAGCTTGCTGTTGTGTACGCTGTGCCAAATCGCCCGAGCCCGCCGAAATCTCGCTGGCTGCCGAGTTCACCTGTTCAGCCGATGCTTTAATCTGCATCACGATGCTGGTGAGTTTTTCGATGGTGGCGTTGAGCGCGCCTTTGATCTGCGAGAATGGTCCGGCATAGTCACCGCTCATACGTTGCGTTAAATTGCCGGAGGCAACTTCGGTTAGAATCGCCATCGATTCGTTCATACCTTTCTCATTTTCAATGCGCGAGAGAGCAATTTCCGTAACATCGCTTGCATATTTAACTATTTTAGCGACTTTTCCAGAAAGGTCGTGAATGGGGTTATAGGAAGCTTGAATATAAAGGTCTTTACCTGCTTTGGTTTTGCGTTTGAATTCACCAGCTATGTATTCTCCTCGTGCTAAGGAGTCCCAAAGAAGCTTATATTCTGGCGAGTTGACATAAGATGGTTCACAGAACATACGGTGATGTTTGCCAACAATTTCGTCGAGCGAGTAGCCGGTAACATCAAGGAAGTTTTTGTTTGCACTGACAATCGTGCCATCGGGTTTGAATTCGATAACGGCTTGTGAACGGCTGATAGCATCCAGCTGCATCGATGAATCGAGCGCCTTTTCTTTGGTTGCCGTTACATTGCTTTGAATCGAGATAAAGCGTTCTAACTTGCCATCTTTGCTAAAGACGGGGTTGATCGCCAGCGATACCCAATAGCTGGAACCATTTTTGTGGTAGTTCAGGATCTCCATATATTGTGGTTTTTGTAATTTAATACCCTCACGAATTTGCGCCTTGGTTTCTGCACTGGTGAGGGGTCCTTGCAGTACATCGCCTGGCTTTTTGCCTTTTACCTCTTCAAACGTATAGCCGGTCATCTTGGTAAAGCCGGGGTTGACGTATTCAATTTTCTCATGGGCATCGGTGATAATCACCGAGTTATCGGTTTCGTTCGCCACCAGAGAAATCATGGCAATTTCTGCACGTAGCGCCATTTCACCAGTAATATCGGTGGCGGCTTTCACCACGCGTACCACACGGCCTACCAGATCAAGCACCGGGTTATAGGAAGCCGAAATCCAGATTTCTTTACCACCTTTACCAAAGCGCTTGAACTCGGCAATCTGTGGTTCACCTTTGCGTAAATTTTCCCAGAACTGGGTATAAGCGGGTGAGGCGACATAGTCAGGGTCGCAGAACATGCTGTGATGTTTGCCCTGAATCTCTTCCAGACTATAGCCCACCACTTTCAGGAAGTTTTCATTGGCGAGCAGGATTTTTCCGTCGCGGTCAAACTCGATTACGGCTTGCGATTTGGTAATGGCAGATACCACACCAGTGGCCGATCCATCTTGCCATTCGATCACGGTGCCAAGGCGCTTGCCGTTTTTATCAAACGCCGGCTGCGCGAGGAGGTTAAACGAACGCCCGCCCACCATAATGGAGGTTTTATGCAGGCCGGTCAGTTTACTGACCATGCCGCGTTGGTGCGCCGGATTTTTATGGAAAATATCCATGTTCGAGCCGACCAGTTTTTCGACATTAAACTGTGGCATTTCTTTTCGGATATCCGCTTCTGCATCCTGCAGGAATTTGCGCAGCGCCGGATTGATGTAGATGATATTAAAGTTCTCATCGGCCATCATCATATTGCTGGTAACGCCCTCGAGCGCGATTTTCAGGCGCGCATTATCGACGGCGGCTTTTGCGAATTCCTCTAGCGTACGCGCCATGTCGCCAATTTCATCGCGAGACTGGGTGTAGGGAATTTCTGCGTCATCACCGGTCGCCATCAGCCCCATCACACTACTCATGGAGGTGATACGGCGCACAATGCTACGTGCAACAAACAAACCAACAACAGTCACTACAGCAATAATCGCCAGAACTTGCAGTAAGATAGCATTGCGTTGCTCATTCACCGGCGCCATGACTTCGCCAAACTGAATCCGTGCGACCGAGGCGTAGCGTTTGCCCATCACATCCAGCGGGGCGTAGGCGGCAATCACATGATTACCGTTCACGTCTTTGGCATCCATGAGCACGCCGGTTTTACCCTCCAGCGCTAACTTCACC
>JALHRI010000029.1:20438-25295 GCA_022841525.1 Alphaproteobacteria bacterium | reverse complement strand
AGTAATACCGCCAGCGGCAGTGATATCTGCATCGGCGATGGTGATTTGGCCACCCGTCGCCGTGGCGGTAAAGGCACCGAGGTTGGCGTTAATATTCGCGCCGTTGTTAATGTCGATATTGCCTGCGCCGTCACCACCCGCGGCCAGCGTGACAGGGCCGTTGGTCGAAGTGATCGCGTGATCAAGCGTGATGTTATTGCCGACGTTAATCGTTACGCCGTCATCCGCCGTAATTGCCGTGGTGCCGGTGTAATTACCGCTGGAAAGGAAGGTCACGTTATCATCCCAGCTGGCAGTACGGTTAGTGATATTGCCCGTAACGCTGCGCCCAAAGGTATAATGCGCGAAGTTGGTTTTTAGCGTGTTGATCAGCGCAGTGGAATAAATCATGTTTTCCGCGCCGCCATCACCCACGCCAATCGTCCAGCCGGTCGTAAACGGGCTGAGCAAAATACCGCCGGTGGTGGCGGTTAAATTCGCGGCGCTTAGCGTTAGCGTATTGGCGATGATTTCAAGATTCTTATCGGTCGCCGCAATCGCACCTAGTGCCGAAGTGCCGTTATTCATAATCTCCAGCGGGCCGCTGCGCGCATTCAGCGTACGCGTGGTGCCCGCCGCACCGGTGAGGCTGGTGGCGCCGTTAATGTAAATGCCATTGCCGGTTAAATTCGCGCCGATCGTATGGGTGGCACCAAAGCCTTGAAATACAATACTGCCATTGGAGGCAGAAAAATCAATATCGGCATTGATGGCAGAGTTGCCGCTAGCCAAAGAAAAAGTAGCATTGCTGGCTGCCGCCGATGCCTGCGCGCCACTAATCACCGCCGTACCACCGGTAGCCATGAGGTTCACAGGATCCCGCCAGTTGGAATAAGCGCCCAGTTCCATGCCGCGGTAGGTTTGAAATATGAGGCTGCCCCAGCCATTGGCAATGAAATCAAGTTCCGTATCATTCAGATTAATACTACCCGCTGCACCACCAAGGCCTAGCGTGGTAGCACCTGTTCCATCGGCAATTAACCTAAACGTATTACCTGCAGCACCAATATTGGTCAGGTTAGCGCCGATGTGAATGGTGCCTTCATAGATATTAAATAGAACATTCTGGTTAAATTGCTGATCACCCAGAATGGAGATAGCACTCAAAACAGAAGAAAACTCTACAGAACCAATCGAAGCTGCCCATGTGTGTGCATTCGCAGTCACATTGCCGCTAAACGCAAGCGCGGTGGATGTTGTTAATCGATTTAGCTCCGCCGCAGAAAGTTGTGCCGAGCCTGCCGCTCCGGCAATGCCGATGCTGGTACTAAAGAAACTAAGCCGTCCGGCACCGGTGGTGATATTCTGGTTAATGTTAAAATCGCTACCATAGATACCTAAACTCAACCAGTATTGCAGAATCGACGCATCAATCGTGCCGTTATTGGTAAACGTGCCCCAGGTCACCCCGCTGTAGGCACTTAAACTACGCGAGGCAGTCGAGCTGCCATCATACACCACATTGCTGTTGAGGGTAATGCCGCCCGCCGCCGTAATATCGGCATCGGCAATGGTCATTTGTCCGCCGGTCGCCGTGGCGGTAAACGCGCCCGTGCCAGCATTGATATTCGCGCCGTTGTTAATGTCGATATTGCCTGCGCCGTCACCACCGGCGGTGAGCGTGATGGGGCCATTGGTGGAAGTGATGGCATGATCAAGCGTGATGTTATTGCCAACGTTAATGATCACACCATCATCAGCGGTGATCGCCGTGGTGCCGGTGTAATTGCTGCCGGAAAGGAAGGTCACCGGATCATCCCAACTGGCGGTGTAATTAGTTATGTTACCACCATCAGCACGGCCAAAGCGATAGCTGCTGAAATTGGTTTTCAGTGCCGTGATAAACGCGTTGCTGTACGAAATATCGTGTGCGCCTCCGGTGCCGACACCCATGGTGAAGGCGGCGGTGTCTTGTTCAAAGGCAATGCCGCCCGAACCGGTAATCGTGCCTAGCGTTACCAGTGTATCGCGCCTTAAAATGGTATTGAGGGCATTAAACGTAATTGGGTTGCCACTGTTTGAGAAAACCTGCGGGATGTTGATGGTGCCCCCTGCGGCATTCATGGTCACCACGCCGCCATTTTGCGCATTGAGCGTGAGCGCGTGGTTGATATTGATGTTCCCCGTACCACCGGCAGTGAACGTGATATTACCACCGGCTGCTGTACGGTTGGTGGTGATCGTGCCGGCAGACGCGGTAGAGATATTACCGTTGGTCGTAATCAGCGAGATCGATTTATCGTTACGCGCGCCACCGGTTAAATTCAGCGTGTCGCCTTTTAAGTCCAGCGTAATGGTGTTATCGGCCTGAAGCACAATGTTGGCCGTTTCAGCGAGGCGCTCAAGGTAACGCGTGGTAAACGAACTAAATCCTGATGCGCCCATTGCTTCGGCAGCTTCGGTGCCCGCGCCGGCCACGGGGTCGAGGGTGCGCCCCCATTTAATAGCTTGAAACTGAGTGAGCAGATCGCTTTGATCTGCATTTAAGGCTTCGCTGTAAATAAGCGCTTCCGTGATATAGCCGTTGAATGTGCGGCCAAACGCAGAATCAAAACCTACAACCATATCCAGCGTATTATCAGAATTGTAAGCATGGGTAGCGGTTTGGGTGGCCGGTGCGCCGCCATTGGCGTAATAATTAATATCGGTGCGTGAAATACTGGCCAACATGGTTTGGTAACTGCCAAGCGTTGCATTAGGACCGCCAGACCACCCCCAAGAGGCCATCGTATCGTTCCAATGGTAACCCCACCTTGTGCCTGGGCCATCCAAATTGATACCGGTAGTAGAAGCCGCGCCGCGCCATAATAATAACGGCGAGTAGCTGCTGGAACTTACCGCATTGGCGATAAAGGCGAAGGTGGCGCCGTTGGTCAGTTCACTTTGGCGCAGGGAAGAAATCAGATAATCATTCGTTCCAGAAGAATTCAACCACACCGAGCCCATGCCGTTAAGGCCATTACTGATCCATAACGGCATATTGCCGGCTGTACTTTGCACGGCATGGTTATCGCCGGCGGCGGATTTATCGCTTAACTGGCTGACCAGGCCCCGGAATAATCCCTGAGCGCTGTAGCTGGTGCCCATGGTTTCTACGGTGGTGATAATGGTTTTCATGCCATCGTAAGTAACGCTGGCAATGGTATACGTATCGCTCCCCATCGTCGCAGCGGTGGTTGTTGAGCCAGCACCCCCTATACGAATGCGCGCGCCAGCCTGGAGGCTCCCTGTGATATTAGAATTCGTCGTCGTATGCAACGTGGTGCCGTTAATATAATCTACGTTCACGCCGCTTAAACCATCCGTCGAATAGGTCAGCGTGACCGCGTTCACATCCGATGCATCAATCCAGAAAACGCTGCCTGCTAAATCCAGCGGGTCAAAATCCCCAACAATCGTGATATTCGCAGGGTCGAGCAAATAGGTGCCCTTCGCCCCATGCGCCGAGGTAAGATCAGCGTAGCCGGTGGCGTTCAAATTTATTTTGCCGGACGTTTCTAAAAACCCGCCATCGCCTGTTAGGCCAAGCGCCCGCGCAAACACATTGCCTTTAAATACGGTGCTGTCATCGCTCCAGAAAATCGTGCGGCCAGCATCGCCTTCGTGCAGCGCATCGGCGAATACATAGGCATGCTCATCCACGAATAAATATTCTGCCGCTGCAGTGCTGCCGCGACCTAAATAATCACCGCCAATTTTAATGTCGCCACCAGCAGAACCGTTGCGCACGGCCGATACTTCTAGCCCCGCGGTGGTGCCAGAGGCGCCGCTATGGCCGGATGCATCGATCACCGAATAATTCGCCAGCGCGATCTGATCGCCCAGCACTTCAACCTTGCCGCCGCGCTCACCAGCGCCGCGTCCACTCACATTAATGACACCGGAATGAATGACTGTACTACTGCCGGATTTGATACCTTTATTCGCCGCAATGTTATTTATCACCGCGTTGGAACCTTCGGCGTAAAGCACCACTTTACCTTGCACCGTGCCTAAGCTTTTCGCCTCAATCACGCCGGTATTAGTAATCAGGCTATCAACCATGCTGCGCGCGGCGGTGGTGGTGAGGTGCACCTGGCCGCCGTCAGCGATAATCGCTCCACTATTGGCCACTTGTGTACGCAGTTGATCCGCCGATACCGCAACCTGCAAATGCCCGTCACCCGCCATGTCGAGGGTGAAGGTTTCGCCCGCCGCGAGTTTCACTTTGCCCAAACGCGCGGTGATGGTGCCGTTATTTTCTACCCCAGGCGCCACAAAGGCGGCCAGCCCGGCATCACGCACGGTGATGGATCCTTCGTTAATAATTTTGGCATCGCTGCGGCCGGCAATGGTGTGATGCACGCGGCCGGCCATAAAATCGGCATTGGAAATATCCGCACTGGTGGCGGTGATGCCAGAAACATCCACTACGCTGCCAGCGCTGAAGAACACGCCGTTGGGGTTGATGATGGTGATGTTGCCGTTGGCCTGAATGGTGCCTTCAATCACGCTGCGTGAGGTATCGTTCACGCGGTTTAAGGTGTGCGACGACGAAGATGGCTGCACGAAGCGGGTGGTCTCGTTCGGGGCGATGTTGAAGCTGCGCCAGTCGATGATCGCGCGGTCGGTCGATTGGTGGATGGTGAGCGTGTTACCTGCAGACGAAATCGTCGCAGCGCCCGCTGCCACCACCCCGCCTTCAGGATTGGCGCGCGCCGCCAGCGGCAGCAGCGCGCTAGTCAGCGCGGTGGTGAATAGAAGAACATTGCTTGGGCGTTTCATCGTCAGGGGCTTTTTGCTTTTGTTGATGTTTGATACTACCCTATCAACCTACCA
>JALHRI010000029.1:335-20428 GCA_022841525.1 Alphaproteobacteria bacterium | reverse complement strand
ACCACAGCAGAGGTTAAAGAACCCTTAACGGCTCCTAAAATACCATCCATCTACCCACTGTCACAAAATTACATCATTCCAACTGGATAGGCAGGCTGTGCACAGGGGCCGCCTACCGCTTTTAGAGTTATCCGCTGGGCAGGCTCGAGAGCACCACGTCTTCGTAAAACGCCGCAAGGGATGGCCAGCACGTATGCGTCGCCTCTCTGCCCCATTTGATCTCTTGCTGCGGCACGCGCGCGAGCGCTTCGATGCAGGCGATGGCCTCTTCCTCCTGCGCATCCGCGCGGCGGTAGGCATCCGCCTCGGGGGCGAGATTAAAGGCCATATCCCTCAGCATCGATTGGTAAAACGCACCGCAGGTAAGGCGCGGATGCGTTGCTCTAAAACGCAGCGGCAGACTGGCTGCGCGGCGGGAAAAGCGCCACCAGCACACCAGGCGTTTCAACTGCGCCATAAGCCATAACGGGGCATAGTTTTGTTTTTGTTTTTCATAAAACTTCACGGCTTCTTCCGCGCGTACCAATGCGCCAAGCCCCGCGTTGGCGTAATGCTGAGCAAGGGTTTGCACGCGCGCCAGATCTGCATCGCGTGCCGCTTTGCATTTTGGCGAGGCGCGCAGCGGCTGCATGCGCGCGCTGTGACGCCCTGAAATGCCGTGCGAACTGCGGATTAAATCAGCGTAGTGGCCAAGCTCCTGCGCGCCGATGACCAGCATGCGCGAGAGCGCCTGCGCGCCGTCGGTGGTGTAATATTTTTCGCCTTCTTTGCCCTCAAAAAACGGATCGCCGCCGCAGGAAATATACACTGCCGCGCCGCTATCGCTGGTGGATTGAAGGCCGCCGGAACCGCCGTGATCCTGCCAAAAATGCACGGCCATCAAATCGCTGACATTGTGCGAAAACGAGACGAACACCTGCGTGCGTTCGCGTATCAACGTGCGAATTACCGCCTCATGCGCTGCCTGCACGATCAGCCGTGCGACGCGTATTTCCAGCGTGTGCGCAATCCCCCGCCCTTTTTTGAGATCGCGCAGCAACTGGTCGATGCGCTCATTCACCGCTACGGGACCCAGACCTTTGGGGATGCTGCGCGCAATCAGCGTTTTGGTGTGCTCACAAAGCGCTGGATCGGTCAGCTCGCGCGCGGAAAAACTATAGGTTGTGGTGGCGGTGGTGTAATGCACAAAATTGCGCATCGTATCGGCGTTAATATACAGCCTGCCGGAAGTTACCAGCGCCTGCGCCATTGCTTCAACATGCTTGGCAAGCGGCTTATCGCTTGGCTGTGGCCGGCGTGCCAGCACATGATATTCATTGAAGCGCGCGCGCGCAGGCATGGCTAAACGGGCAGCGCAGGAATCATACCGCGCCAGAGCATGCTTAAAAACGCCGCCGCAATCGCCACACCGTAGGGCACCGGCGCGCCGGTAGTCAGCAGAACGGGTAGATTACGCTTCCAGAATACGCGAATCAGCTTACGGCTGAGCCAGAGGAAAATGACTAAAATGCCGCCGTAAATAGCCGTATGCGCGATGAGGTACACCGTGGCCGAGCCAAGCCCCGTCCACAATGTCAGCGCGCTGATCAGTTTGATATCCCCCGCGCCCATAAAACCGACTGCGTAGATCAGCAAGCCTGCGCCCAGCACCACCAGCGCCGCAACGATGGGATCCACCGGGTGGATGTTCATGAAATAACAGCCCGTGGCGAAGGCCAGAATAATTACGCCGTGAATCCAGTTGGGAATGATGTAGGATTTCATATCCCACGCGATCACCAGCGCCATCAGGACGCTTAGCAGCACCGCGTACTGGTTTGGGCTGGAGAGAAAATGGTAGATTCCGTCAAGCATCGTAAAGCCTTAGCCTGCTGATTCTAAGAATCAAGCCTGCAAGCTTTAATTGCCTGTTGTCATCGGCAAAAGGGATGCTATGGTGACAAAAAAAATCATAAAGGATGTCTAATGTCAGCGCAGGCAAGTCCCGCGAAACGCGGTCATATTATCGTCATCGGCAATGAAAAAGGTGGTTCGGGTAAAACTACCACGACGATGCATTTGCTGATTGCGCTTTTGCGCCTTGGCTTTCGCGTCGGCAGTATGGACATTGACTCGCGCCAGCGCTCGCTGACGCGCTATATCGAAAATCGCCAGAAAACGATGAACGATCAGCACACCAGCCTGCCCATGCCGCGGCATGTGGTGGTCAATAGAAGCCCTTACGGCGTGCGCGAAGAAGCCGAAGCCGACGAGCGCGACCGCTTCACCCGCGCCCTGGCCAAGCTGCTTGCCACGTCTGATTTCGTGGTGATTGATAGCCCCGGCAACGATACGTATATGAGCCGCCTTGCCCACTCGCTCGCCGATACGGTCATCACGCCGATTAACGACAGCTTTGTGGATCTTGACGTGCTTGCCGCAGTGGATGGCATGACCTTACAAATTCTCAAGCCCAGCATTTACAGCGAAATGCTGTGGGAGCAAAAACTCGCCCGCGCCAAGCGCGACGGTGCCAGCATAGACTGGCTGGTGATGCGCAACCGCTTAAGCAACCTCGATGCGCGCAATAAGCGGATGATGACCAAGGTCACTGAAGATCTCTCCAAACGCCTTGGCTTCCGCTTAGCGCCTGGCTTTTCTGAGCGGGTAATTTTCCGCGAAATGTTCCTGCTCGGTCTCACCGTGCTGGATGTGATGGAAACCAGTGGCTCTGCCAGCATCTCGATGTCGCATTTGGCGGCGCGTCATGAAGTGCGCGATCTGCTACGCACACTGCGCGTTCCTCTGATCGATGCGCGGATTCAGGAAATCCGCACCCAAAGCAAGGGCGATGATATTTTCGCGCCGCGCGCCAAACAAGAGGTTCAGCCCGTGGAAGAAAGCAGTGCCCCTGCCCCCGTGGTGACCGAAGGGGTGGCGGCCTAATCGCGCATGACGTTTCTGGCCATTCTTGGCGTGCTGTTTTTACTGGGAATGTTTCTAATGCTACGCTCTCCTATCGTGCGCATGCTGATTGCTACCGTGGCACCGATCCTCCTTGCACGCCTGCTCACCCCGCGCAACCAGACGCCGCACCGTCATGACGCCAAAGAGATGGACACGCGCGAAGCCCGCGAGATTTTAGGCGTCAGCGAGCTTGCCTCGCGTGAGGATATTTTAGAAGCGCATCGGCGCTTAATGAAGCACATGCATCCGGATAAGGGCGGGTCGAATTACTTTGCGGCGCGCATCAACCGCGCGCGCGACGTGCTGCTGGATACCACCGGCATCACGCTGGATCAGTAGCGATGAGCCAGCGCCTGCCGGATGCCAGCCTGTTTCGCGCCTACGATATTCGTGGCATCGTTGGCACCAGCCTATTTGCGGAAGATGCCGCCAGCATTGGCCGCGCCTTTGCCAGCGAAGTGACTGAGCGCCTGGCGACCGATGCCCCCACCATCACCATCGCGCGCGACGCCAGGCTTTCTTCCCCCATGCTGCGCGACGCGTTGGTGGAAGGCTTAATCGCATCGGGTGCACGCGTGATCGATAGTGGTATTGGCCCCACGCCCTATCTTTATTTTGCGGCGCAGCACTTAAGCGCACACGGCGCGATCATGATTACCGGATCGCACAATCCGAAAGATCATAACGGCATGAAATGCGTGATTGACGGCAAGCCGTTTTACGCAGATGCGCTGGCAGGTTTACGCACACGCATCGCACAAAAAAAATTGCTGCAGCGCACAGGATCGTTGCAATACCTTGATCTGCGTGCCGACTATCTCGCAGCCATCACCCAGGAAATGGACGGACTTTCCCTTAAACAATCGGTGCTGTGGGATGCAGGAAATGGTGCAGCCTCCGAAATCATTGTGCAGCTGACGCCGCACATTGCTGCAGCGCAGCACGGGCATTTATTCTGCAGTTTTGATGGTCATTTTCCGAATCACCATCCAGATCCTTCCGATCCGCATTGCTTCCATGATTTGCTCTTAGCGCGCCTTCAGCACACCCATGCGATTGGTCTGGCGTTTGATGGCGACGGCGACCGCCTCGGCGTCATGGATGAGCGCGGGCGAATCCTATCGCCCGATCATTTGCTGATGCTGCTCGCGCGCGACGTGCTGACGCACACCCCCGGCGCCACCATTCTCGCCGACGTTAAAACCTCAGATGCTGTGTTTGCTGATGTGCGCGCGCATGGCGGTCACGCGGTCATGGCTAAAACCGGTCACGCCCTCATCAAGCAAGCGATGCGCGAGCACGGCGCCGCCTTTGCCGGTGAAGCCAGCGGCCATTTATTTTTTGCGGATCGTTATTTCGGCTACGATGATGGCCTGTATGCTGCGCTACGCGTACTGCGCATCGTGGCGGAAAGTGGCAGACTTTTGTGCGAGCTGGTGGATGATCTGCCCACGCTGTACGCCTCGCCCGAATGGCGCATACCCTGCCCGGATGCTCAAAAATTTACGGCCGTAGAAACGCTGGCAGATTATGCGTCTCGTCTGGGTTATCAGGTAGGTACGCTCGATGGTGTGCGGGTGTCATCAGCCTCCGGCTGGTGGTTGGTGCGCGCATCGAACACGCAGGCCGCACTGGTCGCGCGCTGCGAGGGCGTGGATGAAGCAAGTCTCGCGGCGCAAACATCTGAGCTCACCCGCGCACTGGCTCAGGTCGCATTGTCGCTGCCATAAATTAAAGGCGCGCTTGCCCGGCGTGGCAAATGGCAATCGCCAGTGCATCGGCAGCGTCATGACGTGTGCTGCTGAGCACCTCGCGTGCAGACGGCAACAGTACGCCCACCATCATCGCCACTTGCTGCTTTTCTGCATTGCCATTTCCCACCAATGCTTTTTTCACCTGCTTGGCCGAATATTCCGCCACGCTCAAATTCGCCTGCGCCAGCGTCAGCATCAGCGCGCCGCGCGCCTGACCCAGCTTTAAGGTCGATGCGCCGTTGGGCGTAGCGAAGGTTTCCTCGATCACCGCCTGGGTGGGCTGATGCTGCGCGATGATGGCTGCAAGCTGGCTGGAAAGTGACAGCAGCCGCACGCTTAAATCGTCGCCCGCTTTGGCGTGTAGTACGCCGCACGCCACAAACGTAAGTGCCGAGCCGCGCGCTTCAATCACGCCCCAGCCCGTGTGCAGCAGCCCAGGATCAATACCTAAAATGCGGCGCAGATCAGGCACTGAGTTTCTGTAGTACAGCGTCGGAGAACTCAGCGTTGCTGTACACGTCCTGCACGTCGTCGTTGTCTTCCAGAAGCTCGGTGAGTTTGATGATCGCGCCCGCATCTTCTTCCGATACCGGCGTGGTGGTTTTGGGCGTGAAGACGAGCTTGGCCGATGCCGCATCGCCAAATTTTGCTGCCAGCGCGTCGCGCACGCTGGAAAACGCCTCAAAGGCGGTGGTGATGGAATGTATGCCCTCAGCGGTTTCGCAGTTTTCAGCGCCCGCCTCGATCGCGGCTTCCAGCATCGCGTCTTCGACAATGTGCTCTGCGGGATATTCAATCATGCCAACATGATCGAACATGAAGGCGACAGAGCCGCTCTCGCCAAGATTGCCGCCATACTTGGTGAAAGCCGCGCGCATTTCCGGCGCCGTGCGGTTGCGATTATCGGTCAGCGCCTCGATAATCATCGCCACACCGCCGGGGCCGTAGCCTTCGTAGCGCACGGCCACAAAATCATCCATGCCCGCCGTGCCTGAGCCTTTGGCAATCGCTGCCTCGATTTTATCTTTCGCCATACCGGCCTGACGCGCTTTAATCAGCACGCTGCGCAGTTTGGGGTTGAATGCCGGATCGGCACCCGCTTTGGCGGCAACAATAATTTCGCGCGCGATTTTGGTGAAAATTTTCCCGCGCTTAATGTCCTGCGCGCCTTTGCGGCGCATGATGTTCTTAAACTGTGAGTGGCCAGCCATCGCCTATGATCCTTGAAACTTTGACGGAGTTGTATCATAAGCTCAAGCGTAGAATTTGCAACCGTTGGAGGATTTATGAAACGCTTTTTTCTTGCTGCTACTTTCGCGCTGATCGCCCATGCAGCCAGTGCCGAAACGATTGATCTCAGCGTCAAGGGCATGACCTGCTCGTCCTGCGCACAGGCCATTGAAGCCTCGTTGTACCAGGAAAGCGCCGTGCTTTCCGTCACAGTGGATGTGCCGGCCGGCAGTGTCATCGTGGTAGAAAAACCCGCCAAATCGATCAGCGACAGCACACTGAGCTCACGCATTCGTGAAGCAGGCTACCGCGTCAGCAGCATTACTCGCCGCGCATTGTAATACGCGCTACGCGTTTTCTTCTGCGGCTTTGCGCGTGGAAGGCAGTGCGGATTTTGCCGCCGGTCGCTGCAGGGCAGATTCCGGATCAGGGCGTGTGATAGCACCGCCTGCCATCAACACGGCGATATCATCGCCGGTGAGGGTTTCATGCTCCAAAAGCGCTTCAGCAAGCACATTCAGCTGATCGCGGTGCGTAGTCAGAATCTCGCGTGCTTTTTCATGCGCACCGACTATCAGCGCGCGAATTTCGCCGTCCACCGCCGCGGCGGTGGCTTCCGAGGTCATGCGCGACATCGAAATCGTCTGGCCTAAAAACGGCTCGCCGGTATCGTTCTGGCTGAATTGAATGGGGCCAAGTTTATCGCTCATTCCCCATTCTACCACCATCGCACGGGCGAGTTTGGTAGCATACTGAATATCGCTGGATGCGCCGGAAGATACTTTCTCGTAGCCAAACACTATCTCTTCCGCCACACGCCCGCCCATCGCCACCGCAAGATCGGCGTACATTTTCTCGCGCTTGTAGGAGAGTTTATCTGATTCCGGCAGACGCATCACCATGCCCAGAGCGCGTCCGCGCGGGATGATGGTGGCTTTATGAATCGGATCCGACGCCGGAAATTTCAGCGACACCAGCGCGTGTCCCGCTTCATGATAGGCGGTCATGCGTTTTTCTTCCTCGCTCATCACCATCGATTTGCGTTCCGTGCCCATCATCACTTTATCTTTGGCGGCCTCAAGCTCGCGCATGGTCACTACTTTTTTATCCTGACGTGCGGCAAGCAGTGCGGCTTCGTTCACTAAATTGGCAAGATCAGCACCGGAAAACCCAGGCGTGCCGCGCGCGATAATTTTGGCATCGACATCCGGTGCCATCGGCACTTTACGCAGATGCACCTGCAGAATTTTGGTGCGTCCTTCAATGTCTGGATTGGGCACGACAATCTGGCGGTCAAAACGGCCAGGGCGCAGTAGTGCAGGATCCAGCACGTCGGGGCGGTTGGTGGCGGCGATCAGAATCACGCTCTGATTGGCCTCAAACCCATCCATCTCGACGAGCAACTGGTTGAGCGTTTGCTCGCGCTCGTCATTACCACCGCCAAGACCCGCGCCGCGATGACGACCGACCGCATCAATTTCATCGATAAAGATAATGCACGGCGCGTGTTTCTTACCCTGCTCGAACATATCGCGCACGCGGCTGGCACCCACGCCGACAAACATTTCTACAAAGTCAGAACCTGAGATGGAAAAAAACGGCACGCCCGCCTCGCCTGCAATGGCGCGTGCGAGCAGAGTTTTACCCGTTCCCGGAGGGCCAACCAGCAAACAACCGCGCGGGATTTTCCCACCCAGTTTTTGAAATTTTTCCGGATTTTTTAGAAAATCCACAATCTCGGCAAGTTCGTCTTTGGCTTCATCAATCCCTGCAACATCGGTAAAAGTCACGCGGTCACCCTGCTCGGAAAGCAAGCGTGCGCGCGACTTACCAAAGCCCATCGCCCCGCCGCGACCACCGCCAGACTGCATCTGGCGCATGAAGAAAATATACACCGCAATCAGCAGCAGCACCGGTAGCAGTGAGGAGAGCATCATGCTCCAAAACGAGCTCACGCCCGATGACGGTGAAGCCGCCGTAATTTTTACACCTGCTGCCTGCAGCTTGGCGGCAAGACCGGCATCTTCAATGGCTTGCAACTGAAACGGTGTGCCGCTGGAGAAATGGCCGCGAATCTGTGTGCCTTCGTCTTTCGTGGTTTTAATAATCACGTCGGAAACTTCACCGCGCTCGACTTTTTGCATGAACTCGGAATAGGCAATCTGCGCGCCAGCCTGCTTCTGGCCGGAGCTGGCATCGATCATCTGCGCGAAAACCATAAGACCCAGACCAATCGCGATCCAGATAAGCACGTTACGTGAGAGGTTGGGCATGATTCATTCCTTCGTACCAAAATGGGCTGGCCGCGAGTGCCACAGGCGCAGCTGCACTCAGCTGCAATTTGGCGTGCTGAGGCAGCGCGTGATGTCGCCAGGCAATATGGGGCACGCACACCACTTGGTCAAGATGCCAAAGCGCCACCAGTGACGGAAAAATGGCCTGCGGAAGACCGTTTGGCGCGAACGTTTTCAGCGCGCGGGCGCCCATTTTCCCAAGCGGCGCAAGGCGGTAGCCGCTTCCCTTAAGCCCTTGCCAGCGCACGCGCCAGAATCCTGCGTAGTACGCCTCACCTTGCGCAGATGTAATCTCAAACGTGCCCATGCGCGCCGTCTCGCGCACGATCAGCACCGTATCCGCTTTCACATGAATCACGCAGTGCATACGCGTAATGCGGGTGAGCGCACCCTCGCGAATGACTGCGTGCGCGCCGAGAGTTTCGTGATGGCGTGGGCGTGTGGTTTTACCCGCCAGCGTGCGCAGCGTGGCCGATAGCAACGCCGCTGCATTGCTATCCGGCAGCGCAAGGTAACGCGCACGATCAATCTGCGCATAGCCTTCGGCATAGATGCAAAGCGTGTGCGCGGCATCCTGCACCAATTGCTGATCGCGCACATGGCGCTGTTTTCCCGCATCTCTCGCCTGCGCGCTGCGCGCTGCGACATCCAGCGTGCCGCGCAGACGGTTGCGCGCGAAGCGGTGAGACGCGTTACTCGGATCCTCAAGCCATGGCTGATGGTGCACGCGTAAAAAATTTTCTAATTCGGATTTATGCAGCGCTAACATTGGCCTTAAAATCCGCACGCCACCGCGCAGGCTGCAGGAGGCCATCGCGCTTGCGCCATCGGCAGTGGTGCCGCGCGCCTCGTGCAGCACGTGCGTTTCAGCCTGATCGCTCGCATGATGGCCGATGAGCAGATGCAACACATGATGCTGCCTGCACCAGTCTAACATCGCGGCGTAGCGCGCCTCGCGCGCCTGCTGCTGCAGGTTGCCCTTGTGCTCAAGCGTGAGATGAAACCGCACGCAGGCGGTAGCGCGCGCGCGTAGCTGCTGCTCGACCCAGAGTGCTTCCTCGCGTGATTCAGCGCGCAGTCCATGATCGACGGTGAGTGCGGTGATGCGGCCATTTCTCTCGCGCGCCCAGGCATCTGCAAGCAGGCACAGCGCCATGCTATCGCTGCCGCCAGATACCGCAACGGCCAGATGAGGCCGCGCTTCAAACGGCCCGAGGGCATTCAGCGCAGCAGAAAAAGCGTCACACACATCTGACGTTTTTGCAGGCGCCATGCCTATTTGCATTTAAGCTGCGCGCGGGCAGTCTCCGCACGCGAAATCGTCGCCGCGCTGGCGGATTTTTTGTATTTGCTGGCAACTTGGCCCAGTACCACGCAGGCTTCCTGCGCGCGCTTGACGTTGGAAAGCGAGAGGCCAAGTTTCAGCAGATTATCCGCCGCTTTCTGCCCCTGTGGTGCGGCTTCGTAGCCTTTGCGAAACTGCTCGGTAGCGCGCACATAATCGCCGCGCGCATAATGGCTTTCGCCCAGCCAGTAATACGCGTTAGGCACCAGCGGATCGCTCGGATATTTACGGATGAAGCCTGAAAAATGCTCAGCTGCCTGAGCGTATTGCTTGCGGTTGAGCATTGCAAAGGCGTTGTTATACATCGCATCAGCTCCATCGGATGGCGCAGTAACGGTTTCTTTTACCGCTGGCTTTTCTGCCGCCTCAGAAGGCGTATAGCGCGCAGGCTCGCGCACATTGCCGGGGGATGATTCTTTCCCCGCATCCGGCGAGAAGCCTTCGTCTGCGCTGGCAGTTTCAGCAGCTTCAGGGGTATCTGCTACTGGTGCAGCAGCGGCGGCAGCAGCGGCGCTGCGCTGTGCACGCTCGAGTGCTTGAAAGCGAAATTCCACATCTTCGGAAAGTTTTTTGACTTCTTCTTCCGCGCGCTTGGCCTGAAATTGCGCACGCTCGACACTACCGCGCAGCGCGCGCACTTCTTCCTGCATCGCGGTGAGCTGGTTTTGCATATTGGCAAGGCCGCCGGCACTTGCCCCCGGAACACCCGGCGCGTTGGGATCGACACTCGCACCACGGTAAATCTGACGCTGGAGGAAGGTGATATCGCGCTCCATGCGGCTGATACGATCAAGCAGCACACTGTTATCCTGCGCTAAAGCCGCAGACGCGGTAAGCAGACCACCAATCACCATCACCACTGAGCGCAAACGCATAAACCCTCACTTTACCTATGTCGGATGACGTAAAACACCATGCTTGTCAATCAATGCCAGCGCTGGCAGCGCGAGCATAGGCCACACGCTTATGCAACGATGTTTTTTCTACATCACACCAACGAAAAAGCCCCCGCAGGCATAACCTGCGAGGGCTCATTTCGTCTAACCGGCTCGAACTAGTTCGAGATCACGGTCACGCCACGGCGGTTTTGGCCGTAGGAAGACTCGTCGCTGCCGAGAACAGCCGGACGCTCTTTACCATACGAGATGGTCGAAACGCGGCTACCAGCAATGCCGAGGCTGATCAGCTGGCTTTTTACAGCAGCAGCACGACGCTCACCCAGGGCAATGTTGTATTCACGGGTACCGCGCTCATCGCAGTGACCTTCGATTACAATGTTTACGTTCGGGTTTTCCGAAAGCCACTTAGCTTGGCCTTGCAGAATCGCCTGGCCTTCGCTTTCAACAACAGCGCTGTCGTAAGCAAAGAATACGCGGTCACCGATGGTTTCACCAGCGTTGGTGGTGCCTAAAACACCGCTACCGGTGCCAGGAGCACCGCTACCAGCGCCGCCAGCAGCACCGCTGTCGGTCGAGGAGCTTTCGCACGCAGCGAGCACGAACAAGCTCGATACTAAAGCAAGAAACGTCTTTTTCATAATTGATCTCCGAAAGAAAAAAGAAAAGTAGTTACCTTTCGTTGCCGAAGGATGTTCGCGTGTTCGCACAGTTAGCGGGGAAAGGCAAGCACCCTTGCACAAGTTTTTTTATAGTGCTGACGCTTCTAGTTGTAACCGTTGCAAATTTGCATCAGTCGTAGGTGTATATCGCAAAACGAATAAATTACATTACGTTGCAACTGTTGCTTTCACGTAACAGTCCGCCATTCCTTAAAAAACACTACATCGGCAGCAGCGGTGACCATGCCGGATCGGAAGCATCCATCGGCGTCATCACTTCGCGCAGG
Organism: Alphaproteobacteria bacterium; assembly: GCA_022841525.1. Lineage (GTDB taxonomy): Bacteria > Pseudomonadota > Alphaproteobacteria > Rickettsiales > UBA3002 > JALHRI01. Next base: position 9,014 of record JALHRI010000029.1, on the reverse strand, counting down.
TTATAGCCCGTCACATCCACCGAATACAGGCGCGCGGTTTTCTGCCCGCCATAGCTTTTGAACTCGCGCGAGAACACCAGCACACGGCCGTTAGGCGCCCAGCTTGGGCCTTCATCCAGCCAGCTTTGGGTCAGCAAGCGCTCACCCGATCCATCCGAGCGCATGACCCCAATATAAAACTGGCCTCCGGCCATTTTGGTAAAGGCAATCAAATCGCCGCGCGGCGACCACACCGGCGTGGCGTAGCGCCCAGTGCCGAAGCTGATGCGCTGCACGTTGCCGCCACTGGCATCCATAATATAGAGCTGCTGCGAGCCGCCACGATCGGAGTTAAACACGATCTGCCTGCCATCGGGTGAGTAGCTTGGCGACGTATCCAGTCCGCTGCCAGAGGTTAAACGGCGCATCTGACGGCTACGCAAATCCATTTCGTAAATGCTGGTATTGCCGCCTTGCGCAATCGACATCAGCATTTTTGAGCCGTCATGATTAAAGCGCGGCGCAAAGCTCATCCCGTCAAAGCGCCCTAAGCTTTCCTCGCGGCCAGTTTGCAGATCACGCAGGAACACGCGCGGCTGACGCCCCGCATACGACATATAGAGAATTTCCTGCGTATTGGGCGAAAAGCGCGGGGTCAGCACCAGAATCGAACCGTCGGTCAGATATCTATGATTCTCGCCGTCTTGATCCATGATCGCCAGGCGCTTCACGCGGCGCTGCCCCGGGCCAGATTCCGCCACATACACAATCCGCGTGTCGAAATAGCCCTGCTCACCAGTGAGGCGCTTGTAAATTTCATCCGCCATTAAATGCGCAATGCGGCGCCAATTGCGCGCAAACGTATTATATTCTTTACCGGCCACTTGCTGCTCGCCCAGCACATCCCACAGGCGGAAGCTGGCACGCAACCGCTCGCCGTTTGGCGCCACGGTGCCGGTTACCAGCGCCTGCGCGTTGATCTGCCGCCAGTCGGAAAAGCGGGGAATGCTATCGCCGTTGGTGATCTGTTCGATAAACGCCGCCGGAGAAATCGGACGGAACAGGCCGGAGCGCTCTAAATCCGCCGCAATCACCTGCGTGATGTTGCCACCCAGCGTCGGCTCGCCCGTGAGCTGGGTCACAGCAATCGGCATCGGATCGACGTTGCCTTGCGTAATGTCAATTTTCAGCTGGGCGCTGGCAAGCGCAGGCGTCACGATCAACGCAGTCAGAAGCAAGGAAAAGCGGCGCATAGAAACCCTTATGTGCAAGTAGGTGAAAGCGAATATTCGCACTTCTTATACGCGAAACTTTTGGCCGTGCAAGCTTCAGCCACTTGGCATGTGTAAATGCTTGCTCTACCTGCGGGTGAGTGCTACACAGCGCGTCCTTATGGAACTTAAACCCGTTACCCAATCCTTCAGCCATCTGCGTACGGCGAAAACCGTGACCGAAGCGCTGCCCTACATTCGCAAATTTGCGGGCAAAACCTTTGTGATCAAATATGGCGGCCACGCCATGGGCGATGCGACCACGGCAGAAACCTTCGCCCGCGATATTGTGCTGCTGAAACATATTGGCATTAATCCGGTGGTGGTGCATGGCGGCGGCCCGCAAATCGGCGCGATGCTCGAGCGGATGAAAATCTCCAGCAGTTTCGTTGACGGCCTGCGCGTGACCGATGCGGCGACGGTAGAAATTGTCGAAATGGTGCTCTCAGGAAGTATCAACAAACAAATCGTCAGCGCGATCAATGCCGCAGGCGGCGTGGCGGTGGGCATTTCCGGCAAAGACGGCCAGTTAATGACCACCAAAAAACTCACCCGCACGCAAAAAGACCCCGACTCGAACATCGAGCGCGTGGTGGATCTTGGCTTCGTGGGAGACCCGGAAACCGTGAACCCTGCGATCATTCACGACATGGTGAAAAACGACATGATCCCCGTGATTGCGCCGGTGGGCATTGGCCGTGACGGCCAAACCTATAACATTAATGCCGATACCGCCGCAGGCGCGATTGCGGCGGCATTAAAGGCCGAAAAACTGATGATGCTGACCGATGTGGCGGGTATTTTGACGAAAGAAAAACAGCTCATCAGCCAGATTGCGCCATCTGAAATTGCGGCACTGATGAAGGATGGCACGATTACCGGCGGCATGATTCCGAAAGTGGAAACCTGCATGAGCGCGCTTGAAGCAGGCGTAGGCGCGGCGCATATTCTCGATGGCCGTATCCCTCACGTGCTGCTGGTGGAAATTTTCACCGCGCGCGGTGTTTCCACCATGATTGGTTAAGTGCGCGCCGCCAAATGGGGCGCAAACAACGCCACAATATCCGCATACATATGACGTTTGAACGGCACGATGATCTCTGGCAACTGCTCTGGCGCGGCCCATTTCCATTCAGAAAATTCCGGATGATCGGTGTGAATATTAATCACCTCATCACCAGCGTTAAGCTGCATTAAAAACCAGTGCTGGCGCTGGCCGCGATATTTTCCACCCCATAATTTTGGAATCAGCGTTTCGGGTAAATCGTAGGTGAGCGGCTGATCGCTCTGAGCAATCAACCGCACATGCTGCCTGCCGACGCCGGTTTCTTCCTCAAGCTCGCGGTAGGCACTCGTGAGCGCGTCTTCGCCTTCATCCATGCCGCCCTGGGGCATTTGCCATGCCTCAGAAATCGTATCGATACGCTTGGCCACAAAGACCTGGCGCGCGGGATTGATCAGCATAATACCCACACCTAAGCGGTAGGGAAGCAGGCTTGCCATTAGTGGCCTCCGGCTTTTTTGTCTTTGCTCGCGGCTTCTTCGGCGGCTTTTTCTTCCGCGAGTTTTTCTGCCGCAAAATCGCGGAAGAAGGCAGAAAGTGGGCTCAAGCTGACCGCATCGGATGTCAGCGATGCACTAAATTTCTTCACAGCTTCTACCGTATGCGGCGAAGCTTCCACCAAAATAATCATGGAAGAAGGCTTCGCATCCAGCTGCTGTTTGATTGCACCAAGCTTGCTGGCAAGCGCGGCGGACGTCAGTGTGCGTGGTAAAAAATAATGAGCACTGATGAGCGTTTCGCCGTCTACTTCCGGCGCTGCTTCATCGCTGTAAAGCGCTTTGAAGCCGTGCTCATCCAGCGCCTCGATCACATACGAGAGTAGCTCGCTGTTTTGATAAAACGCATCGTTGGCTGAGAAAATCATGCCCACCGCACCACGCGTTTTGACCATGATCTGCTCAAGTCGCTCGGTGATGGCACCGGCGCCCAGCGTTACCAGCAGGCCGAGCGGCCCGGGGTCAACTTCGGGATAATCCGCGCTCTGGGTGGGCAGCATGCTCCACACTTCATGACCTGCATTGCGCAGCGAATCAATCGTCTGCTCTACGTCTGGCGCGTAGGGCGAGACGGCCATACTCACTTCCGCCGGAAGCGAGACAGCCTGAAGTGCTGCGCGCTGACTAAAGCCTACATGCGTGATGACCAGCGCCACCATCGGGGCATCATCGCGCGGGGTGTAGCTTCTGGCATACACCGTAAACGGGCTGCCATGCTTGGTTTTAACCGGCATCAGGCCTAATTTGCTGGGCTTGCTGATCTCAGGCGCGGGGGCAAAAATCAGGCTTTTGGAACTACGCGCAATGCGTAACTTCCCCTCACCTTCTGCGGTTTGCAGTTTGGGAAGTGAGGGATCAATGCTACGCTCCTGAGGCTCAGCAAGCGGCGCTTGTGGTGGCGCAGCATCGCTTGTAACTGGCGCCTCTGCCGCTTTCGGCGCGGCAGCTTCAGGCGCTTTTATGCCTTCAATATCCGGTGGGGGTGTAGCCTTAGAAGGATCCGTTTTTGCTTCGGCTAGAGTTTTTTTTTCTGTGGCTTGCTTCTGAAGTTTTTTTACTTCCGGCATGGCTTCCACGTCAAAATCACTCTTACGCTTGCGCATGGGCAGCACGCCTTCTTCCAGCTCGCCGCTGGCCGCAAAGCTCACTCTCTGGCCGCTGCGTTCGGCGTAGCTGCGCTCGCGATCCGAGGTGCCCATCAAGTCAATCACCGAGGATGCTGCGCCCAAAAACAGCAGCACGGCGAGCACCAGTAACCCAGAGTGTTTCGGCAATTTTCCTGATCCCGCCTTCGCCACACCCCCAAGCTCACGCGCTTGTTTGGCGAGCATGGCTTTGCTGATGGAGGGTATTCTTTTCACCGCTAACGCGCCACGGGTGTGGCGATCGATAGGGTGCCACCTCCCTGAGCCTGCTTATAAATCGACACCGCGCGGATCAGATCGAGCGCGCGCGAGAGCTGATAATCCTCCTTGGCGCTGATCTCTCCGGGGCGGACGATCTCGTTTTTCTTTTCGGCTTTTTTGTCCTGATCGTTACGCAAATGCCCCGGCAACTGCGCTTCGCTGAACGGTTTCTTTTTCGACTCATCCAGCGCTTCGACTTTCGCCTGCTCCACCACAATATCGGGCACGATGCCTTTGGCCTGAATCGCCGCACCTGAGGGCGTGTAGTAACGCGCAGTGGTTAAACGAATCGCGCCGCTATTGCTGACGGGTATCACCGTTTGCACCGAGCCTTTGCCGAAAGATTTCATCCCCAGCACTACCGCACGTTTGTGATCTTTCAGCGCACCAGCCACAATTTCTGACGCCGATGCTGAGCCTTCATTAATGATCACCACCATCGGCAGTCCGCTGGTAATATCGCCTGCCGTCGCGTTGTAGCGCTTGGATTCTTGCGGGTTGCGCGCACGGGTAGAAACAATTTCGCCGCGCGCTAAAAACCCATCCGATACCGCAATCGCCTGATCGAGCAGCCCGCCCGGGTTATTGCGCAAATCCAGCACCACGCCTTTGAGCTTGGGGCCAATGCTTTGCTTGAGTCGGTTAAATTCTTTCTGCACATTTGGCCAGGTGGTTTCTGCAAACGATACCACGCGAATATAGGCCACGTCGTCTTCTGCGCGCGCACGCACGGACTGAATTTTAATCATCTCGCGCGTCAGGGTTTTTTCCATCGGCTCTTTCGCACCTTCGCGCAGCACGGTAAGCATCACCCGGCTGCCCACTTTGCCGCGCATTTTTTCCACCGCCTGCGAAAGGCTCAGCCCCATGACCGGTGTATCATCAATCTGGCTGATGTAATCGTTTGGCTTGAGTCCGGCGCGGGCAGCGGGCGTTTCATCAATCGGTGAGACCACCTTGACCAGACCGTTTTCCATCGTCACTTCAATCCCAAGGCCGCCAAATTCGCCTTTGGTTTGCACTTTCATTTCCTCAAAGCTTTTCGCGTTCAAATAGCCCGAATGCGGATCCAGCGAGGTGAGCATGCCGTTGAGCGCATTTTCGATCAGGTCTTTATCCTTGACCGGCTCGACATATTCGCTGCGCACGCGCTCGAACACATCGCCGAACAGCTCGAGCAGTTCATAGGTACTTTCCTGCTGTTTGGCCTGAGCAGAAATACTAAACGCGGATGCTGAAAAGAGCATCGCGGCAAAAGCTAGCATGTGACGCATGTAAATTCCTTTGTGCGAGAAATAGTCGTAATTAGCGCGTTAGCTTAGCGAACCAGCGCGCCGGGTCAATAGGCTTGCCGCGTTCTCTGAGCTCAACGTATAATTTTGTAGCAGTTCCCATCGCGCCAATGGGCTCGCCGGCGCGCACCCGTGCATCGACCGGAACGTTAATACTGCCCAAACCCGCCATCAGGCTCATATACCCGCCCGCGTGGCGAATCAGTACCATCGGGCCATATTCTCGAAAGGCGCCGCTATAGGCGACCTGACCATCGTGCGGGGAAACAACGGCAGCACCCGGGCGGGTGGCCAGCACCATACCGCGGTAGCGCTCGTTTTCGTTTTTCTTCTCGCCGTAGCGGTGCAGCACACTGCCCGCTGCGGGGCTGCGCAAGCTGCCCTTCGCGCGCTGCATACTGCGTTCAGCCACGGCACGCTGCTTGATTTTTGCTTCCTGCGCCTGCAGTTTTTGCATCAGATCCTGCAGATTTTTTGATGATGCCGCCAGCCGCCTTGCTTCCTGCTCGGCTTTGCCGTGCTGCGCCGATAAGGTGCGGTACATTTCACTTCGCGCACGCAGTACGCGCTGCATATCTTCCTGCTGCGCGCGCAGTTGTTTCTGGCTTTGCATCAGGTTATCGCGTGCTTTTTGCGCACGCGCCTGCGCCACTTCCAAACTGTGCTGCGAGGCTTTGAGCGCGGCAAGTTTACCGCGTAGCGCTGCTTCGAGTTCAGAAAGCGCAAGCGCTTGCAGGCGAAGCGCCTCGCGCTTTTCGTGCGGAGCAAATACAACCGTCGGCGGCATCGATTTCATGCGCAGCATCGTCAGCAACGTCGATTTATAGGCGGCGCGCCGCTTGGCTAAACTTGCCAGCGTCTCTTCCCGTGCACGGGATGCCCTGCGCAGCGATGTTTCTGCCGCAGCAAGCGCCGCTTCCTGCTGCTGCACACTGCGTGCAACGATCGTCGCATCGCGCTGCACGGCCTGAAGCGCATGTTCGGCCTTGCGCATATCGGCGGCGAGCTTTTTTTCTTCCGCCTGACGCTTGGCGAGCGCCTGCTTCGTCTCAGCGAGTTGTTTCGCCGTTTGCGGAACATTGTTAGACGCTGCCAACGCAGTACCCTGAGCCCATAGCAGCACACCGATGAGCAACGCAACGCGCATCAACCGAGCACTCCGGCGAGTAGATTGTTCCCAGTCATGGCGTGCGGGATCTGAATCCCAAGCATCGCAAGTATCGTCGGGGCGATGTCTGAAAGCGCCCCATGAGGCAGCTGCAGCGCGCGGCCTTTTAACTGTGGATGCATGATGATGAGTGGCACCGGATTGGTAGTATGCTGCGTGTGCGCCTGATTCGTGCGATGATCATGCATCGCCTCGGCGTTGCCATGATCCGCCGTCACGATCAGCGCGCCATTAGTTTTTATCAGCGCATCTACAATCTGCCCGACTGCCGCATCCACCGCCTCGACGGCCTTCACTGCCGCATCCAACTTGCCGCAGTGCCCCACCATATCGGTGTTGGCAAAATTAATGATGATGATGTCCTGCGTTTTTGTCTCAATCGCGTGCACCACATGCGCCGTCACTTCGGCTGCGGCCATTTCCGGCTTGAGGTCATAGGTGGCCACGTTGGGAGATGGCACCATGATACGGCTTTCGCCCTCAAACACTTCCTCGCGGCCACCGTTGAAAAAGAAGGTGACGTGGGCGTATTTTTCGGTTTCGGCAATGCGCAGTTGGCGCAGACCCGCGCGCGAGGTTACCTCGCCCAGTGTATCGGATACATTTTGTGGTTCAAACAAGGCGGGTATAAAGTTAAGCGCTTCGGAATAACGAATCATACCCAGCATGTGGGCGAATTGCACCCGGTGCGGGCGTTCAAACTGGGTGAACGCTTCATCGCAAAGCGCATGTAGAAATTGCCGCGCACGGTCGGCGCGGAAATTACACATCAGCACGCCGTCACCATCCTTCATCCCTGCGTAATCGTGGATACGAATGGGGGTAACAAACTCATCCGTCTCGCCGCGCGCGTAGGCAGATTGCAGCGCGGTGAGCGCACTTGCTGCTGCCTCCCCCTTGCCGCTTGTCAGCACCGCATAGGCTTGGCTGACCCGCTCCCAGCGCTGGTCGCGGTCCATCGCGAAATAGCGGCCCGAGATCGTAGCGATGCGGATGTTCGGATGGGTCGCCGCTTCCTCCAGCAGGCGCAAAAAACCCTCGGCACTTTTGGGCGGTGTATCCCGACCATCAAGTACCGCGTGGATCGCCACCTTCACCCCCGCACCCGCCACCACGCGCACGAGGTAGAGTATGTGATCGATATGCGCGTGCACGCCGCCGTCTGATGCCAGACCGATCAGATGACAGGTGCCGCCGGAGCTTTGAAGCGCCGCAATATGCGCCAGCAACTGCGGATGCTTCGCCAGCGCACCGCTTTCTATCGCAGCATCAATACGCGGCAGATCCTGCAGCAAAATGCGCCCCGCACCAATGTTCATATGGCCGACTTCAGAATTTCCCATTTGCTCTGCTGGCAGGCCAACATAGTGTTCAGAGGCTTCAATCAGCCCGTGAGGATAATGCGCGCGAAGCGCATCGAGGTTGGGCGTGCGCGCTGCCGCCACGGCGTTGTATTCGCCTGCGGGCGCCTCGCCCCAGCCGTCAAGAATACATAGCACCAGCGGTAAATGTTCCCCCATAGGCTATGTGTAGCAGGAAGTAAGGCGGGGGCAAGGGGTGGGTTTAGTATCTTCTGCCCCCAGGATAGGTTCCACCAAAAGTGTTATCAGCGTTAAAATTCGTGAATGTTAGACTAATACTGGTATCCAGCGCTTCGACAGCATGAAGCCAGCAATTTGGGATTAGCAACACTTCGCCCGGATTGAGTATAAAATCAATGCAGGTGACGTTTCTCATATTTGGATATTTCTCATAATCTATATTGAAAACATCTACATCGCAGTACACATAATCATTATTGTAGCAATCTTTGATTTGCGTCACTGGAATCAAGATGAAGCGTTTTCTGCCATACACTTGAACAAACAAATTATTAGAAAGGTCATGATGAAGCGGCGTGATAGTTCCCCGCGGCCCTAACCACAAGAATCCCTGTTCCTGCTTACCTGCGTCATTAAGATATCCATCGGAAATATTGCCGATCTCCTGATAAAGGTCTTTGA
>JALHRI010000029.1:0-325 GCA_022841525.1 Alphaproteobacteria bacterium | reverse complement strand
ATATGCTTGGATTTCTCCCAATTTCCTGCAGTCATATAAAAATCATTCGAGCTATCAGTAGCAAGCACCCGATCTACATAATCTGCAAATTTCATTTCTTGTCGTAAGTAGCCCGCATTCCTCTCGTAGTTTGGATCACTCTCTCTTCCCATCTGCACCTGGATGACAGCGTCACCTATTTTTTCTTTAAGATAGTGAGGCGTCCACTTGAGTGCTGGCCAATGATCCACAGCATTTTTGAGAACGACAGGCACATTTTCATAATAATATTTTTTTAGAAATGTTGAAAACTTTGGCACCTTAACACGACTAATTTTTGTGCTGT
>JALHRI010000028.1 GCA_022841525.1 Alphaproteobacteria bacterium | reverse complement strand
AGGCCAGTGATTACGGTGACTTGTTCAAGCAACCCTATTAGTCTAACATAACAAAACCACTTCTAGTGGTCCAAGCGAAGCGTTACAAACCTCCACCTCTGGTGGAGGTTATGACTTGTGTGATTTTAGGTGTCATCCTGAACGAAGTGAAGGATCTTTCTGCAACGGGAGATCCTTCGGCTAAAGCCTCAGGATGACACTCACCCTACACTGCCTTAAATAGCACGTGCTTAAAGGTCTCGGGATGCTCGAGCACTTTGCCGGTACCAATCGCCACGCAAGAAAGCGCGTCTTCCGCCACGAACACCGGCAGGCCGGTGGCTTGGGAAAGCACCACATCGAGATGGCGCAGCAACGAGCCGCCGCCCGACATCACAATGCCTTTATCGACGATGTCAGAAGACAGCTCTGGCGGGGTACATTCCAGCGCCACTTTCACCGCTTCGATGATTTGCGTCACCGGTTCAATCAGCGCTTCGGCAATTTGCGCTTCCGAGAGCACCAGTTCTTTCGGCACGCCGTTCATCAGGTCGCGGCCCTTGATTTCTACCAAACGCCCTTGACCATCCATCGGTGCGCAGGCGGAGCCGATTTCTTTTTTAATGCGCTCGGCGGTGGTTTCGCCGATCAGCAAATTATGGTAACGGCGGATGTAGCTGATAATCGCCTCATCCATTTTATCGCCGCCGACGCGCACACTGCGCGCATAGACAATACCGCCTAAAGAAAGCACCGCCACTTCGGTGGTGCCGCCGCCAATATCGACGATCATCGAGCCGGTAGGCTCAGTCACGGGCAGGCCAGCGCCGACAGCGGCGGCCATTGGTTCCTCGATCAAAAACACATCACGCGCGCCAGCATTTTCAGCCGATTCCTGAATTGCGCGGCGCTCCACAGGCGTCGAGCCTGAGGGCACGCAGATAATAATGAGCGGCCCCGTGAAGGAGCGGCGATTGTGCACGCGGTGAATGAAATATTTGATCATCTCTTCCGCGACGCGGAAGTCGGCAATCACCCCGTCTTTTAAGGGGCGGATGGCTTCAATTTTCTCCGGCGTTCTGCCCAGCATCAGCTTCGCTTCGTTGCCGAAGGCATACGGCATCATCACCCCGCGTTCCTGGCGCATGGCCACCACCGATGGCTCATTCAGCACCACGCCGCGCCCCTTCACGTAGACAAGGGTGTTGGCGGTGCCAAGGTCAATCGCCATGTCTTCCGACATGAGGCCGAGTAATTTTCCAAATCCGAACATAGGGATTTTTGTAAGCAGGCTTCGTGGCGCATGCAAGTGACAAGAGGGGATGTGTATAAGTAGGAAGTAGCTTACAGCTGACAGCTTACAGCCTACAGCTTGCGTCGCGCGCGAAATCGGCCTACAAGGCGGCCATGCAATTTCTCGATGAAGCAAAAATCTATATCAAAAGCGGCGATGGCGGTGCGGGCTGTGTGTCGTTTCGCCGCGAAAAATTCATCCCCTACGGCGGGCCTGACGGCGGCGATGGCGGGCGCGGCGGCAGCGTGATTGTGAAGGTGGCCACCGGCCTGAATACCCTCATTGACTACCGCTTCAAGCAGCATTTCAAGGCCAAAAAAGGCGAGCACGGCATGGGCAAGCAGCGCTACGGCAAAAGCGCGGAGGATTTGATTCTCACCGTCCCCGCCGGCACGCAGATTTTTGAAGAAGACAAAGAAACGCTGATTGCTGATTTGACGCATCCGGAAGATGTGCTGGTACTGGCCAAAGGCGGCAAGGGGGGGCTGGGCAATATCCACTTCAAAAGCTCCACCAATCAGGCGCCGCGTGTCGCTACGCCCGGCGATCCCGGGCAGGAGCGTTGGGTCTGGCTGCGGCTGAAGCTCTTAAGCGATGGCGGCTTGATCGGCCTGCCGAATGCCGGAAAATCGACCTTTCTTTCCACCGTCACCGCGGCCAAACCCAAAATCGCCGATTATCCATTTACCACGCTTACCCCGCAACTGGGCGTCGTGCGTCAGGGGGACGGCGAGTTTGTGCTCGCCGATATTCCAGGTCTCATCGAAGGCGCGCACGAAGGCAAGGGGCTGGGCACGCGCTTTTTGGGTCACGTTGAACGTTGCGGTGTGCTGCTGCATCTGCTCGATGCCACCTCAGAAGATGTACTCGCCGATTACCATACCGTGCGCGACGAACTTGAAGCCTATAGCGACGCGCTGGCCAAAAAAACCGAATTGGTGGCCTTAAGCAAAGTCGATTTGCTGGATAAAAAAGCCCTCACCAAAACGCGTGCGGCGGTGGAAAAAGCGCTGGGACATAGCGTGCTCACCTTATCTTCCGCTAGCCGTGAAGGGGTAGACGATGCGCTTGCCGCCATGTCTCGTGAGATTGCCGAGTTTCGCGCCCGCGAGCAGGAAAATTTAGCCGCGCGCGCGCCCAGCGATACCTACGCGCCCATTGAAGAGAGCGACCATCAGGGTGGTCATGCCCATGACGCCGCCTCGTGATTTTTTGGGCGCTGCCCGCCGGATCGTGCTGAAGGTCGGCTCGTCGCTGATGGTGCGAGACGGTGCGCTTGCTACTGACTGGCTATCTAGTTTAGCCGCTGATATTGCGCAGTTGCGCGAGGACGGCAAAGACGTGCTGGTGGTTTCTTCCGGCGCGGTAGCGCTGGGCAGAGCTGCGCTGGGGTTTGAACATAAACGCCTCAGCTTGTCTGAGAAACAGGCCGCCGCCGCCGCCGGCCAGCCCCATTTGATGCAGGCGTGGAGTGCTGCGTTTGCGCCGCACGGTATGAAGGTGGCGCAGATTTTGATCACACCGGATGATACCGAGGATCGCAGCCGCTATTTGAATGCACGCAGTACGCTTTCAGCGCTGCTGGAGTGCGGCGTGATCCCGATCATCAATGAAAACGATACCACCGCCACCGCCGAGCTGCGTTACGGCGATAATGACAGGCTGGCTGCGCGTCTGGCGGTGATGATGTCGGCGGATGTGCTGCTGATGCTCTCAGATATTGATGGTCTCTACAGCGCGAACCCGCGCAGCGATGCATCGGCCAACCATGTGCCGCTGATTGAGGCGATCACCCCGCAGATTGAATCCTACGCGGCCGGAGAGGGCAGTGGCAGTGCGCTTGGATCGGGCGGGATGGCCACCAAACTGCTCGCCGCGAAAATGGCAGGCGCGGGCGGTTGCCACGCGGCAGTGTTATCGGGGCTGGCGCATCATCCGCTCTCAGCACTGACGCAGGGTGCGAAAAGCAGCTGGTTTGTGGCGGGCATTTCGCCGCAGGCCGCACGCAAAAACTTCATTGCTGCAAGCTTAAGTGTTCGCGGCAAGGTGCTGATTGACGACGGTGCCGCCCGCGCGCTGACGGAAGGCAAAAGCCTGCTGCCAGCGGGTGTGAAACACATCAGCGGTGATTTTACCCTTGGCGATGCGGTGGATATTGAAGCGCCGGATGGCAGCATCATCGCGCGCGGGCTGATCGCCTATAGCAGCGAAGAGGCAAAAAAAATCAGCGGTAAGCACAGCCGCGACATTGGGTCGATTTTAGGGTATGACGGTAAAGACACCTTGATTCACCGTGATGATTTAGTCATGCTGCTGCGCGATGACAGCTCCCACCACCATCGTACCCGCCCAACTGCATGAGCGCTTTTTAGCACGTCTGATTGACGCGCTGATCACCATTCCCCTTACCGTCATGATTTCCTGGCTGGCCGCAGATCATGAAGGCCTGGCAACGGTGGGCGCGTTTGCTGGCGGCGTGTTATTTCAGGGCTATATGCTATCAAGCCGCTGGCGCGCAACGCCCGGCAAAATGCTGCTGGGCTTAAAAGTATTCAGCGCGTCAGGCGCGCCGCTTAGCTTGCCGCATGCCTGCTCGCGCGAGCTGGCGGTGCAAATGCCGACCTATCCGGTCTATCTAAGCTTTATTGCACCGCAGATTGCGCAGCCAATCGTCATGGCGTTGATGCTGATATGGTTCCTGCCGGTATTGCTGCGCGAGGATCGTCAGGCGGTGCACGATAGGTTATGTTTTACCAAAGTACTGCGGATAAGGTCATGAGTACTGCGATGAACCATGAAGCGATTCACGAGGCGCTGTATGCGCAGGGCGCACGTGCACGCAGTGCGTTTGAGGCATCTGGCTCCGTCAGCGAAGCGGCGCGCACGCGGGCGCTGAGCTCATTGGCGAACTTGCTGCGCACGCACACTTCAGAGATACTTGCCGCCAATGCCTCCGATCTAAACGCTGCGCGCGCCAGCGGGTTGGCAGAAGCCATGTGCGACCGCTTAGTGTTACATGCTGCGCGCATCGAGGCGCTGGCAAACGGGGTAGACACCATTGCCGCACGCCCCGCAGTCATTGGCGTGACACTGGAAGAATGGCACGTCCCCTCCGGCCTGAAGTTTGCGCGCGTCAGCGTGCCGATTGGGGTGATTGGCATGATTTATGAAGCCCGTCCGGGGGTGACGATTGATGCCGCCGCACTCTGTATCAAATCTGGCAATGCGGTGATTTTGCGCGGCGGATCGGAATGTTTTCATTCCAACGCTGTGCTGGTAACGCTGGTACAGCGCGCACTGAGCGATGCCGGGCTGCCTGAGCATCTGGTGCAGATGGTAGGCACCACAGATCGCGCCGGCGTGGAGGTGATGCTGGCGATGTCTGAGCATCTCGATGTGCTGATTCCGCGCGGCGGCAAAAGCCTAACCGAGAAAGTCGCGCGCGAGGCACGCATGCCCACCATGCTGCATTTAACCGGAAATTGTCACAGCTATCTGCACGCAAGCGCGGATTTAGAAGCCGCGCTGCCTGTTATCATCAATGCCAAAATGCGCCGCACGAGTGTATGTGGCGCAACCGAATCGCTACTGATCGATGCAGCCGTGGCGCGTAGCGCCTTGCCGCTGATTGTCGCAGCGCTTCAGGCCAAGGGCTGCGAAATCGTCGGCTGTAACGCATCGCGCGCGATCGATCCGCGCATTGAGCCAGCGGCGCAAACCGACTGGGCCGAGGAATATCTACGCGCGAAAATTTCAGTGAAAATCGTCGCGGATACGAAGGAAGCCATTTACCACATCAACCATTACGGCTCGCACCATACCGATGCGATTTTGGCGCGTGATGAAGAGGCGATTGCTGCGTTCTGTCAAGGCATCGATAGCGCGGTGGTGATGGTCAATACCTCTACCCAGTTTGCCGATGGCGGCGAGTTCGGTTTTGGTGGTGAAATCGGCATTGCCACCGGGCGCTTAAGTCCGCGTGGCCCCGTGGCCGCACGCGAGCTGACGACGTACAAAACCATTGTGCGCAGCGCGCACATGCAGCGCCCTTAATGCGCTCCAGGCCGCGCATCGGGCTGCTTGGCGGATCGTTTAATCCGGCGCATGCAGGTCACGTGCATATTTCGCGCGAGGCCATCAAGCGGCTGGGCTTATCGGAAGTATGGTGGCTGATGAGCCCCAAAAATCCGCTCAAAAAAAGCAGCGATCTGGCGGATATTCAGCTGCGCGTGCGCCATGCGCGTGCCCTCGTCGCGCGCGAGCCGCGCATCGTCATTCGCAGCGATGAGATTACGCACGGGATTTTTTACACCGTAGATTCGATCCGCTATTTTCAGAAACACTATCCGCGCACGCAGTTTGTGTGGCTGATGGGGGCGGATAATCTGAAACAATTTCACCGCTGGAAATCGTCGCATGCCATCATGCGGCGGATAGCGGTGGCGGTGATTGACCGCGCGCCCTATAGTCTTTCTGCGCTCGCCTCGCGCACGGCGAAACGTTACGCCCGCTACCGACTGCAGCTGCGTGCACGGCTGCATCTGGTTAGCCGCAGGGCGCCGGCATGGATGTATCTATGTATCCCTCGCCATCCACTATCGGCGACGATTTTGCGAAAAACGCTTGGGGCAAATGCGTTTTTAGGGCATAATAACAAGAGATAAAGGAGAGGCCTATTCCTGCGAAATCCAGCGCGACGCGTCGCACCACTGCTGCCACGAAACGTGTAAGCACCAACGCCAAAAGCAGCAAACCCGCTGCCACATCCGCCGTGAAAACCGCGGCCAAACCAGCGGCCAGTAAATCATCCGCAAAAGCGGCGACGAAACCTACCATCACTCCGCTCGATAAACTGTGCAACACCATTGTCGGCGCGCTGGATGATAATAAAGCCGAAGAAATTACCTGCCTGTCGCTGATTGGTAAATGCAGCTTCGCCGATGCGATGGTGGTGGCTTCCGGCCGCTCTGGCCGCCATGTCGCCGCACTGGCAGATCATGTGGAAGATGCGCTGAAAAAAGCCGGATATTATCCGCCAGGCATTGAAGGCAAAGACTCCGGCGACTGGGTGCTGATGGATGCAGGCGATGTCGTCGTGCATATCTTCCGCCCTGAAGTGCGCCAGTTTTACAATCTGGAAAAAATGTGGTCCGCCCCGGCGATTGAGGGCTAGCACGATGCGTTACTTCATCCTCATGCTGATTGCTACTGTGGCGACTGCCTGCGCACCGATTGTTGATGTGCGCGGCCACGGCGTGCGCGAAGCAGACACCAAACAGATCGTCGAAGGCATGAGCACGCGCGAGGATATCGCCGCACTGCTCGGCAGCCCTTCGACCACCAGCACGTTTGGCCCTGAGGCCTGGTATTACATTACCACCACCAAAGAACGCTCCGGCTTGTTTGTTCCCGAAGTGGTGAAGCAAAACGTGTTTGCCGTACGCTTTAACGAGGCGGGTACGGTGAAAGATTTTGGTCGCTATCATCTCAAAGACGGCAGACCGGTAGAGATCGTCGAGAAAACCACGCCCACCGAGGGTCATAGCCTCGGCGTGCTCGAACAGCTGCTGGGCAATATCGGCCGCTTCAATTCACCCGGCCGCCAACCAGGCACTGCCGGAGGCATGGGTGGCCCCGGCGGCATGGGCCGCTAGTTCACGTCACCAATTTTTGTAATGCGTACGCGGTGGTGCTGCGCCAATTGCTGCAACGCATGAGCCGCCGATTTCGGGGCGGTGAACAGCAGTTCATAATCATCGCCCCAGCTCAGTAATTGCTGCAAGGTCACAGTGTTTTGCTGCAGCGCAAAAAGCGCTGCTTCCGATAGCGGCACCGCGTGTTCACTGAGCGCGAAACGCTTGCCACTGGAGGCCTCTAAGCGCCGCATATCGGCAAGCAGGCCATCGGAAATATCGATGCAGCTGGTAGCAATTTTGTGCAGTGCCATGCCCAGTGCCAGCTGAGGCTTGGGGGCGTAGTAGTGGGTGGTGAGTGGTGAGTGGTGGGTCGTGACTAGTGCTTCCTGCAATCCCAAAAAACCATCGCCAATCGTGCCGGAGACATACAGATCATCGCCTGAATTGGCGCCGCCGCGGGGGTGGCCATGATGGTCGCACACACCCAGCATGGTGAAGGTGAGGTGGGCGCGCGCATCATCGCTGGTGCAATCGCCGCCAATCAGTACGCAATCAAACTGCGCCTGTTCCTCGGCGAGCACGCTGGCCAGCTTGGCGATCTCACCGTCTGCTGTGTGATTGTGCAGATGCAGGTTGAGCGTGTAGCGCCAGGGCTGAGCACCCATGGCCGCCAGGTCGGATAAATTACGGCGAAAGCCCTTACGCGCCAGCTGCGCAAGGCTACAGCCGCGCGGCAAATGCACGCCTTCAATACAGCTATCGGTGGTGATAATGAGGTGCTTGCCCGCAGGAATTTTAAGCGCTGCGGCGTCATTGCTCAGGTTAAACGCCCCTGTCTCAGCGCGCGTCAGCGGCGCAAAATACTTGGCGATGCGGCTAATTTCTGTGCTGAGCGAGGCCATCGAACAGTACGTTGAGTGCCTTGTGAAAATAGCGGTGTTCTTCCTCGCCCAGCAGGTTCGCTGCCACATCGCCGTGCGCCTGAATCATCACCGCGCGGGCTTTGTCTGGATAGGCAAAAAACTCGCCACAAGCAGCTTCCATCAGGCCGAACATCACTGCGCTCATGCGCTCTTTTTTCCACTCGGGCAGAATAATCGTTTCCAGTGCGGCGTGGATGTTTGGCAAATGCGCCTCGCGTGCGAGCAATATTTTTTTGAGCAGCGCTACTTCCGGCATGGCCTCAAACGGCAGGGAATTATCGTCATTTTCTTTGCTGGCGCGCCACAGAGCGATGGTTTGCTCGGCAAGCATGTCGGCACCCAGCGTGATGTCTTCCACGCGCAGGCGGTAACAGGCTTGCGCGGCGGCGAGGCGCGCTGCATCTTTACGCTTAAGGCTTAGCCGCTGGTTCATGCATGGCTCCAGGTGGCGGCAAGTTCTGCAAGGCGGTAGGCGGCGGCAGCGGCATCCGCACCTTTATTACCCTGCTTCGGATCGGCGCGCATCATGGCTTGCGCCTCGTTTTCGACGGTGAGAATGCCGTTACCAATGGCGAGGCCTTGGAGGCTTAACTCCATCAGCCCGCGCGCACTCTCATTGCACACGGTCTCGTAATGGGTGGTTTCGCCGCGAATCACGCAGCCGAGTGCGACGTAGCCGGCGTAGTGGTTACTGCGCTGCGCAAGTGCAATGGCGGCGGGAATTTCCAATGCGCCGGGAACGTCGATGATTTCATGCGCCGCGCCGTTGTTGCGTAAACAATCCGCCGCGCCTGCAATTAACATATCGGCAATGTGGCGGTAATAGGGCGCAACGATGATGAGGAAGGGTTTCATGCGCTGCGTTTAGCTGAGAAATCAGCGATGTTGAAGCGAAAAGCTGCATGGATTGAAGTGATTTTACTGCCTTCTTAAGGGTACGTTGTCATTGCGAGCGGCTCTTGGGCCGCGTGCCAATCCAGCGGTAGAACGAAAGATCACAACACGTAGCAACGCCCTCTGGACTGCTTTGTCGCTAGCGCTCCTCGCAGTGACGGCTGGGGCTGGCGTCACTCGTGAATAACGTTTGTAGGATCGTCACGGCGCATCTGCGCTTCCAGGCGACAGGCATGTTTCTGACCGTCACAAAAACTTCACATTAAGTTTATTGCATTTAATCGGGGGGGGGGGTTACGCTACAAGTGTCCATTTTGAAAAGGAGAGATTTATGGCAGATGATTTTAATGTTTATAAGGTTGCAAATGCTGCCCATCTGGCTCGCGCGGCGGCATTAAGAGTTGGCGTAGATGGCAATGCAGCGGCGGCTGAAGCCATAGGCTGCGCTGCAGCTGCGCTGAGCGTTACGCCAGAAGTAAGGGTGGTTGGTGGGACACTGAATGTTGGTAGTGTTGGTAGTATTGACAAGCCGGTCAGGATTACTGACCGACCCGATTTTATTAGGTGATTCCTTCATACCCCGTTACCTCTAGCCCATAACCTTCCAGCCCGACAATGGTTTTTGGTGTGTTGGTGAGCAGTTTCATGCGTCGCACGCCGACATCGAGCAGAATTTGCGCACCGATGCCATAATCGCGCAGCGCGCTTTCTTGCGGCGGTTTGCCGATTTTGGCGCGCACTGCATCGGAAAGGGCGGTTTTGCGCGGCTCACGGATGAGCACCAGCACGCCGGATTCTGCGGCCGCTACGGCCTTCATGCTTGCTGTCAGCACACCGTATTTCGGGTGATCAACGTCCCCCAACATATCGGCCAGCGTATCGAGCACATGCATGCGCACCAGCGTTTCGCGCTCAGGCGAAATGGTGCCGTGCACCAGTGCTACATGCTCGGCGTAGCTATGGGTGGTGCCGTACACAATGCTGTGAAACTGGCCATACGCGCTACTCAGTGTGGATTCCACCAAGCGCTGTACCAGTTTTTCTGAGCGGCGGCGGTAGGCGATTAAATCCGCAATCGTGCCGATTTTTAAGCCGTGAGCGCCCGCAAATTCCAGCAGTTCCGGCAGACGCGCCATGGTGCCATCATCGCTCATGATTTCGCAGATCACGCCTGCAGGATTCAGGCCAGCGAGCAGTGAAATATCGACCGCTGCTTCCGTATGGCCGGCGCGCACCAGCACGCCGCCATCTCTTGCTTCCAGCGGGAAAATATGCCCCGGTGTGGCGATGGTGGCAGCGCTGGCGTCCTGCGCAATTGCGGTAGCGATGGTGTGGGCGCGGTCGGCGGCGGAAATGCCGGTGGTCACGCCCTCGCGCGCTTCGATCGATACGGTGAAGGCAGTAGCGTGGCGCGAGCTGTTATGGCGCGCCATCGGCGGCAGGCCAAGCTTTGCAACTTGTGCGCTTTGCAGCGCTAAACAAATAAGCCCGCGCCCATGCTTGGCCATGAAGTTCACCGCCGCCGCATCGGCAAACTGCGCGGGGATGATGAGATCGCCTTCGTTCTCACGGTCTTCGTCATCGACTAAAATAAACATCCGTCCGGCGCGCGCCTCGTCGATGATTTCTTCCGGTGTGGCAAGCGTGCTCATGCGACCACTCTTTTGTCATTGCGAGCGTAGCGAAGCAATCCAGAGAGGTGAGCCTTGCTGGATTGCCGCGTCGCACGTTGTGCTCCTCGCAATGACGGCGTCTGCAGAGTTTCTGTGTAACTCACGCCGCCCTCGCTTCTAGAATGCGGGCGACGTAGCGGGCGAGCAGATCAATTTCAAGATTCACCGCACTGCCGATAGTTTTGTGCTGCAAATTGGTGTGCGTGCGGGTGAGGGGAATAATTGTCACCGAAAAACCGTGCGTATCGACCTCATTCACGGTGAGCGAAATGCCGTTAATGGTGATCGAGCCTTTGACGGCGATAAGCGGCATCAGCGCGCTTGGCGCTTCAAACACCCAGTGTTCGGACTCCCCCTGCGGCGTTACGCAGATGACCTTTCCTACCCCATCCACATGACCCGATACGAGATGACCGCCAAGCGCATCGCCGAGTTTTAGCGATGGCTCAAGGTTGAGTACATCGCCGGTGTTCCAGTGCTGCGCCGTCGTGACGCGCAAGGTTTCAACAGAAAGATGAGCAGTGAAGCTATTCGTGATTCGTGATTCGTAATTCGGGGTTCGTGATTCGGTGATGTTGGAGCTTTCATCGAATGAAGAATGACGATTTTCGAATAACGACTCAACCGTTAAACACACGCCGTCGCAGGCAATCGATGCGCCGAGCGAGAGCGGAAAATCGGCGCGCGATGGCGCGATGCTAAGCGTGCAGCCATCTGCCGTGCGCTGCACGTGCGTGATGGTGCCAAGATCGGTAATTAATCCGGTAAACATGAGGCCATCTGGTACACTCTGAGCGTGTCTTCTGCAAGAAGCGATGATTCAGAGGCGGCTGAAAGTCCCTCCCCCCCTTGCGGGGGGAGGTTAGGTGGGGGGGAGGTGGAAGAGTCATCGCCCTTAAGCAAATCCCCCCTCCCCTCCCTCCCCCGCAAGTGGGGAGGGTGTATCAACGGATGCGTGCCTGCGTCACCGAGTGCCTGCGGGGATTGATACCAGTACAGCGCATCGACCAGATTCGCCTGCAAAAACGCCTGACTCAGCGTGGGTCCAGCCTCGATCAGCACGTGGGTGAGGTTTAGTTTGGCCGCTTCGCGTAGAATCGTTGTTAGTAATTCGTGATTCGTGATTCGAATGTTTTGTTCGAGCACCACTAAATTCACCCCGCGCTCACGCAGATCCAGCGCAGCAGAGGTCTGCATCGCCTCATCGCTGGTGAAGATGTAGGTGGGGATTTCGCCTGCGGTTTTTACTACATAACGATCAAGCGGTGTGCGCAAGCTTCGATCAAGAATGATGCGCACAGGGTTGCGCCCTTCAAGACCCGGGATGCGGCAGGTGAGTTTGGGGTCGTCATCGATCACGGTTTGCACACCGGTGATGATCGCGCCCGCATGTGCCCGCAAGCTCTGGCCGTGGGTTCGAGCCACCTCGCCAGTGATGAAAGGTGCGCGCTGCGCGCCCATAAAGCCATCAGCGCTCGTCGCAATTTTCATCGTCACATGCGGTAGGCCGTGGGTAAGCCTGCGAAAAAACCCGCGGTGCTGCTTTTTCGCCTGCGCTTCGCAAAGCCCCAGCTCTACATCCATGCCAGCCGCGCGCAGCAGGCTAATACCGCGACCTGACACGCGCGTATCAGGATCTACACAGGCGATAAACACACGCGCGACGCCCGTGGCAATCAGCGCCTCAGCGCAGGGCGGTGTTTTACCGGTGTGCGCGCAGGGCTCCAGCGTCACGTACATATCGGCGCCGCGCGCCTGCGCGCCTGCGGCGTTAAGCGCGATGACCTCCGCGTGCGGCCTGCCGCCCAGGCCGGTGACACCCTCGCCAATGATGGTGCCGCCCTTCACGATCACGCAGCCGACGCAGGGGTTCTCCGCCGTCGCGCCTAAATGCTGCGCAGCCAGCGCCAGCGCGTGCTGCATATAATCCTGAGCGTGCATGAGGTAAACTTAGAGGTTTTTGCGCAAAGCTCAAGCCTTGCAGGCAGCTTCGACGCGCACTATATCTTACGCATGAATCACACGAAAACCTTTCTGTTAATGGCGGGCATGACCGCGCTTTTCATGGTGGTGGGCAATCTGCTCGCCGGGGGGGGCGGCATGGTGATGGCGCTACTCATGGCGCTGGCGATGAATTTTTTCGCCTACTGGTTTTCCGGATCGATGATGCTGAAGATGCACGGCGCACGCGAAGTGCAAACCGGCGCGGTGGTCGAGATGGTGCGCGAACTGGCGGCGCGTGCGCAGATGCCGGTGCCCAAAACCTACCTCATGGCCACGCCGCAGCCCAACGCGTTTGCCACGGGGCGCAGTCCGGAAAAAGGCGTGGTGGCAGTGACCGAAGGCCTGATCCAGATGCTCAGCGCGCGCGAGCTGCGCGGCGTGATTGCCCATGAGCTTGCCCATATCAAGCACCGCGACACGCTGATTATGACCGTGACCGCGACGCTGGCCGGTGCGCTGTCGAATCTGGCGAGTTTTGCGATGTTCACCGGTGGCAACCGCGAGCGGCCGCAGCATCCACTGCTCATGTTGGCGGTGAGTATTCTCGCACCCATGGCTGCGATGCTGGTGCAGTTTGCGATTTCGCGCACCCGCGAATACCGCGCTGATAGCCTCGGTGCTGAGATTTGCGGTGACCCGCAAGCACTCGCCTCGGCGCTGCAAAAAATTGCTGGCGGTGCGGCGCGTATTGATAATCATGCGGCGGAAAATAATCCGGCGACGGCGCATATGTTCATCATCAATCCGCTGCATGCGCATGCGATTGATGGGCTGTTTTCCACCCATCCGCCGACGCAAAAACGTATCGATGCGCTGATGCAGTTCGCGCAGCACATGGGCAGTGCACCCAAAGCGCACGCGCTGCGCGAGGCGCCAAGCGAAACACTAGATGCGCGCAGTACATTTGATCGGTTAAGCAGCTAGCGCCAGCTTATTTATTGTGCGTCATCGCCACGAAAATATCTTCTAAATCGCGCTCATGGGTGGTGATGTCGCGCACGTGAATGCCGTCCTGCACCAGCGCGGTGATCATATCGCCGATATTGCCCAGCGCAGGGTCGTACTTCACCCGCAGTTGGTTGCCGCTCAACACGGCGCCACTTTCGTGAAGAAGCGGTGGCAACACAGCAGGTGCATGATCGAGCGTGAGCAGCACTTCTTTCGAGTCCACGCCGCGCATCAGCGTTTCTTTGTGCTCGTTGGCGATGATGGCGCCGTGATGAATGATCGCAATCTCATCACAGAGTTCTTCGGCTTCTTCCAGATAATGCGTGGTCAGCACAATGGTGGTGCCGGCCTTATTCAGCCGCTTAATGTAATCCCATAGCTGGCGGCGAAGCTCGACATCGACACCGGCGGTGGGCTCATCCAGCACCAACACGGGCGGATTATGTACCAGCGCTTTGCCAACCAGCAACCGCCTGCGCATGCCGCCAGATAGTTTGCGCGAGGGCGTATCGGCCTTATCGGCAAGCCCCATCGCCTCAATAATTTCCTGCGTGCGGCGTTTCGCTTTCGGGATGCCGTAATAGCCTGCGGCTAAATCGAGCGCCTGGCGCACCGTGAAAAACGTATCGAGTACCAGCTCCTGCGGCACCACGCCAATCTGGCGGCGGGCGTTGCGCGCATCGGCATCAATATCGATGCTGTTAATATGCACCGTGCCGGAAGTTTTAATCGTCAGCCCCGCCAGAATATTGATGAGGGTGGATTTGCCCGCGCCATTAGGCCCCAGAAGGCCAAAAAACGACCCGCGCGGAATCGTCAAATCGACACCCCTCAGCGCATGTTTACTGCTGCCGGACTTATCGAGATAGGTTTTGTGCAGTTCGGAAATTTCTATGGCGGCGGTCATACGGTTTTCTTTTCTATCGTGTCCTTGCGAGTGCTAGCGAAGCAATCCAGTATGCCTAAGTGGGATTGCCGCGTCGCACGATGTGCTCCTCGCAATGACGCATGGCGCATATCCCGCATCACTTCTTTCCCTTTTTCACAAACGGATTATTGCTGGCTTTGAGGTTGAGGCGAATGGGTGTGCCGCCTAAGCCAAAGCTCTGGCGCAATCCGCCGACTAAATAGCGCAGGTACGATTCGGGGAATTCTTTATCCATATTGCAGTGCAGCATGAGCGTGGGCGGACGGGTTTTAATCTGCGTCATGTATTTTATGCGCAGGCGGCGGCCACGCACCAATGGCGGTGAGTGATGCTGCACCACGCCTTCCAGCCAGCGGTTGAGCATGCCGGTCGGCACGCGCACATTCCACACGCGGTAGGCGCGCACCACGGCGTGCATCAGCGCATCCAGACCTTCGCCGCGCAGGGCGGAAACCGGCACCATCTCGACACCGGAAAGCTGGGCTAAATGCTCGCCCAGCAGCAAGCGCAGTTCATCTAAAAACGCTTGTTTACCGCGGGTGATTTGATCCCATTTGTTAATCGCAATCACGCAGGCGCGTCCTTCGCGCTCAATCAGGGCGGCGATTTGCGCATCTTGTTTTTCAAGCGGCGCGGTGGCATCCAGCAGGACGACGACCACGTGGGCATAGGTGATGGCGCGAATCGAATCTTGCACCGCTAGTTTCTCGAGCTTTAATTGCACTTTGGCGCGCTTGCGCATACCGGCGGTATCGACCAGTCGGAATTCCTGACCTTCAAAGAAAAACGGCAGGCGAATCGCGTCGCGGGTGATGCCCGCCTCAGGGCCGGTGAGCAGCCTTTCTTCGCCAATCAGCGCGTTGATGAGGGTGGATTTTCCGGCATTTGGCCGACCAACCACGGCGATCTGAATCCGCTCATCGCGGGTTTCGTATTTCACTTCTTCGGACTCATCCTCATCGCTGCCTTCGGTGCTGATGCCCATGAGAATTTCGCTCGCGCCATCATCATCGGCCACGTCAGCAGTGGCGCTCACGAACGCATCGCCCAGCACCTCGCGCAGGCCGTCAAACAAATCGGCCATGCCTTCGCCGTGTTCGGCAGAAATCATCGCCACATGGGCAAACCCCAGTGCATACAGATCGGCCATGACATGCATGGCAGCTTTGCCTTCGGCCTTATTGGCCACCAGCACGACCGGCTTGCCGCTTTGGCGCACTTGCTGCGCGTAGGTCGCATCCAGCGGCGTGATACCTGCGCGCGCATCGATCATGAATAGCACGGCATTCGCCTCGGCAATGGCCTCGCGGGTTTG
The DNA here is from genome assembly GCA_022841525.1 of Alphaproteobacteria bacterium. GTDB lineage: Bacteria > Pseudomonadota > Alphaproteobacteria > Rickettsiales > UBA3002 > JALHRI01. The sequence goes on along the minus strand of JALHRI010000028.1, from coordinate 10,337 downwards.
ATTCAGCATGCGCTGATTTAAGCTCTCCTTATCGCCCTCATCCATGCCGGCAGTGTCGATGATTTGAAACGGCACGCCTGCCAGCATCGCATCGCCGTAGCGGCGGTCGCGGGTGACGCCGGGCGTATCATCGACAATGGCGAGCTTCTTGCCCACCAGCCGGTTAAACAGCGTTGATTTGCCGACATTGGGACGGCCGGCAATCGCGATTAAGGGTAAGGAATGTGCCATGCTCAGCGTCCGTAATGATGTAGCACGCCGTCGCGCGTGATGAGGTAGAGCGCACCGCCGGCAACCACGGGTGAGGAGGCAATATCCTCATCCAGCTCAAGCCTGCGGGTGCGTTTGCCGCTGGCCGGATCGTAGCAGCGCAGCAGGCCTTGCTCGTTGATGACGCATACATCGCCGTTCATCAGGATGGGCGCGTAGAGCTTGGGCGTAACGTCGCGGCCTAGATTATCGCGCTCGATCAATTCCACCTTGAACGCGACCAGCCCATCGCGCTTAAACAAGCCGATCAGTTCGCTGCGCGTGGTGACCACAAACATCAGATTGCCGGCGCCCCACGGCGTGGTAATCGAGGCAATGTCCGCCTGCCATAGCGGGCGACCATTCAGCGCTGCGGATGCGACCATCCCACCCGATGCGCCGACGGCATACAGCACGCCTTCTTGTACCACGGGGTCTGCTTTAATGCCGGAAAATCCGGAGATTGCGCTGGTGCGGTTGCTGCTGGCGAGTGCATCTGCCCAGACGGGGCGACCCGTCTCTAAACGAAGTGCAAACAACTCGCCGGAAGAATAGGCAACGAATACGAGCCCCTGAGCAATCACCGGTGAGGTCATCGAGAAAAAGCCTGAAGTTTCCTTAATGCCGCGATGGTTCCAGATCGGCGTGCCGGTGGCGCTGTCAAATAAGATGGTCTGATTATCCGCGGTGAGCACCACAACCACATTATCCAGCGCATCTGGCGCGCCGCGCACGGGCGCACCCACGCTCACCCGCCATTTGGTTTTGCCGGTGTTCTCATCGATCGCCATCAGCCTGCCGTAGCCGGTGGCGGCGTAAACCGTGCCGGAATCCACCGTCAGACCGCCGCCTAAAATGCTGGTCTCATCTTCTTCCACGCCGCTATCATTTTCCCAAAGTGTGCGGTCAATATCGCTGCGCGCGTGGGCGGAAACCATGCCGCTGCCATCCATCGCGATCAGCGCGTTTTCGGTGACAATCGGCGCTGGGGCAAGGCCTTGATCATATTCCTCACCCAGCGAGACGCTGGAGAGGTGGTGAAACCCCGTCACTTCAAGATTGGCCTGCTCGGACATGGCCGCACGGTTAAGCCAGTGCGGATTTTTCTCAGGTGGCGGGATATCTACCGGACGGCCTTCTGCCTCAGGGCTGACACTTAATCCTTCGGTGCCGACCACGACATCGTAGCGCTCGCCTTTGAGCTTGGGCTTGACCTTCGCTGGCCCGCCAAGCTCCTGCGGCAGGTAGCTGCACGCCGTCAGTGCCGCGAGCAGCGCGCATACGCAGAGGATTCTAGGGCGCATCATGACTCGCGCGGAGGGTCGTGAGGTAGCGTCTGGCCAGTGCTCGCTCTTCGCGCGCCAGTGCCTTATTGTCGCTGATGGCGTTGAGCGTCGCTTCAGCTTGCTTCACTTGGCCGCTCTGCCATAACTGCGCGGCATGCAGCAGCTGCAGCGTTGCATCCAGCGGTGATGCGGTGGCACCCTGACAGATTTTGGGCAGCGCGTCTTGTTTCACCGCCGCCAGATGCACACACGCCAAATCACGAATGCGCGGTTTGATGCCATCACTTTCGGCAAGCACTTGAAGCAGCACCGCCGCTTCTTCATTCCTGCCCTGCGCCATTTCGCTGCGCGCTTGCCAGAGGGCGGCCAGCGGCGACACATCGCTGACTTCCTGTGCCGCTAACTGCGCAAATAATTTCGAGGCCTCAGCATAGTTTTTCGCGCCGTACGCCTGTGCACCGGTAATGAGTGCGCGGGTAGCTTGCGCATGCCTGCTTTCCTGCATATGTTTGTAAATGCTGGTGCCTGCGGTGATGAGAATGAGCGCGCCGGCTGCGGCAAACAGCGGCAGGCGAATCGCGCGCCATAGGCGCATCATCCGCTCAGCGCGCAGATCATCGTGCACTTCCTGAATAAGCATATCGGTCACAGGCGTCTCCTTAAGATGGCAATTCTCATACACGACAACTATTCGAGAATCTACAAGTAAGCATCGGGTGAATGTCAGCTACTGTATACCTGATCGCGCTTGCCGATGCGGATGATTTCAATACACAGCACATCGTTTTTCAACGCGCAAATAATGCGGTACTTCCCCACACGGTAGCGCCAAAATCCACCCATGCCGCCCAGTAGCGCTTTACCAAAACGTTTCGGGTCATCTGCAGCGACTATTTTATCCAGATACTCGACAATGGCTTTCTGAGTCTGCTTATCCAGCTTGGAGAGCTGTTTGAATGCGCTGGGTGCAAATACGATCTGCCACATCTTATGACAGGTCGAGGCGCTGCTTCACTTCTGCCAGCGTGAGGGCTTCGGAGGGCAGGTAGCTTTTTTGAATCTGCTGCGCGTCCGTTACGTCTTGCATATCCTCCAGATACGCCTCCAGCGCTTTGCGGATAATGTAGGCTTTGCTACGATCAAAGTGCACCGCACATTGTTCAAGCTGCTTGACCAGATATTCCGGTGCCTGAAATGATAATGTATTCATTGTCGCCCCGCGCTCCTAATATAAGCTATTAGGTTCTAATATAATCTATGACTATTGATTTGTAAAGACTTTACTCAAGCTCGATCGTCGCGGGGGGTTTGCTGGTGATGTCGTACATCACGCGGTTAATCCCGCGCACTTCGTTGACAATCCGCGAGGCAATCGCGGTGAGTATGCGGTGCGGAAACTCAAACACGTCTGCGGTCATGCCATCGCTGGAAGTGATCGCGCGCAGCGAGCAGACGGATTCATAGGTGCGTCCGTCGCCCATCACGCCGACGGTGCGCACAGGTAGCAGCGCGGCGTAAGCCTGCCAGATCTGATCGTACAGTCCGTGGGTGTGAAGCTCTTCAAGGAAAATTTTATCCGCCGCGCGCAGAATATCGCAGCGCTCACGCGTAACTTCGCCTGGAATGCGAATCGCAAGACCCGGGCCGGGGAAGGGGTGGCGCATCACCATCGCGCGTGGCAACCCCAACTCAAGACCCAGGGCGCGCACTTCGTCTTTGAACAGCTCGCGCAGCGGCTCGACCAGTTTGAGCTTCATGCGCTCTGGCAACCCGCCGACATTATGGTGCGATTTAATGGTGGCTGACGGCCCGCCGTGAAACGATACCGACTCAATCACATCTGGGTAAAGTGTGCCTTGCGCTAAAAATTCTGCGCCCTCGATTTCAGAAGCCTCGCGCTCGAATACTTCGATAAATGTCTCGCCGATAATTTTGCGCTTACGCTCCGGATCGCTGACGCCCTCTAAGCGGTGCAGAAACAGCGACGACGCATCGACATATTTAAGCGGGATGTTGTAGTGTGAAGCGAAGCTTTCGCGCACCTGCTCGCCCTCGCCGGCGCGCAGCAGTCCGGTATCGACGAACACGCAGGTAAGCTGGTTTCCAATGGCTTCGTGAATCAGCTTGGCGGCGACCGAGGAATCCACTCCGCCGGAAAGCCCGCAAATCACGTGGCCGCTGCCGACTTGCGTGCGGATACGCGCGGTAGCCTCGGCGCGGAAGGATTTCATGCTCCAGTCATTTTTCAGACCGCAGATTTTATGGACAAAACGCGCAATCAGCGCCGCACCATCTGGCGTGTGCACCACTTCGGGGTGAAACTGCACGCCGTAATAGCCGCGTGCATCATCGGCAATGATGGCGTGCGGTGCGCCGGCGCTGGTGGCCAGTGTCATGAAGCCTGCGGGTACGCTGGTCACTTTGTCGCCGTGGCTCATCCATACTTCCGGCTCAGCGCCGTAGGGCCACAGCTCTTTCAGCCAGAGATGATCGGCCGTGATGTGTAAGGTGGCGCGACCAAATTCGCGGGTGGCACCTTTGCTGACCGTGCCGCCTAGCATCTGCGTCATGAGTTGTTGACCGTAGCAAATGCCCAGCACCGGCACGCCGAGCGAAAAGACATGCGCATCGATGGTGGGTGCGCCGGCTTCATGCACCGAAGCAGGGCCGCCCGATAAAATAATGCCGCGCACGCGGGAGGTGTCGATCTCGCTGAGGGCTTTGGTGCAGGGATAAATCTCGCTGTAAACACCGGCTTCGCGCACTCTGCGCGCGATTAACTGCGTCACCTGCGAGCCAAAATCGAAGATAAGAATGGATTCATGCGTGTTCATGGCCGCGCACCATAGCCAAGTCGCCACACAGCGCAAGGGCTTTGCGCAGGCAGATTTGTCACCCCAAAGCCACGCTTGGGAGTCGATGTGGGGGGGCAAGGCGTATCGCCGCTGCGCTCCCACTTGACCCGCCATGCCTGGCCGCCCATCATGATGTAGATAAAAAAGATAATAGATTCGTTTTGCTAAGCTATTTCAGACAACCTGGCTGTGAGTAACGTTACATGGCCGCCGTTAACGATTTAGCAAGGTGATGCGGATAGAATATAGCATCAGGGGCAGCGACATGAAACTTGGACCATTTATTATCGCCATTTTTTTAGCGGTAGGCGCGGCCGTATTTTTTCTTCGCGGTCAGCAACCGGATCCTTCGGCGCAGCCACAGCAAGTCCAGCAGGTCGCCGTAGCGCCCACCCGCATTGACACCGTGAATATCTATGTTGCCGCACAGCCGATTCAAATTGGCAGTGTGATTACGCCCGAAATGTTGCTGCAGCAGCCTTGGCCAAAACATTTAATGGTACAGGGCTTTATTGTGGCTGACGGCAAAACCCCGATTCAAGGCATGGTGGCGCGCGCTGCGTTTCAGCCGCAGGAGCCGCTGATTTCCAGCAAGCTCGCCAATGCCAATGACCCAAGCTATCTTTCGGCGAATCTGCCCAAAGGCATGCGCGTGGTGACGATTCGCACCAACGAAATTGATGGTCTGGCGGGCTTGGTATTTCCCGGCGACCGCGTGGACTTAGTCCTCAGTCGTGAAGTGGACAATGCCACCTACGAAAATCCGGATCTGAAAAAATATGCCGAGAAAATCAAAATCACCGAGAATATTTTGAACAATGTTTTGGTGCTTGCTGTCGATCAGCGCGCCGAAGGCACGCCGCCGCCTGCGCAGGCGCAAGGTCAGCAGCAGCGCCGTGAACCGCCGCGCACGGTTTCTTTAATGGTCACGCCCAGCGATGTACGCCGCTTGCGACTGGCGGAAAACATCGCGCAAGGCTCGACTGCGAATGCCACGCTTTCGATGAGCTTGCGTTCGCTGGCGGATAAAGAAAGTGTCGAGCCGCTGGGGATAACTTACGTCAATGATGTGTCGCAGTTCAGACCGCGCATGATCACGGCTGCCGCACAAATTGCGAAGAATAATGCCAACTTCGTGACCGTGGTTCGCGGCAGTGAAATAGAAGACAAAACGAATAAGAAACGCCAGCTTGACATCGATGATGCGGTGTCGTCTTCTATCCCCACTCCGGCGCCGTTTGGTGGAAGCCAAACCAGCCAGAGTGCGGGGTCCGCGCGTCGATAGATTTCTTCAAGAAAATCAGCACGTAACCCGCCTTCTACGCCTGGTCAATTTGTTCGGTGAAGGTTGGATAACGCATGCATCAGCGGCTCGATGTTCGCACGCCCCTAAAGCATATATGTGCAGTGGTTCTGATGATGGCTGTGAGCATGCTCACAGCTTATCCACAAGCTTATGCGAAAGAGAAGATTTTTTACGTGCCGATCAACCGTTCGGAACTGATTACCACCCCTTCGGATATGGGCGAGGTCATCATCACCGATCCGGAAGTGGCCGATGTCTATGTTCACGGTAAAAATAAAGTATCGGTGATTGGTAAAAACATCGGTACGACGACGCTGCGTATTTTCAGCCCATCCAATCAGCTGCTGCGCAACATGGATGTGGTAGTGACCTATGATCTGCCGGCGATTCGCAAAGCTCTGCGCGATTTCCTGCCCAGCGAACGTATTGGTGTGGAATTGGTGAATACGCGGATTGCGCTGACCGGTGAAGTCACCAGTGCACAGTCTGCTGCTACGGCGTTGGAAATCGCCGAGCAGTTTGTGTTGGGCAAGCTGACGAACGATCAGGTCACGGCACGTGAGGTGATTACCTCAGATGCTGGAAAAAAAGCATCCCCCATTTTGAATCTGATGAAAATCGGCGCTGGCCAGCAGGTCATGCTGCGCATTCGGATTGGGGAGATTAAGCGCTCGGCGGTGAAGAATTTGGGTGTGGATGTACAGGCCGTAAAAGGCGGTGATCTGCCAATTAACATTGCCACCGGTGGCGGCATTGGTAGAGCATTGGGCACTTTTAGCTTGCCGGATGATGTGCGTGGTGCCGCATCTATTGCGGGGGAACTCGGTTCGTTTGGCTTAGCGGGCGCGCTGAATCTTCTCGAGGAAAACGGTTTATTCAAAATTCTAGCCGAGCCAAATCTGACCGCGATTTCCGGCGAGCAGGCTGAGTTTTTAGCGGGCAGTGAGTTTCCGGTGCCGGTAAACGGAGGGCCGAATGGCGGGATTTCGATTATCTTTCGTCCGGTTGGCGTATCGCTTAAATTTACCCCCCATGTGCTGAGTGAAAACCGTATCCGTATTCAGGTGAATCCTGAAGTCTCTGAGATTGGCGGACGTGAAGAGATAACCAACACGTTTGGTAATACGGTTACCTTCATCATTAATACGCGCCGTGCTGCCACCACAGTAGAGCTGGCGCCGGGCGAGAGCTTTATGATTGCCGGCCTGCTAAGCGATAATATTACGTCGCAGATTAGCCAGATTCCTGGCGTTGGTGATATTCCGATTATTGGCGCGCTTTCCCGCTCCACTGCCTTTCAGCGCAACGAAACCGAACTGGTGATTGCGGTGACGCCGTATTTGATCGATCCGATGAAATCAGGCGATGTCAAATTGCCGACCGATAATTTCCGCCCCGCCAGCACCATGGAGATGATGTTCTACGGCGCGCTGGGCAAAGTGTTCGGCTCGGCCAGTCAAACCCCTAGCATGGAAGGCCCGGTGGGCTTTATTACGGATTAACGCATGAGGCTTCGTATGGATAGTGTGTGCCTTGCTGCCCTTGCGCTGGTGGCCATCAGCTTGGCGGCCTGCAGTAAAATTCCGCCCGAAGCATATTTCAACCGCGGTGCGCCCGAATCGCTGATGGATTATTCTTCTGAGGTGGTGAATCTATCCGTTGGTACGGCGAGCGAGGTGAATGAATTCTCCAGCTGGATTAACCGCGATCAGCCTACCCGCGCCGAACTTTACTGCACCTCCGGCAGCGCCCAGTGCAACGAAGCCAAGCGCGCGCTGGAACTGTTCGATGTACCTTTCACCCACATCCCCTCCGCGCAGGCAACGGTGACGCTGATTTACGAGCGCAACCTCGCGCGTGACTGCGAACAGCGTTACATGGAAAATGGGTCAAACCACTACAACCTCAATCATCCTACTTTTGGCTGCGCGACTGCTGCGAATATTGTGCAAAGCGTCTCGGATAAAAAACAGATATTAAACCCAAGCATTATGGATGATCCGTACAGTGCGCGCTCGGTGCTGACCTATAAGCGCTACATGGAAAGCGACCCGAGAGACGTGAATAATCAAAACGCCCTGCAAAATAGCTTGCTGCAACAGAACCAGCAACAAGGTGGTGGCGGCGGCGGTGGTGGCCAATAGCACACGCTTGGGGCTTAAACCTGCTTTCTCGTGAACAACTAGGCGCTCATCGTTGTGGCGCAGCGGATTTTCTGCTAAATTTGCAGGGATCATTTCTTCTTCACGCTACTGACGCCACCATTTTTTCGCACCCGTATGAGCAGTATTTTAATCATTATTTCTTCTCCTGAATATGAGCGCTGGGCGCTTGAAATCGCAGGCGTCATGGGACAAGACGCGCCGATGATCGTGCATGGAAGCCCGCTGGATGCGGCGCGAAAAATGGCGGAACTGGCCGCCAGCCCCAGCCATATTGTGATGGATATCGGCACGCGCGGCGCGGATGTGCTGTATGAAATTGACGCGCTGGCCGAGCACTGCGACGCCAATACCCGCGTGATTGCTGCCGGAAGCACCAACGATATCGGGCTCTACCGCGAGCTGATTGGTCGCGGCGTGCTGGATTATTTGCCGATGCCTGCCAATCCGCGCGACATCGTCGAGACCTTTAGCAAAAGCCGCGCGTCTGCCCGCGCTTCCGCGCCAGCAGCGCATAGCCCCGCCACTGCACCTGCGCGTGCGGGAAGGGTGATTGCCTGTATCGCGGCGGGTTCGGGCGATGGTGCGAGCATGGTCGCGCTCAATAGTGCGTATATTATCAGCGGCAACGCGCCGGGTTCCACGGTGCTGATCGATATGGATTACCAGTTTGGCATGATCGCCAAGCAAATTGATCTGCAAGCGGCTTTTGGTATTCGCGAATTGTTTGATAACCCCGACCGCATCGTGGATGCCACCTTGCTGCGCCGCATGGTCGCCAAATACGGCACGCTTGATGTGATCAGCGCACCGGCTGACCTTCGGTTTCTGCCGACCATGGATGCCACCACCGTGCGCAATCTCTTAAGCGTCCTGCGCGAAAATTACGACACGATTATTATCGATCTGCCGCATGTGTGGCAACCCTGGGTTGCAAGCATTATCCAGGAAGCCGATAAAGTGGTGATGGTCGCGCAATTATGGCTGAAATCGGTAGCGCATGCCGCGCGTTTCATGAAAGTCTGGCGCGACATGGGTATTAGCCCTGATAAAATCTGCGCCGTGATTAATCGCGCGGGTGCGAAGTTCAAAGAAGCTGTCGAAGAAGACGATTTCGAGCGCGTGTGTGCGACCACGATTCGCTTCCGCTTAGCCAACGATATCCGCACCATTGGTGCTGCCGAAGCGCAGGCTAAAACCGTTGCCGAACTGCCGCCGAGCGAGCTCTCTGGCGGGCTGGATGTGCTGGCGCGCAGCCTGGTGGGCATGGCCAGCGGCGAGGGTGGCCGCGGCGTATCGCAAGCAGGGCTGCTTGGCATGTTCAAAAAGCGCGGTTAGGTGATGTCGGGGTTTGGAAAAAAATCAGCGACGACGGCACCTGCCCCAGCGCAGCCCGCAGTCGCCACCCACGCTGCGGCAACTGCGCTGCCTCCGGCGGCCTTTGCCCCATCTGCGCAACCGGCGCCGCAGTCGGTGGCGATGTCATCGGCGAATACGACCATTTCCAGCGCCGATCCGATGGTTTCCTACCGCGATAGCAAACTCGATACCAGTGATTATCAGGCCGCCAAGCGCGCACTGATGGAAGAGCTGCTCGATCTGATGGATTTTCAGGCCTTGGAGGGCTTGCCGCAAGATCGGCGCGTTGCCCGCGTGCACGAAGGCTGCGAGCAGGTGCTCACGCGGTTGCAGTTTCCGCTCAATGCCGCACAAAGCGAGCTGATGAAAACGCAAGCGGCGGATGAGATTTTGGGCTTCGGCCCCATTCAACCGCTGCTCAATGATCCGGATGTAAACGACATCATGATTAACACCGCGAAGAAAGTATTCATTGAACGCGCGGGTAAAATTTACCTCACCGATGTGCAGTTTAATAACGAATCGCACCTGCTGGGCATTATTCAGCGCGTGGTGAGCCGTGTGGGCAGACGGATTGATGAATCCAGCCCCATGGTCGATGCGCGCATGCCCGATGGCTCGCGTTTTAACGCGATTATTCCCCCGCTGTCGCTGGATGGCTGTCTGGTCTCGATTCGTAAATTCAAGCAAAGCAAAATGCTGCTTGATCAATATCTCGATTACGGATCGCTCACCCCCAATATGGCGGAGTTTCTGAAAATTTGCGGGCGCATTCGGGTGAACATCATTATTTCTGGCGGTACGGGCTCGGGTAAAACCACGCTGCTGAATGCGCTGTCTGCCAATATCGATCACGGCGAGCGCGTGATTACGATTGAAGATGCCGCCGAACTTCAGCTCAAACAGCCGCACGTTCTCAGGCTGGAAACACGCCCGCCTTCCACCGAAGGTAAGGGCGAAATTACGCAGCGGCAGCTGGTAAAAAACGCGCTGCGCATGCGGCCGGATCGCATTATTTTGGGTGAGATCCGCGGCGATGAAGTGATCGATGTACTCTCTGCGATGAATACCGGCCATGATGGCTCGATGGCAACCATTCACGCTAACTCACCGCGCGATT
>JALHRI010000027.1 GCA_022841525.1 Alphaproteobacteria bacterium | reverse complement strand
CCCACCCAACTCGGCCGCATGATGATCGATATCGGCTATTTCTCGCTGCCTGTGATCGGCCTGACCGCCATTTTCACCGGCGGCGTACTGGCGCTGCAAAGCTATTCGGGATTCTCGCGTTTTTCGGCGGAAAGCTCGATTCCGATTGTGGTGGTGCTCTCCATCACCCGGGAGCTGGGGCCGGTGCTGGCGGGCCTGATGGTCGCGGGGCGCATTGGCGCGTCGTTTGCGGCGGAAATTGGCACCATGCGCGTCACCGAACAGATCGATGCGCTGGTGACGCTTTCCACCAACCCCAACAAATACCTCATCTTCCCGCGCCTACTGGCCGGCACGCTGATGATGCCGTGTTTGGTGTTCATCGCCATGATTATCGGGGTGATGGGCGGTTATTTAGTGTGCGTGCAAAAGCTGGGATTTTCTTCCGGCCCCTACCTCGACAATACGTGGAATTTCCTTGAGCTTTATGACGTCATTTCCGGTCTTACCAAGGCTGCGGCGTTTGGCTTTATTGTGGCGCTGATGGGCTGTTATCACGGTTATCACAGCAAGGGCGGCGCGCAGGGCGTGGGTACGGCGACGACCAACGCGGTGGTGTCGGCGTCGATTCTCATTCTGCTTTCCAACTATTTGCTTACGGAAGCGTTTTTTGCGTTATGACCCCCCAAATCCAACTGGTGAATGTCCATAAAAAATTCGGCAACAAAGTGGTGCTGGACGGGATTCATGTGAATATTGCCAAGGGCGAATCGCTGGTGATTGTGGGCGGTTCCGGCTCCGGCAAATCGGTGATGATTAAGCATATCATTGGTCTCATTAAGCCCGATTCCGGCCAGATTCTGTTTGAAGGCGAAGACATTACCCATCACAGCTTTGCTCAGCGGATTGATTTTCTGCGTCAGTGCGGCATGTTGTTTCAAGGTGGCGCGCTGTTCGATTCGCTACCCGTGTGGCGCAACATCGCCTTTGCGGTGATGCAAGGCCCCGGCGCCCTCAAATACCGCGCTGCGAAAGAACTGGCGATTGAGAAACTCGCCGCGGTGGGGATGCCTCCGGAAGTGGCCGATCTCATGCCTGCCGAGCTTTCTGGCGGTATGCAAAAACGCGTGGGCTTAGCGCGCGCGATTGCCACCAACCCGAAAGTGATTTTCTTCGATGAACCCACCACCGGCCTTGATCCCATCATGGCCGATGTGATTAACGAGCTGATTGTTTCTTGCGTGAAAAAACTAGGCTCTACCGCGATTACGATTACGCACGATATGTCATCGGTGCGCAAAATTGCGAGTAGGGTAGCGATGATCTATCAGGGAAAAATCATTTGGGATGGGCCGGTCGCCGCGATTGATCATTCCGGCAATCCGTATGTTGATCAGTTCGTCCACGGCCGCGCCGATGGCCCCATTGAGCTGGCAGGGGTGAAGCGTTAATCTATTTGCCGGCTGCGGCAGCAAAGCCAGTTCGCGAGGCTTCAATCATCGCGCGTTGCCAATCTTCGTGACCACGTTCTTTGATGTAACCTGATAAAATACCTTGACCCGCAGCGATGGTATTCGCATCGACATCACCTAGCGCATCCGGCGAATCGGGGATGCATAGTTTGTGCCATGCATGGTTGGCAAATTCAGCGAATGGCTGCATGATTTTTTTAGCCTGTCTTACAATCTCGGTTTGGAAACTATCGGGAATGATCGGTGCGATGTTCTCCACGAGCAGGCCGTGCTGCGGCGTGAAGAGATGAAATGGCACACCGGCTGTAAAGCAGCGAAACACCATTTCGCCGGTAAAATTACTGCCACCAAAAAACAGCGCTGTACCATGCTCTTCTTTGATAAAATCCACCATCGATTTAGGGACGTTGCTTAAATCGCCGGGGATATTATGAATCGCTGTAATGGTTTCCGGCAGCTCTTCGGTAGGGGCTTTATCGGCACCCGCATAGCGCGCCAGCACCTGAAATTGATTGGTAGCATTCTCTCTGTTATAGGCCTTGACCACCTCATCGAGCACTTTGCTGACGCCTTCGTTTTTCACGCGTCCGAGTACGAAATAACATTTTTCTGGATCTAAGCTTTGCACCAACATTTCGATCGTTTGGCGGGTGCGGCGTTGTTCGTTTGCGGTCATGTCTTTCCAGCTATCACCGGAAGCGCCGCCAATGAGGATCGGCTTTTTGCCTTGCATAGAAGCGGGCAGTGCGCGAGGGTTGCGCACTTTTTCGGTAATCGCTGCGCGCTGCGCGTTTAGTGCTGAGATTTGTTGGTTGAGTGCATCGAACTCTTTCTCTTTGCCGTCCAGCGCTTCTTCATGATAGTGCGACTGTTCGTCCAAGCTTTTTAACTCTGCCAATCTTGATTTATACCCATCCAGAAAATCTTTAGGATCATGGTATAGCGTATCAAAGGCACGGCGCTTGGATCGCTCGCGCGCTAATTGGCGGTCAATATAGCCGCGCTCATAGGCTTGCATTTCTTCAAGCTGCTGAAGGCTCATGCCGGTGGCTAGGGAGCTATACGCTAGTTGTGTAGGTGTAATATTGAGGCCGCCACCACCGTCGCTTCCTAAAAACACGGGGCTAATGGCATAGCGATCCGGCATGGGCACGTCATGCACCAGCGGCTTGTTTAAGAATACCTGGTTAGAGTCTGGGCACATCTCTAAGGCGAACTGATCGCCTGCGACACCTTCGCCTTTGCCAGAAAGCCGCTTAATTTCTTCATGATCGGTATCGGTAAGTACCACATTGAGCGCATGCGCCACGCGCACCCGCACCTTGTGTTCCCTGGAAATCTTTAGTGCATCTTCTACATTTTCTGGATTTTTACCCGTCTCGCCCGCATGGACGCGAATCATAAAATCGCGCTGCATATCCCAGCCGTCTTCGCGTTTTAATTCCGTGCCCTGACTTTGTGCCGCCCACTGCGCCATGTGCGACAGCGCCCAGTGAAAATCGCGAGTTTTGTTGGATTCATAACCCACCAAATCCATCCCCACAATATAGGGGTGACGTGCGAGAAATTTAATCCGCTCCATCTCCACGAGCATTTGCTGTGGCGGGGTCGAGCGCATCATGCATACCAGAAACCTTAAGTGCATGGGTTTTCTTACGCCGTCTACCTCAATGCCGCCTTCCTTCTCGATGGCATCAATCTCGCGGATCATGTCTGCGAGCCAGGCGGGATTGGTCATCGAGGAGGTGGAAAGCTCGGCGTATTCGATCCCATTTTTCGCATATTCCGTTGCGATCTGGCGGATCATTTTGCGCGCCATGCCCGGATGTTTGGTCAGCGGATTGCGGAAGCGGTAAAACTCGGGGTCAAAGTCACCGAAGGGAATAATTTTATCGCCCATCACCTGCATTTTTTGGATAATGGCTTTACGCTGATCCTCGCTTAAATCTTTGACGCGAATCGCCTCGCAGGTGCCGCCGTCACGTTCGCAGGCTAAGTTTTCGTTAGCAGTAGGCTTGAATAAGTAGGAGCGAACGCTGTGACGCGGCTGCTCTTTGTGTGCAGGCACGCCAAGTTTTTGCAGTAATTCGACCGGGTAGGTCAGTCCTTTGGCAGCGTCACTTCCTGCCTCCTGATCAATTTCCAGCGCAGCTTCCATCATGGCGCTAGCGGACACTTGCGCCGAAGAATGGGTGTGCAAATCGGTAATCGGCGCATGTTTCTTCGGATCAAAACCTTCGCGCAGCGTGCGGTCATACGGCAGCATGTTCAGCACGCCGTGTTTTTCAGAAAGCGCCATGCCGTAAGCGCGTGTTTCGCTCACACTAAGCTGATAGATGCTGTGTTTTTGACCCGCCGCCAGCGCGCCATTCTCAAGGCGCAAATCACTCACGGGCTGGTTATTCATGGTGAGGGTGAAGGGCTTAGACGCATCCACATCCGTTAGATCAAACACGACGCGTTTGGGTTCGCACATGGCGTTTGGCGTGACGGTTGGCTCAAGAATGTTATCACCATGCTTTAGTTTGAGCAGCTTGCCTATATGCTGCAAAAAATACGGCTCAGTCGCGCTGGAAAGATTGATCACCAGCTGGTTGTTTTCCAGCCTAAGCGCGTAAAAACCATTGATATCGAGCGATAGAGGCATGCCGTAGTCTACTCTAAAATTAACACTTTGCCTAGTATCATTGATCCATGCTACAGAAGCAATAACCTACGGCAAATCTTCACAGAATCGTCACAATCATGGCCAAAAATTCTTCCCATTATGTCTGCCAGAGTTGCGGTACGGTGCATTCCAAATGGCAGGGTCAGTGCGATGGTTGTGGTGCCTGGAATACGCTGGTAGAAGAGGCGCGCGCTTCGCTGCCCAAGGCCGTATCTGCCGGTGGTAAGGGCAAAGCGCTGGAGCTGACCAGCCTCGCATCTGCCGAAACACCCGTCCCGCGTATGCTTACCGGCATTTCAGAATTCGACCGCGTGCTAGGCGGTGGTTTGGTAGAAGGCTCGGCCTGTTTAATCGGCGGAGATCCGGGCATTGGCAAATCGACGCTACTGCTCAAAGCCGCCGCCAACATGGCGCTTAGCGGCCGCAGCGTGTATTACATCACCGGCGAGGAATCCGCCGCGCAGATTCAGCTGCGCGCGCGGCGGCTGGGCGTGGAAACCGCACCGGTGCAGCTGGCCTGCGCTAACGCGCTCAAGCGCATTTTAGGTACGATCGATACGCCCGAGCCGCCGGACTTTGTGATCATTGATTCCATTCAAACCATGTTTTCCGAAAACTTGGACGCCGCACCGGGCACCGTAGCACAGGTGCGCGCCTGCGCGCATGAACTCATCCGCGCTGCGAAAACGCGTGGCTTTGCGCTGATTCTCGTCGGCCACGTCACCAAAGATGGCCAGATCGCCGGCCCGCGCGTGGTGGAACATATGGTCGATGCGGTGCTGTATTTTGAAGGCGAGCGCAGCGCGCAATACCGCATTTTACGCGGGGTGAAAAACCGCTTCGGCGCGACCGATGAAATCGGCGTGTTTCACATGGGCGAAAGTGGTTTGGAAGAAGTGCCTAACCCGTCGTCGCTGTTTTTAACGCAGCGTGAAAAAACCGTCTCCGGCGCATGCGTGTTTGCCGGTATGGAAGGCACCCGCCCGGTGCTGATGGAGATTCAGGCGCTGGTGTCGCCGTCAGGCATGTCCACCCCGCGCCGCGCCACGGTGGGGTTTGATTCGCAGCGGCTGTCGATGATTCTGGCGGTGCTGGAAAGCCGCGCGGATCTGCGCTTTGCCGATAAAGAAGTCTATTTGAACGTGGCCGGCGGTCTGCGGATTAACGAACCCGCAGCCGATTTAGCTGCTGCACTTGCCCTTATTTCCGCGCTGCTGGATGCGCCACTGCCAGAAGGCCTGGTGGCGTTTGGTGAAATTGGCCTCACCGGTGAAATTCGCCCTGTCTCACGCAGCGACATGCGCCTGAAAGAATCCGCCAAGCTGGGCTTTAACAAGGCCATTTTACCGCAAGCAGTGGGGAAAAAACCCGCCCCTTTCGCCGCAGAAGCAAAAGCCCTTGGCACGCACAGCGTGCGTCATGTAGGAGAGTTGGTAGCGTGGTTACGCAAGCAGTGAGGTACACATGATCGAAGCGCAATTGAACATGTTTGATATGGTAGTGCTCGGCGTGCTGGGCTTGTCGGCGCTGGTGGCGTTCTTTCGCGGTTTTGTGCGCGAAGTGCTGTCGCTGGGTGCGTGGGTGGGCGCGGTGATCATCACGCTCTACGGTTTTCCGGAAGTGGCCAAATTCATCAAGCCGCATGTCGGCAATTCAGGCGTTGCCAGCGGCTTTGCCGGCATGCTGACCTTTATGGGATCGCTGGTGGTGCTTTCCATCATCAACGCGTTTTTGATGAAATTTTTGAAGCCCGGCAACGAAGTGGGCATTATCGATAACGCGCTGGGGTTGGTGTTTGGCGTGGCGCGCGGGCTGCTTTTGGTATCGATCGGCTTTTATGTGATGAGCTTTTTCATCAGCGACGATGATTACCCCGAGTGGTTGGAAGGCGCGAAAACCAAGCCCTACGTGGAGGAGGTCGCAGGCTGGATGGCGAAGCTGGCGCCGGAATATTTGGGTGGCAAGGATGGTTCAAAACTAAAACCCAAAAAAGATGGGCCGATTACCGATATGCTGGAGTCGCTGCCAGCACCCAGTTCAGGCACGATTTTCGATGCCGAGGGTGCGCGCACGCCAGAGCGCCTGCCGGATGGTGATAATCAGGCCGCGCGCGAACGCGAGGAAATCAAGCGTGAGTCTGGCTGGCCGAGCATGGACGAACTGCGCCGCCGTGTGGATGAGGGGAAATAATGGTTCAGGGCTCAGTGGTCAGGATTCAGGAACGTTCCTCAACCCCTTGCGGGCGATATAATAGAGAGCCACAGGCAGCCCCCTCCCCCTTTACGGGGGAGGGCAGGGGTGGGGGTGGTTTCAAGGTTACAGACTCTTCCATCCCCCCCCCGCCTAACCTCCCCCCGCAAGGGGGGGAGGAATGTCTCCCTTATTCGGAATCATCGGACAAATTCCACGACGAATGCGGGGTGTATGGCATCTGGAATGCTTCTGATGCCGCGGCGCACACCGCGCTGGGTCTGCATGCGCTGCAGCACCGTGGGCAGGAAGGTGCCGGCATCGTCAGCGTTGATGGCGAGCAGTTTCACAGCCACCGCGCGCTTGGCCTGGTGGGCGATCATTTCAACAGCGAAAGCGTGATCGGTAAGCTTAAAGGCACCGCCGCGATTGGCCATAACCGCTATTCCACCACCGGTGAGCCGCATTTGCGCAATGTGCAGCCCTTTTTTGCCGAGCTGGCGTTTGGTGGTTTTGCGGTGGCGCATAACGGCAACCTCACCAACGCGCTGACGCTGAAAAAAGATTTGATCGCGCGTGGCTCGTTGTTTTCTTCGACCTCCGATACGGAAGTGATTGTGCATTTAGTGGCGCGCAGCAAAGCCGGCGCCATGCATGATCGTATCGTGGATGCGCTCAAACAAATTGAAGGGGCGTATTCGCTGGTGATGCTGACGCAACATGCGCTGATCGGCGTGCGCGATGCACACGGCGTGCGGCCACTGGTGCTGGGGCGTTTGGGTGAGTCGTATGTGCTGGCATCGGAAACCTGCGCGCTGGATATTATGGGCGCGCGCTTTGAGCGCGATATTGAACCCGGCGAAATGGTGGTGATTGATCAAGACGGACTGAAAAGTCATTTCCCACTGGCCGATGCGCCGCGCCGTTTCTGCATTTTTGAGTATGTGTACTTCGCGCGTCCGGATAGTTTGGTGGAGCATAAAAACGTCTATGAAATGCGCAAAGCCATCGGTGCCGAGCTGGCGCGTGAATCGGGCGTGGCTGCGGATGTGGTGGTGCCTGTACCCGATTCCGGCGTGCCAGCCGCACTGGGCTACGCGGCCGCATCGAACCTGCCGTTTGAGCTGGGTATTATCCGTAACCATTATGTGGGGCGTACCTTTATTGAGCCATCGGATCAGGTGCGGCATTTGGGCGTGAAGCTCAAACATAACGCGAACATCGCCTCGATCGCAGGTAAGCGCGTGGTGTTGGTTGATGATTCGATTGTGCGCGGTACGACGAGCAAAAAAATCGTCGCCATGGTGCGCGAGGCGGGGGCGAAGGAAATACACATGCGCATCGCCAGCCCGCCGACCACGCATTCGTGCTTTTACGGCGTCGATACGCCCGAGCGCAGCCAGCTGATGGCCGCGCGCTACAACACGGCAGAAATGGCAGAGTTGATTGGGGTGGATTCCTTGGCGTTTGTATCGCTGGATGGTCTGCACCGCGCCATGGGCGAAGCCGGCCGCAATGCCGACAATCCCCGCTATTGCGATGCCTGCTTTTCCGGTGATTACCCGATTAAGCTGACGGATTTTGACAGTGCCGCTTAGCGGCTTTTGCCTTCGGCTTTTTTCGCTTCAATGGCCGGCGCTATATGGGCGTCGTAATCCGCACGGGCGTGGCGATGCCCAGTGGATTGCTTCGCGAAGTGCTCGCAATGACGAGCGGGAGGCAGCGTCACTGCGAGGAGCGAAGCGACAAAGCAGTCCAGCGGTAGCACGAAACGTTATTGGAGTGCTTTACTCTTATGCTTATCTGCTATTTTTGGAGCGATATGTTCGTTGTAAGCAGTCAGTGGAATCTTGACATCTACTTTTGTTGTGCAGTATGCGGCAAATTGAGGGGTATCGTTGACTCCTAATGCACTTAGCGCTGCAATAATACCTTCTCTTCGTTCTTTTACTATATCTTCGTTAACGGGAGCTTTTCCAAAAACGACATGACAAGTTGCATTCAGCTTACCAAGATTCCAGTTTTTGTCATCAAGGAGCTTCCTCTCAAGCAGCTTGGCTTGCCACTCATGATTAGATAAAGATTCAGTCGCTCTGTAATTATCTATCTGCGTTTCACCTTTTGGTTTTCGCAGTTTAAATGGGTGCTGATCGGTATGTGAAGTGCTCATCGTTTTCTCCTTCAATGAACTGAAGACTACGCCGCCATCATGACAATTTGATGACAATGGGTGAAATTTTACCCCACGCGCGAGAGAATCTGGCGAACGAAGGCTTCCTCGATCGTTTTGTAATTCACCTCGCTGCGAACGCCTTCTAAGGCCACATATTCGCGGCCATGTTCCTTGAAAAACATCGGCACGAAGCCCAGCTCGTGAAACCGCGCGGCAATACGGGCTTTGAGTTCTGCATCCGCAGTGGCCAGTTGCTTGACGAAGGCGGAATTGCCGCCAATTTCGTGTTTTTCCCAGTCGCCGCGTTTGCCGAATACTTCCGCATCGATGAGTTGGGAAAGTGAGCCGTTTTCAAAGCCAAAATGCATGGTGTTCTCCTGCTTATGTGCTCAGCCTAACGCATCCAGCGTTAAAAAAACGTTAAGGACAGGGAAATAGTGAGTGGTGGCTGGTGAGCGGTGGATCGTGTTGTTAGCGCAGACCCCGTCATCAAGGCGGGGGTACTGCTAAAACAGCAGCTCGGAGGGGTCGAAATTGAGCTCCATATCGCTCCAGGCGTCGTATTTATCGGTCGGCAGGTTTTGCACCGGATTGCATTTCCATACGGCGCGAATGGCGGAATCGGCGGCAGCGCGGAAGAACTGGTCGGAGGAATAGCGCCCCCGTTGATCGGCTGCGAGTTCGGCAGAGTTGACCGAGCCATCAGGGTTGAGCTTCACCCGCACCCGTGCGGCAAGCTCGTGCGCGTTCATTGAACCTGCGGGCATGCGCCAGCATTTCACAAACTGGCTGCGGATCGCGTCTTTCTCCGTAATCGACAGCGGCACGGCGGGGTCGTAAGGCTTATCCGAACGGCTGGTGTTTTCTTCTGCCGTGCGGTCATCCTTCGCGTCTTCCTTCTGCTCCTGCGATTCTTGCTTGAGCTTATTGAGCAGTACGGCCAGATCATCTTCCTTGGGCTTGGACTCTTTTTTCGGCTCTTCCTTTTTGGGCTTGGGCTTTTCTTTTTCTTCCTTGGGCTGATCCGGATCGGGGACGTCTTCTTCCTTGGGTTCAGGCTCGGGTGGAGGCAGTGGCTTTTCTTCTACCGAGGGTGTTTCCTTCACTTTTTTCGGCGGCGTCGGCGCTTCTTTTTTAGGGGTGAGGGGTTTCTTCGCCGAGGGCAGATTGGTGATTTCGCCAATCGGCACCACTTCCACCGTCATCACGAACGGTTCGGGGTCGGGTTTTTCTTCGAAAATCGCGGGCAGGCCAAAAATCGCCAGCAGCAGGCAAAAGACGTGCATGCCCAGCGAGTAATACAGGCTTTCTTGATGTTGATAGGGTTTCACACTTACCTGCGACGTTCGCCCTGGCCAGAATTATTGGTAACCAGCGCCACTTTTGAAAATCCCGACATGGTAATTTCGCTGATCACCTTCATCACCTGGCCGTAATCAATCGCCGTATCGCCGCGCACGAAAATGCGGGTATCGGTTTTTTCGCCCAAAATCGCTTGCAGCTTGGGGCCAAGCTCGCCGAGTTTGGCTTCCGCGTTTTGAATGTAAATCGACCCGTCGCGCTTGATGGACACATTCAGCGGCTCATCGTTACCCGGCAGGGAAGAGGCGTTGGTTTTAGGTAAATCGACCGTGACACCAGCCGTCATCATCGGGGCGGCGACCATGAACACGATGAGCAGTACCAGCATCACATCCACAAAGGGGGTGACGTTAATATCGCTAAAGCCGTGCGCGCTGCGACGCCTTCTGTTGCGGCCGTTACCGGAGGAACCTGGAGAATTCATGCCCATGATGCTGCTGCCTTTATACGACGCGGCCATCGGTCTGGCGCGAAAGCAGCGCCTGAAACTCGGTGGCAAAATCATCGAACTTACCGGCCAGCCGGTTCACTTCGCCATTGAATTTGTTGTAGGCAATCACCGCCGGAATGGCCACGGCAAGGCCGATGGCGGTGGCAAACAATGCTTCTGCAATCCCCGGCGCTACCACCGCAAGCGATGTATTTTGCGAGCTGGCAATGGCGGTAAATGAATTGATAATGCCGATACACGTGCCCAGCAGGCCGATAAAGGGCGCAGAAGAACCGCAGGTAGCTAAAAAGCCCAGCCCCCGCTCGAGCCGTTCGATTTCGCGGTTGATGCTGACCATCATCATCTGGCCGATGCGCTCTTTGGTGGAAATGGTCAGCTCGCCGCTCGTGGGGCGGTCGCTACGCACAATGCGCTCAGGCTGCTTGCCTTTCAACCACTCATCCATCGCGGAAGAAAAAATCACCGCCATCGGGTGGCGGGCTTTGCGTTTTTTGAGTTTCTCGTAAAATTTATCCAGCGAGTCAGACGACCAGAATTCATTTTCAAACTGGTTGGTTTTATCCACCGCCGAGCGGATGGAGGAGAATTTCTCGATAATCACCGCCCAGCACGCTACCGACATTGCCACCAGCACCAGCATGATAATCATGACCAGCGGTGCGGCATTGAGAAACAGGCCGATGAGCGAAATATCTACGCCAGCTGCGCCGCCAATGGCGGTAACGCCGTCGACGGTTCCGGCGACATCGGCGCCGCTCACGCCCGTAACGGGTGCTGCAATTTGTTGGGTCATGGCAATTCTCCTGATGGGTAGCGAGGTCTAGTTGGTCGCAGTCATGCCATGTCCGGCTAGCGCGTCAAGTATGATTTGCGGCGTGGTGTGTGCTTTGAGCGTGATCCCATCGTCTTGTATCTCAACGCACGCAATTTCGATGGTCATCTCAGTGATCAGGCGCCCGTTTCTATACACATTTTGTGCCAGCGTCATGCGGGTGCGGGTGTGTTCGAGCAAGGATGTTTTCACGGTGAGCATATCATCCAGATACGCAGGGCCCTTATAGATGATGTTTGCCTTCGACACCACAAACACAATATCGTGCGCGCGGCGGATGTCGTGCTGATTAAGCCCCGCTGCACGCAGCATTTCGGTGCGTGCGCGCTCGGCGAACTTCAGGTAATTGGCGTTATAGACCACGCCGCCGGCATCGGTATCTTCGTAGTAAACACGTAGTGAAAACTCATGGTGATAGTGTACGTGATCGGGCAGTTTGCTCATGGTTCCTCGGTATTTTCTAACATCGAAAATTGGGCAATTTCACGCGTTGGCACGGCCAGACCCAAATGCTTAAACGCGCTGTGGGTAAGCATGCGGCCACGCGGCGTGCGGGCGATAAATCCAATCTGCAGCAAATACGGCTCGATGGTTTCTTCAATCGAATCGCGCGCCTCGGATAGGCCAGCAGCAATGGTTTCCACCCCTACCGGATTGCCCTCATAGTGATCGGCAATAAAGCGCAGATAACGATGATCGGAAGCATCGAGCCCCAGGGCATCGACCTCGAGTTTTTTCAAGGAACGATCGGCGAGTGTCTGGGTGACTTCGTGTGCGGCTTCTGCACTGGCAAAATCGCGCACGCGGCGTAGCAGCCGTACTGCAATGCGCGGCGTACCGCGTGCACGCTTGGCGATTTCTGCTGCGGCATCCGGCGTGATGGCAAGTTTCAGTAAGCCCGCAGCGCGCGTCACCACGCGGGTGAGCTCGGCGACATCGTAAAAATTCAGCTTGAGCGGAATACCAAAACGGTCGCGCAGCGGGCCGGTGAGCAAGCCTAGCCGCGTGGTCGCGCCCACCAGCGTGAAGCGCGGCAAATCAATGCGCACCGTGCGCGCCGAGGGGCCTTCACCGATGATGAGATCCAGCTTGAAATCCTCCATCGCCGGATAGAGCACTTCTTCCACCGCCGCATTCAGGCGGTGAATTTCATCAATGAACAAGACATCATTTGCTTGCAGATTAGTGAGAATGGCCGCCAAATCTCCGGCTTTGGTGAGGAGCGGGCCCGAGGTGGTACGAAAATTCACCCCCATCTCGCGCGCGACAATGCTGGCGAGCGTGGTTTTACCCAGTCCCGGAGGGCCGTAAAGCAGTGCGTGGTCAAGCGCTTCACCGCGCACCCGCGCCGCTTTAATAAACACGCTTAAGTTTTCCGTGACCTGCGGCTGACCGGTAAAATCCGCCAGCGTTTGCGGGCGTAGGCTCACATCGAGCGATTCAGCATCGGATGCTGCAGCAGATAAGGGAGAGGTGGAGGGTTTCATGCCGCAAGCTCGCGCAGGGCGCGTTTGATAATACTATCCAGCCCGCCCTCAGGCTCGGCCTGCACGGCTTTGGCCACCGCCACAAACGCATCGCTTCTGGCGTAGCCCAAATGCGAAAGGGCGGAGACCGCATCTTCACTCACGTTCACGCGCGGCGCTGCCTCTTCGCTTTTCACCAGTTTCGCCGCCGATTTTTTCTTGGGCGCTGCTTCGCTGACCACTACCACCGCGCTGCTGTGCGCAGGAGAAAAATCGCTCGCAGGAAGTTTGCCTAACTTTGATTTCAGCTCCGTCACCAGCCGCTCGGCGAGTTTGGGGCCGACGCCGGAAATACGGGTGAGCGCGGTTTTATCGCCGGAAGCAATGGCCGTGACCAGCGCTGCGGCGGAAATGCCACCTAAAATACCAAGTCCCATTTTTACGCCCACGCCCTGCACGGTGGTGAGCGTGCGGAACCATTCGCGCTCGGCTTCGGACAAAAATCCGTAGAGGTGGATGTGATCTTCGCGGACATGGGTTTCGATAATCAGGCGCACCGCCTCGCCGCGCGCGGGCAGCTGCGCAAGCGTTTTGGCCGAGGCATGTACGTGATAGCCGACACCCGCCACATCGACGATGAGCCAGTCTTCGCCCGTGCTATCGAGCAAGCCTGTGAGTTTACCAATCATGACAAGGGTTATAGGGTCAATAGCGGCCAAGGGCAAGGGTGCTCGTCAGGTTATCAGGTGATTCGCGGTTAGGGTATTGATCACCACCCACCATTCACCACTCCCCCTCGTCGCCAATCTTTCACTTGCACCTTGATGCCAATAGGCTATGAGCCCTTCTTGCTTAGAAGGAAGGGTGGCCGAGTGGTTGAAGGCGCACGCCTGGAAAGTGTGTATACGGCAACGTATCGTGGGTTCGAATCCCATCCCTTCCTCCACGCTTCGCCCTTACGGGCTTCGCGTGGCGAAGCCACGAGAAACACTTAGGCCGAAGCAGTGTCCGCCGAAGCTCAACGAGCGAAGGCTGGACTGATTCCAAGATTAGGTTCGAGCTTATTGCACCCCCCTTTCCATGCCACCTCATTTTCCACAAAAACAAACTTGCGTAGGGTGCTGGCCTTTGTTATGCGCTTGGCCGGATGCGACCGTGGCGGAATTGGTAGACGCACTACCTTGAGGTGGTAGCGCCGCGAGGCGTGGAAGTTCGAGTCTTCTCGGTCGCACCACCATCTCCTTTACACCTTTTGGGTGTAAAGGAGATGGTCTTAAGATAAAGAAGACGAGAACTTCGAAGTTCGACCTGACGCTTAGCGTGCGTAGGCACGCTTAGCAAAGGGGAGGAGCGAGGGCGCAAGCCCGCAGCGAGCATGTCTTCTTAAGTCGCACCATAGTTATATTTACGCCCTTGGGGCGGTTACTTCTGAAGGAGGCGTATCATGCAGCATGATCTTGACGACGCCAACGTAGCAGAAGTCGAAACCAGTTTTTCCTTAAGCGATGATTTTTTGGCTGAGGTGCATGCCGCCATTGCGGCGGAGCAGGCCGAAGAAGTGCGCGCGCTGATCGCGCCGCTTGCTGCGCCCGATCAGGCCGAACTCTTTGACCGCTTAAGCGTCGATGATCGCCAGTGGCTGGCGGAAATGCTCGCCGATGCCGATGCCTTTGATTCCGAAGTACTGCCTGAGCTTTCCCCCGAAGCGGTGGAAGATGTGGTGGAAGTGCTGGGCGCGGAAAAAACGGCCGAAGTGCTTTCCGAGCTGGAAACCGATGATGCGATTCACATTATCGAAGACCTCTCGCTGTCCGATCAGCAGGAGATTTTAGAGGGGCTGCCCACCGATTTCCGTCAGGAAGTGGAAGAAGGCCTCACCTATCCGGATGAATCGGCCGGCCGCCTGATGCGCAAGCATTTGGTCGCGATTCCGCTGCACTGGAGCGTGGGCGATACGATTGATTTTTTGCGCGCCGAAGACGAGTTGCCGGATAATTTTTACGTGATTTACATCGTCGGCGGTGACGGTAAACCGCTGGGCAGATTGCTGCTTGGCACCTTACTGCAGCACAAGCGCGATGTGGCGATTGCCGATATTATGAACCCGGAAACATTCAGCGTTTCTGCGGTGATGGATCAGGAAGAAGTCGCCTTCATGTTCCGAAAATACGCCCTCGTGGAAGCCCCCGTGATCGATGAGGCAGGGCTGCTGGTGGGCACCATCACCGTCGATGACGTGGTGGATGTGATGCAGGAAGAGCAGGAAGAAGATTATCTGCGCGCCGGCGGGGTCAGCGCGCCGGATTTCCAGTCGCGCCTGATCGATAGCGCCCGGGCGCGTTTTTCCTGGCTGCTCATTAACTTATTTACGGCGGTGGCTGCGGCATCGGTGATCGGGCTGTTTGAGGCAACGCTGGAGAAAATCGTGATGCTGGCGGCGATGATGCCGATGGTGGCCTCGATGGGGGGTAATACCGGCACGCAGGCGGTGACGGTTGCGGTGCGGGCAATTGCGGTGAAATACCTGACCGATCATAACCGCTGGGCGTATATCCGCAAAGAATTGCTGATCGGCCTGATCAATGGCACAGCGCTTGGCATTTTGATGGGGGCGGGGGTGTACGCCTATTTCCATGACGCACTCATGGCGCTGGTGATGGTGCTTGCCGCCGTGCTCACCATGGGCTTTGCGGGGCTGTTTGGCGCGCTGATTCCCATTATGCTCCACCGCAGGGGGGTGGATCCGGCAATTGCATCGAGTATTTTTCTGACCACCGTGACGGATTGTGTTGGGTTTTTCAGCTTCCTCGGCCTGGCGACCGTGCTGCTGATTGGCATGTAATATGCGGTTTCGTAAGTTTTCTGAGCTGATGCCGTACCAAGATGCGCTTTTCGCGATGAATCAGACGGTGCGCAAGGTACAAGAAGGCGCAGAAGATGAATGCTGGCTGCTGGAGCACCCGCCGACCTACACGGCAGGCACCAGTGCCAAAACGGCGGACTTGTTGCGGCCCGATTTTCCGGTATTTGAGACAGGCCGCGGCGGGCAATATACCTACCATGGCCCTGGTCAGCGGATTGCCTACATTATTTCGGACTTGAAACGAAGTGCGGCGCTGCGGGGTGAATCGCCGGATCTACGCGCCTATGTGCAACAGTTGGAACAGGTAGTTATCCACAGCCTGAAATCGTTCGGTGTGCAGGGTTTTCTGCGTGAAGGACGGGTGGGGGTGTGGGTGAATACGCCCAGTGGCGAGGCCAAAATTGCCGCCCTTGGCGTGCGCATCCAGCGCTGGGTGACCAGCCATGGTTTTGCCCTCAATGTGCATCCGGATTTATCGCATTACGCCGGCATCGTGCCGTGCGGGCTTTCGCAGTATGGCATCACCTCGCTGCACGCGCTGGGTATGAAGGTAAGCATGGACGAGGTGGATGCAGCGTTACTAGCGGCGATGAGAAGGGTGTTTGGGGGGTAACCCCGTATAATCAGCGGCCACTACCGCCAGGGTTCCTATCTGTTTGCGGCTTTTGGACCGTTCCCTGATGGGTGAGGTTGGTATTCAGTGTAATTTCATTAGTATCTACTGCTGGTTTATTAGGATTTACTGCTAGTTCATTAGGATTTACTTCTCGCTTGGGCGTGAGGTAATAATGTACAATTTCTTCTTCGCATTTGCCTGCGGCCATATTCGCAACTTTTGCGGATAACCATTGGCCTTTTGATATTCCATCAAAAGCGCCTAGCAAAGCCTGTTCGTTAGGGTCTGTCGGCTGTTTAGCGCTGAGTACGATGCAATCATCCTTTCTGCGGTTCTGGTAGTCAGTATTGTTAGCAGCATCTGACAACAAGCCAGAAAAATTTTGATCATTAAAACCAATGTCTTGTAAGAGGTATTTTATATCCGCTTCTAATTCTTTTACGTCGTGAGATTTGCTAACACCATCTGACATCACCGCGATGCGAATCGTGCTAGCTCCAAGCTTACTGGTCAGCTGACTCCATGGCATAAACCCGTGATCGTCATTCGGATTTTCTGGGCTAGTCCCTTCTTCGCTTGGGCACAAATAATTCGTCACCGGTTCTTTTTTAACAGTGATCTCTCCGATTTTTTCTTCGATGCGCTCCCCAACATGGAGTTTGTTGAGTATTTTTACGTTGCCATTATCCCCAATCGCCACAACGAGTGAGTCGCCGGCACCGCGCCAGGCCACGCCGTCCATTGTGGTAAAAGCGGCTGCCGCCGTGCATGCGCCTGTTAGGGTAACAGTTTTATTATTCTCGTCTTTAAGCTCAGTAGTCTCCGCCGGTGCAGTGCGCACATTGTTAAAAATACGCTCCAGACTTTTTTGTGCTTTTTCAGCTGAAATAGGATCATTGCAAAAATCGCTTGCCGCAAAGCCGTTATCTTCAATATTAGCGAATCCTCCGCCTGCTCTGCCACGCCGTGCAGCAGAAATGTTCTGCTTATATTGATGCTCAGGTGGATTTTGACGAGCTCTGCTTAATCTGAATGTTAGTTGGCGAATTGAATTTTCCTCGTTCATGCTTACGACATTACTTCGAGAATATTAAAATCTCATGAACAAATCGGCACTATTTTTGCCCGTAGGCTCCGCCGGTTGCGGGTAAATGTCTGGCGCGGCTTGACCTTGCCTACAGGCGTGCTAGGGCTACGTGCATAAAGCCAGTGCATCACGTGCTATTGCCTCCTGTGCTGCAAAGATGTGTGCGTCATTGCGAGCGTCAGCGAAGCAATCCAGCTTTTTCTGGATCGCCGCGGCGCTAGTAAGTAGCGCCTCTCGATGACGAGCAAGCGGTGATGCCACGGCCGTAACTGTCTATAGATGATGAGCGCCGCATGACTACCGATCCGAAACACAACCAACAACTCTCTGAAACATCCGCCGATTTGGTAGCGCGCGGGCAGCGTTATTACGTGCCCAATTACAAACCGCGCGAAATGATTCTCGATCGCGGCGAGGGTGCGCGGGTGTGGGATTTAGACGGCAAGGATTATATTGATTTCGGAGCCGGAATCGCCGTGTGTTCCCTTGGCCACCAGGACCCTGATTTGCTGAAGGCGCTTGAAACTCAGGCGCGCAAACTCTGGCATACCAGCAATATCTTTTTTACCGCCCCGCCGATTGAACTCTGCGAAGCGCTGGTGAAGGCGAGCTGCTTTGGCAAGCGCGCCTATTTGTGCAATTCCGGCGCGGAAGCCAATGAAGCCGCCATTAAGCTGGTGCGCAAATATGCCGCCGATGCCGGCAGGCCACCGGAAAAACGTAACATTTTGTCGTTCAACGGTTCGTTTCATGGCCGCACGCTGGCCACGGTGACGCTCACCGCGCAGCCGAAATATCAGCAAGGCTTCGAGCCGCTGCCCGGCGGCTTCACCTATTGCCCGACATTCAACGATATCGCCGCCTTTGACGCCGCGATGAATGACAGCATCTGCGCGGTATTCGTAGAACCCGTGCAAGGCGAAGGCGGGGTGATGCCTGCCGCACCCGGCTTTTTGCAGCATGTGCACGCCGCCTGCGAAAAATTCGGCGCGCTGCTGGTGATCGATGAAATTCAGGCCGGCATGGGGCGCACCGGTTCGCTTTTCGCCCATTGTCAGGACGGGGTGATCCCCGATGTGGTCACGCTGGCCAAAGCGCTGGGCGGGGGCCTGCCGATCGGTGCCATGGTGGTTGGAAACAAAGCAGCGGAAACTTTCCAGTTTGGATCGCACGGCTCAACATTTGGCGGTAACCCAGTGATGGCGGCGGTGGCGCTGGCGGCAGTGAAAAAACTTAGTAATCAGCAGCTTTTAACGCAAGTCGGCGAGAAAGGCGAGTGGCTGCGCGAGAAGCTGCGTGAGATAAACACCCGCCTGAATCTGTTTGCCGATATTCGTGGCCGCGGGCTGATGATCGGTGCCGAGCTTCGCCCCGAACTGCACGGCAAAGCCAATGATTTTTCCGAAGCCGCCCGCAAAGCTGGCGTGCTGTCGCTGGTGGCGGGCCCCAACGTGCTGCGCTTCGTGCCGCCGCTCACCATCACGCAGGACGAAATGCGCGAAGGCCTCCAGCGGCTGGAAAGTGCATTGGCGGCAGTATAGAGCCAGAGCTAACAGCTTAGAGGTTTCAGCGTTGCTCCGTCATTGCGAGGCCTTGGCCGAAGCAATCCATTTGAGCGTTGCGATTATCTCTTCTGCTGCTGGATTGCTTTGTCGCTTCGCTCCGCGCAATGACAGAGCGAGCAATCCGCGTTTCACACCGGCTTTATGCAGCTATCTGCGCCCTAAAAAGACTTCTAGGCAACGCCAACACCAGGTGCGCTGCGCCCTAGCATGGCGTCGATGGCTTTCACGTGTTTCTGCAGATCTTGGCGATGCATCGAAGTAAGCGAATGTCGATCCATCAAACTGGCTGGCGGCACGCTTACGTTCTGAGCTTTCGGATCCATAGCATCTCTTAAGGCGACTTCAGCAGACTTAAGCTGCTTAATGCCTGATAGCGTCGCTGCAATCACACCATCGACGCCGCGCTCATGCTGTTTTTGGTCAAAACCTGCGGATCTAGCGCCTTTTAAGATAGTGCCGATGGCTGTAAGCTTAGCTTCAATCTTGGAAAAAAAACTATCGAAGTGAGCCGTCATCAGAGCTTTCAGCGCTGATTCTACGTACTCATCATCAAGAGGTACATTTAATTTTTTAGCGATTTCTCCAATAAGATCTCCAAATTCTATAGATACTCCAAACGCATCACTTGCACGTATCGCCCCCAGTAAACGCGCAACATTATCACCATCAGCGTCGGCTTTAACTAGCGCTTCTTCTAAGGGTTTAAGGTGTTGTTCAAGAATACTACGCTCGTTATCCATGATCATGTGATCGCTATACATAAATCGTTCCTCATAAAAAATTGATGTGCTGCGTGTAGCAGGCTTTCGCGCTGCCGTGCATGACAGTTGCGTGAAGATTTTGCTGCAGGTGCGCCCTGCCTGTGGGTAGGTGCGGGCTTGCTTGCGCGGGCGTTAGAATCTGCTAAAAGGGCAGTGTTCCTTTTACAAACAATGGCTGTGTATGCGCTTGCGCCCTGCGAAAATATCCGATCATGCTGCCGTGTTAGCACTGGCGAAAGAGGCGGGCTTCGGCATGACCTCCCTGCCGCCGGATGAAGCGGTGCTGGCCGAGAAAATTGACAATTCCATCGCCAGTTTTGATGGCAGCGCGCGCATGAAAGGCAAAGAAGCCTTCTTTTTCGTGCTAGAAGACCCGGAAAAAGACGGCTACATCGCGGGTACGTGCGGTATTAAGGCGCATGTCGGCCTTACCCAGCCGTTTTATTCCTACAAGCTTACCACCATTACCCAGGCCTCGCAGCAACTCTCGGTGTTTTCCAAGCATACGATCCTGCAGGTCACCAATGATCTTACCGGTTATTCCGAGGTCGGATCGTTATTTTTAAGCCCCGCCTACCGCCGCGACCGCATTGGCAAAATGCTCTCCTTAAGCCGTTTCATGTTTATGGCGGCGTTTGCGGAGTATTTTTCTGATCTGGTGCTAGCCGAAATGCGCGGCGTGCACGACGCTGAGGGCAATGCGCCATTTTACAACGCCGTGGCGCGCACCTTTTTCCAGATGCCCTTTGCCAAAGCCGATTATGTTAACGCCACCCAGGGCAATCAGTTCATCAACGATTTAATGCCGAAATATCCGATTTACCTCGAGCTGCTGCCGAAATCGGCGCAGAAAGTGGTGGGGCAGGTCAATCCGGCCTCCGAGCCTGCACAATTCATGCTGGAACGTCAGGGCTTTAAGCCTTCCGGCTACGTCGATATTTTTGATGGCGGGCCGACGCTGACTGCAGAGCGTGCGCAGATTCGCACCATCCGCGAGAGTGCGTGTGTGCGCGTGATCGCCACCGCCTCGATGGCCGAAGACGCGGAAAAAATCATGGCCAGTAACGAAAAATTTGCGGGCTTTCACGTGGCGATGGGGCGGATTGCGCGTAGCCCCGAGGGTGTCACCATATCGCCAAGGCTGGCTGAAAGGCTTAATATTTCCGTAGGCGATATGATTCGTATCGCCCCGATTTAAGCGTCTTTAGAGGTTGCTATGCAGTGTATCAACGGCACATGGGAAGCAGGCGAGGGTAGCGCCCTGACTTCTGAAAATCCGGCCACAGGGGAAGTGATCTGGCGCGGCCAGAGTGCGAGCGGCGCACAAGTGGTGCGCGCGGTAGCAGCGGCGCGCAAGGCGCAGCGTGACTGGGCGGCACGCCCTTACGGCGAACGCTTTGCTATCTGCGAGGCGTTTACCGCCCGCATCAAAGAACGTAAAGACGAACTGGCAACTCATATCGCTACCGAAACAGGTAAGGCAATGTGGGACGCTCTGGGCGAGGTGGCGGCCGTTACCGGCAAGCTCGCCAACGCCCATGAGGCTTACGTCGAGCGCACGGGCGAGCGGCGCAAAGAAGCGCTCGGCGGCTACAGCGTGATTCGTCACCGCCCGCACGGCGTGTTTGCCGTGTTTGCGCCCTATAATTTCCCCGCGCATCTGGCCAATGGCCATATTATTCCAGCGCTTTTGGCGGGAAATACGATCGTGCTTAAACCCAGCGAGCTGACCCCGATGGTGCCTGAGTGGATGGTGCGCCAGTGGCACGAGGCGGGGCTGCCTGCCGGTGTGCTGAATCTGGTGCAGGGCGAGCTGGAAACCGCCAAGGCGCTGGCCGCTGCCGAGATTGACGGGCTGCTCTTTACCGGATCCACGGCGACCGGCACGCTACTGCATAAGCAGTTCGCCGGCAGGCCGGAATTTATGCTGGCGCTGGAGATGGGGGGCAATAACCCGCTGATCGTGCATGAGGTGGCAAACTTAGAAGCGGCGGCGCACGAAACCATCCTTTCGGCCTTTACCGGCAGCGGCCAGCGTTGCACCTGCGCGCGCCGCTTAATTTTAGCGGATTGGAAACAGGCGGATCAGTTTATCGAGGTGTTGGTGAATAAAACCAAGCAGCTACGCGTTGGCGCATTTACCGATTCGCCCGCACCGTTCATGGGGCCGCTCATTTCCAATAAAGAAGCAGACAGGCTGCTGCATGCTCAGAAACATTTAAGCGAGCAGGGCGGCAGATCGCTGCTTGAAATGAAACGGTTGAAAGAGGGGCTGCCTTTTCTATCCCCCGGCATCATGGACGTGTCTGCGGTAAAAAACCGGGAAGATAGTGAGTATTTCGGGCCATTTTTGCAGATTATACGGGTTAAATCGCTTGATGAGGCCATTTCTGAGGCCAATAATACAAAATATGGCCTGTCTGCGGCTATTTTTAGCGATGATGCCTCTATTTTTGCCCGTTATAGCCACCAGATTCGTGCCGGACTCGTCAATTTCAACCGCCAGACCACCGGAGCATCGGGTGCGGCGCCCTTTGGCGGCGCGGGGTGCAGCGGCAATCACCGTCCGGCGGGGTATTATTCCGCCGATTACTGCGCCTGGCCGGTGGCAAGTGTCGAGATTCCAGCGCTCAGCCTGCCAGAAAACCCGCCACCGGGGATGGTATGACCTATCACGAATGGCAGTTTGATGGGCTGATTGGCCCCACCCATAATTATGCTGGTCTGTCACCGGGTAATGTCGCCTCGCTGAGCAATGCCGGAAGCGTATCCAACCCCCGCGCGGCAGCGCTGCAGGGACTGGAGAAAATGCGCTTTGTGCAGTCTTTAGGCATCAAGCAGGCCTTCCTGCCGCCGCAAGTACGGCCAGTGCTGCCTTTGCTGCACCGTCTTGGCTTTCGCGGCACCCCCTCAGAGGTGCTGGCTCGTGCGCACAAAACCGCGCCGGATCAGCTGGCGGCGGCGTACTCTGCCTCTGCGATGTGGAGCGCGAATGCCGCCACCATTATCCCCAGCCCTGACAGCCATGATGGGCGGGTGCATTTCATTCCAGCGAATTTGATTAGCCATACGCACCGCGCCATCGAAGCAGACGTTACGGCCGCGCAATTACGACGGATTTTTAGCAGTAAGACGCATTTTGCAGTGCATGATCCGCTGCCTGCTACCCGCCGTTTTTCCGATGAGGGCGCGGCCAATCATATGCGCGTATGCTCCTCGCACGGCGCGCGCGGCGCGCACGTGATGATCTATGGGTCTGGCCAGGGCGTAGCTGAGCTTCCGGTCAAGTTTTTAGGTCGTCAGACCAACGAGGCCTGCGACGCTATTTTCCGCCTTGGCGGGGTGGATGGGATCATGGCGCAGCAGCACCCGAAGGCCATTGATGCCGGCGTGTTCCATCATGACGTGATTGGCATGAATACGACCAGTTTGATGATTCATCACCAGCATGCACTGCTTGATAAACAAGAATTTATAGAGTCTGTAAAGAAACAAACTACCGGATTTGAGTTTCATTATATCGAAATAGAGAACAATGACCTGAGTCTGGACGACGCAGTAAAAAGCTACTTTTTTAACAGTCAGTTGCTTGAGTTATCCACAAATCGATTTGCCATTGTCGCCCCGACTGAGGCGCAGGAAAATCATGCCGCGCGCCAGTCGTTTGAGCGGTTGAAGGGTAACGGCCCGATTGAAGCGGTGCACTACCTCAATGTGCGCGAAAGCATGCGCAATGGTGGTGGGCCTGCCTGCCTGCGCCTTCGCGTGGTGCTCAGCGAGGAGGAAGCCGCCGCGATGCATCAGGGGATTATTCTCACGGATGCTAAATACGAAGCGCTGAAGGCGTGGATTACCACCCATTATCGCGACCGGCTGCACCCGGACGATCTGCGCGATGCGGCATTGATAGACGAAGTATCCGCCGCTCACGAAGCGTTGGAGTGGATCGTGTGGGGCGCTGCTGACTGATATGATTGACGTTACGCAGCCATAATTATTGACTTTTAGCGTCAGCAACTAGCTTGCTCTAGCAGGTGAGAACTTCATCAAATCTTCACATAAAGATGCATGCATATAAGGTATTTTAAGCCCCTATGCATTGAACAGAGAACGCGAGAAAGCGAGTGGCATATGTCTGGTATTAAAGAAGGCGAGGGTGAAATGCGAATGAGCGGCGGCGCAATTTCTAATGTTCAATTTACCAGAGGCAGTGCCGCTGCCGGCCCCGAAGATCAGCCTCAAAATACCGCCGATAAATACGTTCGGAGATTAACGGCTTTCTTAGATAGGGAGGGAAAGCAATATCACAGCCCTGTGGTGAATGTTACAACCCAGCTTAGAGCTCACCAAGAATGGGCTATTGGTGTGTTGGCAATATTGAACGAGGCAAAATCTGGCAAAACCTACGCTAAACCTTGGATACCAGAAGCGCCGTTAACTCGGTTGGCTGGGGAAACGATATCGCGCTTATCTTGGTATGATTCTGACAGCATATATAAGGATTATGGCAGTATAGTTGACCTTCTTGAGCGCTTGATTACCGAGCAGGGATTGCCGGTGAATACCGTATTGCCGCATATAGAATTGCGACACAACAATCCAGATGTAAAAACCACATCCCAACTAGAAAACGAGTTTATCCCAGAGAAACTTTGGGATGCACCGCTTTTGCATATATGCGCTTGGAAAGGCAATGCGCAAGCCGTAGAGATGCTGCTTGAGCACGGCGCCGATCCTAACGTTACTCATGTTGTACCAAAAGAGCGATGGTATCGTCGTTTATCATTTGGTCGAACACCTACTCGACAAAATTCGCCTCTGGATGTTTTGTTGGAAGATTATATTTTTAAGAAAAATAAGCTACATTTAAATCAATGGCTTATGCCATTTCCGCAGCATGCAGAAGAAGCATTAGATCGCCTCAAACCAAGTATTATCAGCGCTTGCCATGCATTAATTGCCGCCGGATCGCGTTTTTCTGGAAAAGGCAAGGAAGATTTTAGCTACGAGTTAGCCATTAAGGCTGATTTGCCAGAGATTGCAGAAAAAATACTGGAAGCTCAGCAGAATGCTCACCCCTTAGAAACTACGGTATTACGTTCATCCGGTGCTAAATTGGCAACTTCGGAGGAGACAGCTGCCCCCAGCGCTACGTTATCTCCTTCGCCCTGTCCTAAATTAGCGGATTTGGATACAAAAATTGCAAAGCTAGAGCAGGCATTTCCACCGCTTCCATGGCACAGGCGCCTTCGGGCTGCAATCGCAAGGGCGCTAACCTCACGAAGATCATCTCCACTGGATATTGTTGATGATCCCAATTATATCAGGCTGCAGGAAAATAGCCCTGAAGCGGCTAAAACCATGCGTGAAGCTGCGCTAAAGACTGCGCTTGATGGACTGGCAGCGCGGGCTGACGGTTTAGATGATGCTATGAATACTCTCGATGCGCGGATTACCGACGCATTGGCTCGTGATCCGAACAGATTACTGCTGGCTGCCAAGAATACAGGCCACCCCATGCATGAGCGGGCAATTGGCTATATTGCGGGTTGTGTTGAAACTGCTCAGATGTCACGTCTTCCCCGAGACAGGATCGAAATACTCAAACTGGTTGGGCCCAGCGCAGTCATTCACCCCGCCGCCACTTCCACAGAGATTTTGCAGCCGTCACGTAAAGAAATTGAGTAAATATTTGCCGGCTTTCGGGCGGAGTAATTACTTAACGTTATGGGTAAAAAGCCTTAAGCCATAGTGCCCAGCCTGCAACAATGCGCCCTGCTGCATCGCTGCAGATGTATGCGCAGTACGAAAGCCTTACCTTCGGCATCAAAAACCCCTTACAGTGGACTGGTTCTTACAAAGGTTCCCCATGCTTGCGATTATTGCGATTGTTATCATTCTGGCCTGTGTATTCGGCGTGTATGCTGCCGTGGGCGGCAATATGGGCATTATTATGCACGCCCTGCCGCACGAATTTGCGACCATTATGGGCGCATCGGTCGGCGCGTTCATGATCGGCAATAAGCCGGATGTGATTAAGGGCGCGCTCAAAGGGCTGAAGAAGGTATTTGGCAAGCCCAAATGGGCCGCGCAGGATTACAAAGACCTGCTGTGTCTGCTGTTTGCGATGCTAAAACTGGTGCGCTCGAAAGGGATGGTGGCGCTGGAGCAGCATATTGAAAACCCTGAGCAATCCAACATTATCAGCCAGTATCCCAAAATTCTGCACGATCATTTCGCCATCGATTTTATCTGCGATACGCTGCGGATGATGACGATGAATTTCGATGATCCGCACCAGGTCGAAGACATGATGGAAAAGAACCTGGAAAAACACCATCATGAGGTGGCTGCTCCCGCCCATGCGGTGCAAACCATGGCTGACGGCGTCCCGGCGATTGGGATTGTGGCCGCTGTACTTGGCGTGATTAAGACGATGGGTAGCATTAATTCGCCGGTGGAAGTGCTCGGCGCGATGATTGGCGGGGCGCTGGTCGGTACGTTTTTTGGAGTGTTTTTGTCGTATTTTGTGTTTGGCCCGTTCGCCAGCAAAATGGGTCAAACCTTTGATGTTGAGCAAAGTTTTTA
>JALHRI010000026.1:2515-26159 GCA_022841525.1 Alphaproteobacteria bacterium | reverse complement strand
CCGCATACATGGCTGCATGCGGGGTTTATGTGATTCGCAAAGACTTACGCGGCTTGCTTACGCAGTACTTTCAGCAGTCGGTCTTGCATATCGCTGACAGCGGTGCGCTCGGCAGCGGCGACTTCGCCCACCAGACGGTGCAGGGCGGTTTCATAAATCATCCGCTCGGAATACGAACGCTCCGACTGATCGACGTTTTTATGCAGATCACGCACCACTTCCGCGATCGCCACTAAATTGCCGGAATTGATTTTTGATTCATATTCCTGCGCTCTGCGGCTCCACATACCGCGCGCAATCTTCGCACGACCCTTCAAGGTCGCCAGCGCGCGCGTGATCTGATCCATCGGCGAAATCGCACGCAGACCAGCCGCTTCCGCACGGCCTACCGGCACGCGCAGCGTCATCTTGTCTTTTTCAAACATGATCACGAAGACTTTGAGCTGATGCTCACCAATCGTTTCCACTTCCAGCGCCGTAATTTTGCCAACGCCGTGGGTAGGATAGACCACATATTCGCCCACTGCGAAGCCTTTGCTCGCTGCCTTGCTGACAGCAGCCGGAGCTTTCACGGGCAGCGGTTTTACGCCGCTCACCAGTTCCGGACGGGGCGCTTGCGGCTTATTCACAAGCGTGACCGGACCCTTACGATCCACCACTTTAGCGGCCGTTTTCGGTGCCAATTTCGAAGGCGCAGGCGCTTTTCTAATTTCGACTTTCTTCGCTGTATTCTTAGAAACAACGACTTTTTTTGTGCCACGCACCATCGCCTTGGCTGCTGGTTTTACCACCTTAGCCACTGGCTTTTTCGTCGCTGCTTTTTTCGCCGCCGGCTTTTTAGCCACCGTTTTTTTAACCGCTGCCTTAACAGAAGTTTTTCTTACAGCCTTTTTTGGCGCCGGCTTTTTCGAGGTAGTTTTCTTAACAACGGTTTTCTTGCTTGCTGGTTTTTTTGCTACAGTTTTTTTCTTGGAATTTTTATTCGCCATGGTGAGTCACCTGTTATGCCAATGCGCGCATTCCCTCAACGCGCTAGTTAAAAAAGCTGGCCGCGATTGCGCCATACCAGCCTGCCGAAATGGGGTACATCCCGACACCCTTTACATTAAAGAGGCGTTATACATACCACAAAATAACGATGACTAAAATAGTAAAATTTTAGTTAATTGTCAGATAATTTACTTGCAAATTTTATTTATTGATATTTTTCAATAAGTTAAATGATGATCGGTCATGGGAAGTAGCCAAGGCAGGTGGCCTATAAGCCGGGTTCTGTACGTTTGTGCGATGCAAAAACGCGATGATTATTCATCTACGCGCTACATTGCTGCAGCGCTCTAGCAACCAACCCGCATGCCGTATGGAACCTACGTCGCTTTCGCTATGCACGCCTATTTGGTCTTGCTTCCGGTGGGGTTTACCATGCCGCCTCTGTTACCAGACGCGCGGTGCGCTCTTACCGCACCGTTTCACCCTTACCTCATCAAAGAGGCGGTTTGTTTTCTGTGGCACTTTCCCTCGGGTCGCCCCGGGCGGGCGTTACCCGCCACCGTGTTCCGTTGAAGCCCGGACTTTCCTCGATGCACTTTCGCGCGCCGCAATCATCCAGCCACCTGCAGGCGGCTTCCTAGCATGATACGTAGATCGGGTAAAGCGGGTAGTGTCGTCAAATTCGCTGAAGGCTTACTCTTCCTGCATCGCCAGGCGGCTGGGCGGCAGGCTGTAGCTAGGCTCGATCACCGGAAGCACTTTATTGCGGCCGGTATTTTTGGCCTCATACAGCGCGGCATCTGCGCGCTTGAGCAGGGTTTCTGGCACATCGGTCGGCTGAATCGTGGCATGGCCAATGCTGAGCGTTTTGAAAATCTGCCCATCCGCATGACTGATCGCAAACGGTGTGGATTCGACTTTTTTGCGTAGACGCTCTGCGGCTTCATAGGCGCGCGAGGCATCGGTCTCCGGCATCAGCACCACGAATTCCTCGCCGCCGTAACGCGCCGCCAAATCCGCACTACGGATGGTACTGACCATCACTTCCGCGAGTGCGCGCAGCACCTCATCGCCCACATCGTGACCGTAGGTATCATTCACAGCCTTGAAATGATCCATATCGAGAATCATCAGCGACATCGGGCGGCGGCTGGCGAGTGCCTGCGAAATCAGGTTCTTTAAGTGGGTATCAAGATAATGGCGGTTATATAGTTTGGTCAGCTTATCGGTCACCGCTAATGACAGGCTTTCTTGATAGTTGGATTTGAGCGCTTCCTGATAGCGCTTGCGGCGCACCTGCGTTTTCACCCGCGCGAACAGCTCGTTAAAATCAATCGGCGTAAAGAGATAATCATTCACGCCCAGATCAAGGCCTTTGAGCATTTGGTGCTGCGATTCTTCTTCCACCAGCATAATGATCGGTACGTGACGCAGATTCTCCATCGCCTTGAACTGCATGGCAAGGCGCAACCCGTCCATTTCGGCGAGCTCATAATTGATGATAAACGCGTCCGGCGGGCTGATGCGCGCGGCATCTGCAGCGGGCGCAGATTCGCGAAACACGCTGACCTGATAGTTCGCCGCACTCAAGCGCTCGAACATGCGTTTGGATTGTAGCGCGTCATCATCAATCACCATGAGCTTCGCGCCGGTGACATCGGTATTCACGCCAAACCCGTCCGGTAACACACCCAGCTGCGAGACCGACCGATCG
The DNA here is from genome assembly GCA_022841525.1 of Alphaproteobacteria bacterium. GTDB lineage: Bacteria > Pseudomonadota > Alphaproteobacteria > Rickettsiales > UBA3002 > JALHRI01. The sequence continues at coordinate 23,455 of JALHRI010000026.1, read as the reverse complement.
CGCAAGCGCAACTCATCAATCAGCACTTTAATACGCACCAGCGAGCGCACACGCGCAAAAAGCGCCATGTCGTTAATCGGTTTGGTGATAAAATCATCCGCCCCTGCTTCCAAGCCCTGCACACGGTCAGAAGGCTCGGAAAGCGCCGTCACCATCACGACCGGAATATGCGCAATTTCCGGATCGGCTTTGAGTTTGCGGCAAGTCTCAAACCCGTCCATGCCGGGCATCATCACATCGAGCAGCACCAGATCGGGCTTGCGATTTTTCACCTGCTCGATACATTCATAGCCGTCTTTGGCGGTGATCACGTCGTAATATTCACCGCTGAGTTTTACCTCAAGCAGTTTGACGTTGGCAGGCACATCATCGACCACTAAAATCAGACCGGTCACGCGCTAGCCCCCCACATGAACGGGCGCCATGAACTGGCGCACGGTGGCAAGAAAATGATCAATCGCAATCGGCTTTGACAAATAGGCCTCACAGCCAGCGGCAAGTATTTTTTCTTCATCATCTTTCATCGCAAAGGCCGTGACCGCAATCACGGGGATATGTTTCATTTCCGCGTCGGATTTGATCTTACGGGTAATATCAAGGCCAGAAATTTCCGGCAGTTGAATATCCATAATGATTAAATCGGGCTTGGCGTTGCGCGCCAGCCCCACCGCTTCAATGCCTTCCTTGGTTTCAATGGTCTTGTAGCCATTCGCGCTGAGCAGATCCCGAAATAATTTCAGGTTCAAATCATTATCTTCCACAATTAAAATCGTGCGCGACATGACTGCACTATAGGAAGCCTGAAGAGTACTGTCTAGCGAATGATGGAAGTCATCCAGACGCGTGGTCAGCGATCACAACTCGGATAGAATCGTGCTGACTAATTGGCCTGACGACGCAGAAACGCAGGAATATCGTAATATTCCTCGTCTTCACCGCCGCTGGGTCTAGTTTCACGCACTTCTGCTTTGCGCGCTTCAGAGCGCTCAAGCTTCACCTCTTTGATCTGCTCACTTTTCGAAGAAAGCGCGCCACGCAATTTGCTAAACAAACCACCTTGCACCGGTGCGGCTTCTTCCTCCATCACCTCTTCTTCGACATAGTACGTTTCTTCCTGCTCGAGCAGTTGCTCGGCCTGATACAGCGTGCGCTGCACCGGCTGCTCGGCGCGCGGGCTAACGAATAACGGGCCTGCATCCTCCTGCATGTGGGGAGCATGGTTCGCCGCCGCACCGGCAGCCATACGCACCGCCGCACCCACGCGGTCAACAACCGGCTGGGCAGACCCAACCTGCGTGGTCAGCGCTTCATCGACGATACGCACCACCGGCGGCGCTTGTACGTGCACAGAGGATTGCTGATGAGCAAGCTTGCTTGCAGCAATACGTGCCATTTCCGAAAGGCTGGGAGCGGGTGCATGACGCACAATATCTGCAGCAGAGCGCGACTCAGTAGGCGCCGAAGCCACCGCCTGAGCTTGTGCCTGCACGGGTGTTTCACGACGCAGCGGGCTTAAGCCAGAACCCACAGAAATCGGACGCGGAGCCTGACGCATTTGCGGTGCCGCTTGCGGCGCGCGCTGCTGCGCTTCGGCCGCATCGATCCCCGTCGCCACCACCGATACGCGCATTTTGCCCGCCATCGCATCCGAGAAGGTGGAGCCGAAAATAATGTTCGCTTCCGGATCCACTTCATCACGAATACGGTTGGCGGCTTCATCCACTTCATAGAGCGTCATGTCTGGGCCGCCCGTGATGTTGATCAGCACGGCGCGCGCGCCTTTGAGCGACACATCATCGAGCAGCGGGTTGGAAATCGCCGCCTCCGCCGCTTCAATCGCACGGCGATCGCTGGAGGCTTCGCCGGTGCCCATCATCGCTTTGCCCATCTCGCTCATCACGGCGCGGATGTCGGCAAAATCAAGATTCACCAGACCAGGCTTCACCATCAAATCGGTCACGCCGCGCACGCCGGAATGCAGCACTTCATCGGCCATGCGGAAGGCTTCGGCGAAGGTGGTTTTTTCATTGGCAATACGGAAGAGATTCTGATTCGGAATCACGATGAGCGTATCGACATATTGCTGCAGCTCATCAATCCCTGCATCGGCGATGCGCATACGGTGCGTGCCTTCAAAATGAAACGGCTTGGTCACCACGCCCACGGTTAAAATACCATGTTCTTTGGCTAAACGCGCAATCACCGGCGCCGCACCGGTGCCCGTGCCCCCGCCCATACCGGCGGTGATAAACACCATGTTCGCGCCTTCAATGTAACTGGCCAGTTCGTCTTCGGCTTCTTCCGCCGCCGCACGACCCACATCGGGGCTGGCTCCTGCGCCCAGACCACGCGTGACGGATGCGCCCAGCTGCACCACGCGGTCGGTGAGTGCACCTTCAAGCGCCTGCGCGTCGGTATTGGCCATCACGAACTCAACCCCCTCGAGGCTTGAAGAGATCATGTTATTAACCGCGTTACCCCCCGCGCCACCAACACCCACCACCGTAATGCGGGGCTTCAAGGTTTCGCGGTGCGTGGGAAGATGCAGATTAATACTCATAGAGCCTCCAATAAAAACGGGTAGGCAGCGCGCTGCCAGAAATGATTTCGCCGTTTGCCGAAGGGTTATTTGCGTGTCGCGTGGTCATGCCCGCAACTTGCAAACACTATCTACCGCACGCACTATCTTGTCTAGTAATTTTATCGCTGTGGATGATTTTTTTGTATCAGCATCGAGGCCTTCAGCATCGCATTAATGCGCGACTGATAGCCAGGCCCTTGCGCCTTCAGCCAGCGCACCACCTCTTCATCCAGCCGCAAGGTGATGCTGCGTTTTTTTCCGGGCATCAGCGCATCGGCCAGTGCAAAAAACGATGCATCCAGTTCGGGGATGTCGGAAACATCCAGCTTCGCTTTGCCAAGCGCACTGCGCTGCGCGGCGCTAAGCTTGGGAAGTTTTTTTTCGTCGAGCGTGAAGGTAATGTTTTTGCTCACGGGCATTTCCTTTCCTGGCACTGATGATGCGGATCATCTCTAAGCGATAGGTGAACGCGACGATAAAAAGCCGCGACTCAATCTCTCCGGCGACAATACACCGCGCTTCACCATAGGCATAGCGATCATCTGGTTGAATGATGTGATACGGATCCAGAAAAACGCGCGTGGCATAGTCAAACGGCACCTTGTGCTTTTTCTCATTTGCAGCGGCTTTTACTGAGTCCCACTCAAACTTCATGGCTGCACTCTAGCAAAAATTCATACAAATGTAAATACGTTTGTATGAACAAATTTTCCGCTTTTTGCGCCCGCTCACCGCTTCTTCTTCGCCCGTTTGATCTGTTCTTTTGCGGTGAATTTGCCGCTGGGCAGGGCCGTGGACGTTTCCGGTTTTTTCACCGGCTTCTTCTTCGCCACATACTCATTGACGCGGCAGGTAATCATAAAACCGCCTTGCGGGTGCGGCACCACTTCCAGCACATACCGCTGGATGGGCTTATCGCCTTTTGCTGCCTTGCGGTAAATCATCGCGTAGCATTTATTTTCGCCGGGAATGCAAGTGCTCGGAAAATCGGCGGCCAGTGCTTGCAAATCGGCACCTGCATCTTCCGGCGTGGCATACCAGAACTGCTTTTGCACGCGGCGCAGCACGTAATGGCCAAAATCGGCGACGGATTTTTTCTCCCTCAGCCGCGTGGGGTGATATTTCGCCTCGGCTTCGAGTTTGCGCGCAACCAGCACAAAACGATCGCCTTGTTGTTCAATCGCAATCAGTGCGAAATTGCCCTTCAGTCCGGCCTCGATTTCAGGTTCTGTAAGCGCGTAATCGCGCACCCAGATCACGGCGGTGTGAATGGGCGCTGCGTGCGGCGCCTGCTTGCTTTGCACATAGCGCGATTTCAAATAGCGGATTTTCTTGAGTGCCTCCGCCGAGGTTTTGAAGCGGTAATGCCCGCCGATCACGGCCTGAATCAGCGCGCTTTGCATGGTGGCTAAGGTTTTGGGTGTTTGTTTTAAGGTCATAGGCAACCCCGATAATACAAAGTGCAAGCGGGCGGCACAAGCAGCATTGTTCGGCACTAGCGCGCAAACAGGTTATTTGTCATTGCGAGGCGAAGCCGAAGCAATCCAGTGGAAGTCTCCACATCCTTACACCTTTCCTTCTATCGCTGGACTGCTTCGAAAACCATGTTTTCTCGCAGTGACGATTGGCCTTTCCTGCTACCAGCTTCAGTGCTCCCTCCCCCCTCACGGGGGAGGAACTTTCGGAGCACTCGGCCGTCATCAAATTGTCATCAAAGCCTGCTACCTTGCAAAGGTCACTTTGCGCTTTTGCTTAGACCATTTCGGTTTGGGCGCGCTACAGGTACGGGTTTTTCGAAGCAACCCGACCTAACGTTTGTACCCAATTTACCGGGTATTTCACTGCACGTGGCAACACGCGCAGCGAGAAGACGTGTGACATTTCTTCGGGAGCAAGACGATGAAATTTTCTTACGAAGTGGAAATCAGCCGCCGAGAGATTGCAACTCTTCTCGGTTTCTTGGCGGATGCCTTAGGCATCCGCCGGGAACCCGTCCACCACGTCGTGGAGGTCGCCGGCGGAACCGGCGGCAAAACCGTCGGCGATGTCGGGGATGGCGGCGATGTCGGCAAAGTCGGCGATGTCGGCGATGTCGGCAAAGTCGGCGATGGGAACGAGCCGGCGGACCTTCCGTCCGGTTCGTAGCTCGTGAAGTGACCTGATACCAGGTCACTAAAGGTCAGCGCAGCAGTGCGCTGGCCTTCTTTTTTTGCCTCTGCAACCTCTCCCCCTGGGAGAGGTCAAAAACGCCAATGCGTTTTTGGGTGAGGGTGACTAAAATGGATTGCTTCGGCCTGAAGGCCTCGCAATGACAATCGATTCACCACTCACTACCCACCACCCACTATCTTCAAAAATTTTCCTTAAACCAGCGCGTCAGGCGCTCGGGGATAATGCGGCGGCGGGCGTGCGACTGCACCAGAATTTCTTCCTCCCACGCCCGTTTCTGCACGTAATAAAACATGCCCACGGCGGCCGAAAACGCAGGGCCGGAAACCGCTTCGGCCATGCCAGGAAGCATGACGGGTTTGCCCCTGCGCACCTGTTTGGACAGCATGCGCGAGGCTAAATCATTCACCCCAATCATCTGGCTCGCCCCGCCGGTAATCACGCAGCGGCGACCGGCGATTTTATCCACCCCGGCGGCTTCCAACCGGCTGCGAATCAGCTCAAAAATTTCTTCCATGCGCGGGCGCACCACGCCTACCAGCATCGCGCGTGGCATCACGGTGGGCTCGTCTTCTTCCTCATCATCGCCCAGCTGCGGCACCTCGATCATCACTTCGGAATCTTTGGTGGAATGAATCGCGCTGCCCTGCAGCGTTTTCAGCCGCTCGGCATGCTGCATGCTGGTGGAAAGTCCTTGCGCCACATCGCTGGTGACGTGATTGCCGCCCACCGCCACCGAATCACTGAACACGTTACGCCCACCCACGAATACCGCCACCGAGGTGACGCCGCCGCCCAGATCAATCAGCGTCACGCCCAGATCCATTTCATCCGGCGCAAGCACGGAGAGTGCGGAAGCCTGCGAGGCCATCACATATTCCGAGATGTTCAAATGCGCACGCGCCACCGTTTGCATCAAATTGCGCAAATACACATTTTTGGCGGTAATAATTTGCAGTTCTGCACCGAGTTTTTTACCGATCATGCCGCGCGGATCGCGGATGCCGCGCGCACCATCGAGACTGTAATAGGTCGGGAAACAGTGGATGATCGTGACCTCGTCGCTCACCATCGACATGGAGCCTTCGTGAATAATATCGACAATGTCCTGATCCGAAACACCACCTTCTAAAATATCCAGCTCCACCGAGACATTGCGCGATTTCAGATTGGCACCGTTGACGCTTAAGACCACTTCTTCAATCGTCTCGCCGGCCATTTGCTCGGCAGCGTGCACCGCCGCACTCACCGAGGTCGAGGCTTCAGCAATATCTGTCACGACGCCCGATTTAATGCCCTTAGAAAGCTGATGCCCAATGCCCACCACTTTCAAACTGCCGTCTTCCATTTCATGCGCGATCATGCACACCACTTTGGTGGTGCCAATATCAAGCACCGCAATCGGCTTGGTTCTACTGGTTTGACTACGCATCAGGTTCGCTTCGCACTGGAGAGAATGAGAGGATCCGCAGGTGGTAACGGCGTAATCAGCACCCGCTCGCTCAGGCGCATGTCCACGCTGCGCACGGCGTGGGTGAGCAGCGCTTTTTCCTTCGCCAGTTTCGCAAAACGCTGCCAGGCAAATTCGCTGTCCTGCTCTGGCAGCATCACGGTGGTATCGTTCGTTAACACTAAATTCCAACGCCTGGCACCAACGCGCACGGCGGCCTTCACCTCGGCCGCCATCACCGGCTCACTTGCCAGCATGCTCAGCAGTGCGGGCAGATGGGGCGGCGCATCGGCGCCTACTACCACCAAATAACGCTGATTGCGGCCATACTTCGCCGCATCCAGCACCACGCCCTCACGGTCCATCAGCGTGTGTTTGCCCTCGTGCTGCCAGAGCACTTCAGGGGTGCGCTCGTGCAGCGTCACATGCAGTTTGGAGGGCAGCTCGCGGCGCACCTGTGCGCGTTTGACTTCGGGAATTTTCATCAATTCACTGCGCACATCCGCCAGATTTACTGCCAGCAAGGAACTACCGCGCGGTGCCGCAATGGCAGCGGCAACCTGCTCAGTACTCGCATGGCTGCGGCCATGCACATACACCTGCTCAATACGAAGGCCAGCGCCAGCCAGCGCCGCATGCCACAGCTCACCCGGCATAGCAGCCACTTCCTGAAGCGTGCCGCTACGGTGCCACTGCCAAAGCTGCACACTGCCAGCAAGCACGGTGATCACCCCCGCACCAATCACTGCGCGCAGGCGCAGCGCTTTGCGTCGCTGCAAACGTTTTTTCTCGGAAAAATCGCGCGCGAACTCCTTGCGGGTGGCGGAGGATTTGACCTGTACGCGTCTGCGCTTAGCCATCCAGCCTCGCTCCTGCGATCAACTTCGCGACCAGTTCGTTAAACGAAATCCCCGCATAGGCCGCCAGCTCCGGCGAGAGCGATAATGGCGTCATGCCCGGCTGCGTATTGGTTTCCAGAATATAGATTTTCCCGTCACCTTGTTCATCCCACCTGAAATCTGAGCGCGTGAGACTACGGCAGCCCAGCGCCTGATGCGCCACCACCGCCATACGCATCGCTTCGTCGTAGATGGCTTTAGGTAACTGAGCAGGGCAAATATGCACGCTGCCACCTGCAGTGTATTTATTCTCGTAATCGTAAAAGCCCGAATTGGTGGTAATTTCGGTGACGCCCAGCGCCACGTCGTCCAGCACTGCCACGGTTAGCTCGCGGCCGGGGATATATTGCTCGACCATCACCGCATCACCGTACGGCCAGTTTTCGGCAGTGAAGGCAAACTCAGAGCCTTCAAACATAATATGCACCCCGACGCTTGAGCCTTCATTGGCAGGCTTGATCACGTACGGACGCGGCAGCACATCGTTCGCCATGACCTCAGCCTTGGTGACAACCTTGCTGGTGGCTACATTAAGTCCGGCGGCTGCAAAAATTTTCTTGGCCATCGGCTTATCCATCGCCAGCGCTGAGGCCAGCACCCCGGAGTGGGTGTAGGGAATTTTCAGAAGTTCAAGCACGCCTTGCACGCAGCCATCTTCGCCGTAGCGACCGTGCAACGCGTTGAAAACGCAATCAGGCTTCGCGCGCTGCAAAGCGCCCACCAGACCTGCGGTCACATCAATCGGCGTCACGGTGTGGCCAAGCGCGGCAAGCGCTTTTTCCACCGCCGCACCGCTGGTAAGCGACACCTCGCGCTCTTTCGATAATCCGCCTTTTAACACCGCAACATGCATGGCTACGCCCTTTTGCCTTTATATCCAGTTAAGGGTTCGTCATTCCCTGAATTTTGCCATTGCAAAATTCTAGAGGAATCCAGCTTTTTGGATCGCCCTAGAATTTTTTAAAAAATTCAGGCGATGACGCCCCAAATGTTTGCGTGCCGATGGATTATTCGCGCTCTTGCGGCGCGTCACCTATTCTCTTTATTTCCCACTGAAGTGCAACCCCCGATTTTTTAAGTACCGCAGCGCGCACCCGCTCGCCCAGGGTTTCCAGGTCACTCGCGGTGGCCACCCCACGATTAATCATAAAATTACAGTGCAGGTGCGAGATTTCTGCATCACCTACCACCAGTCCGCGACAGCCCGCATCATCAATCAGCTGCCAGGCTTTTGCACCTTCGGGGTTCGCAAACGTACTGCCGCCGGTGCGGCTGCGCACGGGTTGTGTGGCTTCGCGCGCGGCAGAAATTGTATCCATCTGCGCGTGAATCTCCGCGGCAGTTCCTGCCTCAGTTGCAAGAAATGCGCGGGTAAAAATCAGCCCGTCTTTGCCGCCAAAATGCCGGTAACTGTAGCGACACTCCGCCACCGTCAAGCGGTGAAGTTTTCCCTGCCTATCAATGGCTTCACAGGCGATGAGCACGTCTTTTATCTCGCGCCCGTAAGCACCAGCATTCATCGCCAGCGCACCACCCATCGTGCCGGGAATGCCCACCAGAAACTCTAGCCCCGCGCGGCCATGATCTGCTGCAAATCGTGCCACATGCACATCCATACAGGCGGCGCCGCAGATGAGTATGTCCTCTTGCAGCGTAAGCTCAGTAAACCCGCGCCCAAGCTTGATGACAACGCCCCCAATGCCGCCATCGCGTACAATCACGTTGGATCCGACACCCAAAACAGTGACCGGAATCTGTGGGTCGAGATGGGCTAAAAAATGCTGCAAATCCGCTGCGTCTTCCGGCTTGAATAAGACCTCGGCGTTACCACCGACGCGAAACCAGTTGGTGGGAGCCAGCGGCGCATCGAAGCGGTACGTACCGCGCACATCAGGTAAGGCAAATCGCGGCTGAGGGGCTGAGGGTGCCGCCAGCGTCATGATGCTTTTTTCGCCGCTTCATCAAGTTTTTTAGCCAGCTGATCGGGCAGCGCATACGCCCACTGCGAAATACTACCCGCGCCCAAACACACCACAAAATCGCCGGGCTGCACGAGATCGGCAAGAATCTCCGCCAGCATGTCCGGCGAAGGCAGCGCCATCACGTGACGATGCCCGTGATCGCGCGTGGCGGCAACCAGCGCGTCGCGGTGCACGCCTTCAATCGGCGCTTCACCGGCCGCGTAGACATCTGCAATCAGCACCGATTCCGCGTCATGAAAACAGGTCGCGAATTCCTTGAACAAATGCGACAGGCGCGAATAACGATGCGGCTGCATCACCGCAATCACTCGCCCACCGGACTCCGCCACCGCCTGCCGCGCGGAGGCCAGTGTTGCCGCAATTTCCACCGGATGATGGCCGTAATCATCGATAATCGTCACGCCGTGCGTTTCGCCGGTTTTCGTAAAGCGCCGCTTCACGCCGCGAAACTCACGCAGGCCTTTTAAGATCACCGCATCATCAATACCAATCGCCCGCGCGACCGAGAGCGCCGCCAGCGCGTTGCGCACATTGTGCTCGCCGTACATCGGAAGCTGCACGTCTTTCATCAGCGTCACTTCGCCAGACTCACCGGCGATTTCCACATCAAACAGCTGACCATGCGTAATCGGGCGCAGATTCACCGCGCGCACATCCGCCTGCGGCGAGAGACCGTAAGTAATCATCCGGCGATCCGTGACTTTCGCCATCAGCGCCTGCACTTCCGGATGGTCGATACACAGCACGCCAAACCCGTAAAACGGCAACTGCTCGAGGAATTGTTTGAACGCATCTTTCAGCGCCTCAAACGAGCCGTAATGATCAAGATGTTCGGGGTCGATATTGGTGATGATCGCCACCGTTGAGGGGATTTTGATAAACGTGCCATCCGACTCGTCGGCCTCGACCACCATCCAGTCGCTTTCGCCCAAAATCGCGTTGGTGCCATACGCGTTGATAATGCCGCCATTCACCACGGTGGGCTTATATTCCGCCGCCAGCAGCAACGTGGAGACCAGCGACGTGGTAGTGGTTTTACCATGCGTTCCCGCGATCGAAATCGTGGTTTTCAGCCGCATCAGTTCCGCCAGCATTTCTGCCCGCCGCACGACCGGAATGCGCCGCGCACGCGCCTCTTTCACTTCCGGATTATCCGGCCGCACTGCGGAAGAAATAATCACCGCGCTCGCATGCGCCACATTCGCCGCTTGATGCGCACCGACCATGACCTCAATGCCCAGTTTGCACAGGCGCTGGGTGGTATAATTTTCCGACATGTCGCTACCTTGCACGCGGTAGCCTAAATTATGCAAAAGCTCGGCAATGCCGCTCATGCCAATCCCGCCAATGCCGACAAAATGCAGCAGCCCCACATCGTGCGGGGCAAAGGCTGGCGACATCGCCGCCGAAGGTTTACTCAGCGATACACGCAGATTCATACAGCCTCTTTCACTAAAATTTCGCGCAGCACCATCGGTGGTTGCGGTGCAGTATTTTCCTGCGGATGCTCCGGTGCACATCCCGCCGTTTTGAGCAGCAAATCGGCCAGCGCCTCTGCCGCGCGCGGGCGAGCTAGCAGGCGTATCTGGCGCGAGGCCTCGTGCAACGTCGCGGGTAAATGGCTGTACGCAATCAGCTTGGCACTTAAGGCTTCCGCCGTGAAGCCGCTTTGCGGCATCACCACGCCGCCGCCAATATCTTCCACCGCCTGCGCGTTGTAGTACTGATGCTGGTCAGCCGCACTCGGCAGCGGCACCAAAATCGCAGGCCGCCCCGCGACGGATAACTCCGAAACCGTGGAAGCACCTGCGCGCGCAATCACTAAATGGGCGCTGGCGAGCCGCGCGCTCATATCGTTGAAAAAGGGCTGAATATCGGCTTGCAGCCCGAGTGCCTCATAGCGCGCACGCACCTCATCCACTTCATCACGGCGGCATTGCTGATCGATCCGTATGCGCCGGCGCACTTCTTCCGGCAGTGCTTCCACCGCTTTGGGCACCACCTCTGAGAAAATTTTCGCACCCTGACTACCACCAATGACCAGTAGTTTGAGGATACCACCTTCCACCGGTGGCGCGTAAGGAATCTCCGCAAGCGCCTTGACCTGCGCGCGCACCGGATTGCCGATATGCACCGCGCGCGCCTTCACCCGTGATGGCAAACGCCTGGTCACCGGATAGGTCAACGCCAGCGCCTTCACCATCGGCGCTAAGATGCGGTTGGTGCGCCCAAGCACCGAATTTTGTTCCTGCAGCAGCGTGATATCGCAGCGCAGCACCGCCGCCAACATGGTCGGAAACGATGGGTAGCCCCCAAAGCCAATCACTGCAACCGGCGTTAGCGACTTCAGCATTTTCAGCGCCTGCACCACGCCTTGCACAATCCCCAGTGCGTTACGAATCCGTACGCTGAAAGAACCGCCACTGCGCGCACTGGCCACACGGTATACGGGCGTGCGCGAAAACGCATCATAGGCTTCATGACTGGCGTAATCATCAAAACGATTATCGGTCAGCAGCACGGGCTGATAGCCCCGCGCCAGCAGCACTTCGGCCAATGCTTCGGCGGGAAATAAATGCCCTCCCGTACCGCCTGCGGCCAGTACGATGATGCGGGGTGATGACTGCGTGAAATGTTGGCTCATGAATGCTCGCGCTGTTGCAGGCAGAATCTAGCCCAGCTGCGCCCCTGCGCAAGCGTTATTGCGCTGTCTCGTTATTTTTTTCTCAGATCCACCATCATCTGTCCGAAGCGGCGACGGGTGAGTGCCAGCACCATCCCCATCCCCAGCGCCACAGCCATTAGTGACGATCCGCCGTAACTTAAAAACGGCAGCGTCATGCCTTTGGCGGGCAGCAAATTGACCGCCACGCCCATATTAATGAACGCCTGCATGCCAAACTGCGTCAGCAATCCGGCCACGGCGATAATGGTGAAATGGTCATGTTCTTCGCGCAGACGCATCAGCCCGCGCAGCACAATAAACGCAAAGCACAGCAGAATGCCCAGACAGAACAGCGCGCCAAACTCTTCGCCGACTACTGCAAAAATAAAATCGGTATGCGCATCGGGCAGGCTTTGTTTGACCACCCCCTCACCCGGGCCAACGCCGACAATGCCGCCCTCACGAAACGCATTGAGCGATTGTTGCACCTGATAATTATCGCCGCTGGATGGATCAAGGAAGCGATCAATCCGCGAGGTGACGTGAGGCAAAAAGAAATAGGCCGCAAAGCCGCCACCCATCGCACCTGCGAGCATCAGCACCACCCAAACAAACGGCATGCCCGCTAAGAAAAACTGTACACCAAACATGGCGGTGATGGTGACCGTCATCCCGAAGTCCGGCTGCATGATAAGCAGCATCACCATCAGAATATAAATGCCCGTGGCAATGCGGTAAGCAGGCAGACTGGAGGAGGTAAAATGCTGCGCAAAAATCCACGCGGAGACAACCGCAAAACACGGCTTCATAAATTCTGACGGCTGTAGCGACAACCCCATCACATGCACCCAGCGAATCGCCCCTTTATTTTCGTAACCGATCAGCGGCAGCAGCGCCATGAGCACGCCGCTTAAGATCAGCCCAAGCAGCGCCACACGCTTGACATCATCGCTTCTGAGCATCGAGATCAGCAGCATCGCAAGCGCTGAAAGGCACAAATAAATCTGGTGACGGGTGACGAAATAAAAGTCCGGCAGCCCCATACGCTGCGCTGCGGGAGGGCCGCCTGCCGCAATCATAAACACCCCTAAACAGACCAGCACCACAATCGCGGCGACAAGCGGGCGATCTACGGTGAACCACCAGCGGCCAAGCGCGCTGGTATTTCTGCGATCAAGCGTGAACATTCGCCGCCTCCGATTGCGCTGCAAACAGCCGCATGAAATGCTCACCGCGTGCTTCAAAATTCGGGTATTGATCAAACGATGCACACGCTGGTGAGAGCAGCACGCACGCACCTTCAACCGCTTTTTCAGCGTCTGCGCGCGCATCGCTTAGCGCCTGCGCGAATGCCTTATCCATCGTACCTGCCATCACGGTCTGCACCCCCCACATCGCAAGCGTCTGCTGAAACAGCGGCGCCGCTTCGCCGATAAGGTAAGCACGGCGAATGTGCGGCGCATAAGCACGCAGACTCTCGATGCCGCCGTCTTTGGCAACGCCGCCTGCAATCCAGTAGATGTGATGATAGTTACGCAGCGCTTTTTCAGCCGCATCTGCGTTGGTGGCTTTGCTATCGTTGACGCAGCTCACCCCGCCTACTTCGCCCAGCCACTGCATGCGGTGCGCCAGACCACTAAATTGCTGCATCGCGGCGTAGATAGTTTCGGGTGCAATATCTTGAAGCACGCAGGCAGCGTAAGCGGCAGCAGCATTCTGCCAATTATGCTCCCCCTGCAGCGCTTTGATGGCCGACACATCGAAGCGCTTTTCTTGGTGAGCGCGCGCATCCACCAGCACGCCGTTTTCAACATATACCCCGCCCTCACAGCGCATGCGGCCACTGATCGCGATCGTGCGCACATCGCTTCGCGCACGCATGGTTTCATACAGACCGCGCGCATCGTCATCATCCACCCCGATGATCGCCACATCGCCCGCCTGCTGATGGGCAAATATTCTCGCCTTTGCCTGAATATATCCGGCCATCGAACCGTGACGATCCAGATGATCGGGGCTGAAATTAAGCAGCACCGCGGTATGCACGCGCGTGTGATTGCACAAATCCAGCTGATACGATGAAAGCTCAAACACCGCAACACCGCCTTCATCCATGGCCGGCAGCGCCATGACCGGTGTGCCAAGATTTCCGCCGACGACCGCCTGCCGTTTCGCATAGGCAAGAATATGGCCAATCAGCGTAGTGGTGGTCGATTTTCCGTTGGTGCCGGTAATGCCAATCATGGGCGTATGCGGATGTGCATCGCACCATAATTCAATATCGCTGGTAATCGCAACACCATGCGTGCGTGCCATTGTCACGCTGCGGTGCGGCAGAGGAAAATGCAGGGGTACGCCGGGGCTTAAAATCATAGCATCTACCTCATGCCACGGCCATTCTTCCAGCGGTATAAGCGGCACGTCAGCAACGCTTGCAGCAAAGGCCGCGCGCGAGGGCGCGCCATCATCCCATGCGATCACGCGATGGCCTTGCGCCGTGAGTGCACGCGCGGTTGCCTGACCGGTTTTTCCCAGCCCCACCATACCATAATTGCGCGTGATGCCTGCGTGCATGGTTAGCGCAGTTTTAGCGTTGAAAGACCAATCAGTGCCAGCACCACGGAAATGATCCAGAAACGAATCACCACGGTGGATTCCGGCCAGCCCATTTTTTCAAAATGATGATGAATCGGCGCCATGCGAAACACGCGCTTACCGGTGGTCTTAAACGACACTACCTGAATAATCACCGACAGCGCTTCAAGCACAAACAGCCCGCCAATAATGGCCAGTACAATTTCATGCTTACTAATCACCGCGATGGCGCCCAGCGCACCACCAAATGCCAGGCTGCCAGTATCGCCCATAAATACCATTGCAGGTGGCGCATTATACCACAGAAAGCCAAGCCCAGCGCCAATCATTGCGGCACAAAACACCGCCAGTTCCCCCGTGCCTGGCACCATGCTGATCTGCAGATAATCCGCAAACACGGCATTACCTACCAAATACGCAATCAGGGCAAAACAGCCTGCAGCAATCATGATCGGCACGATCGCTAGCCCATCCAGCCCGTCCGTCAGATTGACCGCGTTGGATGCACCGACCATCACCAGCATCGCAAACGGAATATAAAAAACGCCCAGATGAATCAGCATATCTTTAAAAAACGGTACGCTTACATGATGCGCAAGATGCTGCGGCGATGTTTGAGTGCAGGCATAGGCCGCCACGCCGGCGATCAAAAACTGCAATAAAAGTTTGCGCTTGCCTGATAATCCTTTGGTGTTTTTCTTCGAGATTTTTAAGTAGTCATCGACAAAGCCAATCAGGCCGTAACCCAGCATCACCCCCAGCGCAACCCAGATGTAAGGGTTGTTCAGATCCGCCCATAACAGCACCGATACACTGACCGAAACCAACATCATCAGCCCGCCCATGGTCGGCGTGCCCTGCTTGGAAAGATGGGTTTGCGGCCCATCATCGCGAATGGGCTGACCGCCGCGCTGCACTTTTCTCAGCCAGGCAATCAGACGCGGCGCGAGAATGAAACTGATAATCAGCGCGGTTACAATCGCGCCGCCACTGCGAAAAGTCAGATAGCGAAATAAATTAAACATCTGAAAATCATTCGCCAGCGGTACGAGAAAATGTTGCAGCATACGCCCTCGCTATTCCTTAGAACTTTGCGCTTCAATCGCGCTGACCACCACGTCCATTTTACTGCCACGTGAGCCTTTCACCAGCACCAGATCGCCCGGCGCTAATTTCTCAATCACTTTGGGCGCAAGCTGTGCGCTGCTTGGCGCATACGCACCGCGCATCGCTTCTGGCAGTGCAGCATATAAATGCTGCATGAAACTGCCCGCAGCAAACACTAAATCCATCTGGTTATTGATCAACGAGGGCACCAACCCAACATGCATGTCCTGCGCGTGCTCGCCCAGCTCAAGCATATCGCCAAGCACCACCACCGTGCGCGGCTTCGGGATGCTGGCATCGCGAATCGCGGCGACTTTCTCAATCGCCGCATTCACCGAAACGGGGCTGGCATTATAGGCATCATCAATCAGACGCAACTGGCCGGTTTTGTAGCTGAGCTTTTGAATCTGGCCGCGACCCTTGGGTTCAGAAAAATGTTTGAGCGCGCTTGCGGCACGCGCCATATCCGCACCCACGGCATGCACGCAGGAAAGCACGGCCAGCGCCGTCATCGCCCAATGTTTGCCCACGGCACCGATGGTGAAGTTCAGCATCTCGCCGCCAATCTGTGCTTCGATGGCCGAGCCTTCTTCATCAATCATGTAGCGCACCAAACGCGCCCAGGATTCTGCGTGCGATCCAAACGTCAAAATCCGGTCCAGACCACGCGCTTCCGCGTGACTGCGGCAGCGCGCATAATGCGGGTTATCGCGGTTGAGCACCGCTGCGCCCTGCTTGCCCATGCCATCAAACATTTCGCTTTTGGCATCGGCAATTTCGGCGACGCTATTAAAAAACTCGATATGCACCGCATCCACCGTGGTGATGAGCCCCACATGCGGGCGCACCATGTGCGAAAGCACGCTGATTTCACCCGCATGGTTCATGCCCATTTCCAGCACCGCATATTGCGTATCGCGCGGCAGATTCGCCAGCGTCAAGGGCACCCCGAGATGGTTATTGTAATTACCCACGGTGGCAAAACTGGTGCCGCATGCACTAAGCGCGCGGTGCAGCATTTCTTTGGCACCGGTTTTGCCAACACTGCCGGTAATGCCGATAAACTTAGCGTTGCTTCGCGTGCGCGCGGCGCGACCCAATTGCTGCAGTGCAACTTCTACATTTTCCACTAAAATTTGCTGCGCTTTGGGTGCGCCAGCAACGTAGCGACTGACGACCGCACCGGCGGCGCCTTTTTCTAGTGCAGCCACGACATAATCATGCCCGTCAACCTGCGTGCCGGGTAAGGCAAAAAACAACGCACCCGGCGCTACCTTGCGCGAATCAATCACCACGCTTTTAACGTGCCATTTGCCCTCGCACGTGCCTTGCATGGCCGTGCATAAATCGCTGGCATTCCACAGATTGCTCATAAAGTCCTCACGGTGCTACGGATAATTTCGGCATCATCAAACGGCAGTGTCTGCGCGCCGATGATCTGGTAATTCTCATGCCCTTTACCGGCGACAACCAGCGTGTCGCCCGCATTCAGCTTTTCGATAGTGCGCGCGATGGCCTCAGCGCGGTCTGGGATTTCCTTAGCCTCCGGCGCGGCCGCAAGAATCGCCGCACGAATGGCTGCCGGATTTTCTGAGCGCGGATTATCATCGGTCACCACCGCACTATCGGCGAAGGTTGCGGCGGCTTTGCCCATCTCGGGGCGCTTGCCGGTATCGCGGTCACCACCGCAGCCAAACACCACGTACAGCTTGCCGCTGGTATGCGGCCTCAGCGTGCGCAAAATATTCTCAAGCGCTGCGGGTGTATGCGCGTAATCAACGAAGCACAGCGCGCCGTTTGGCAGGCTGGCCACCCGCTCAAGTCTGCCTTTCACACCTACCAAATGTGGCACCTGCGCGATCAGCTTTTCCGGCGCAATATCGCAGGCGGCGCACAGGCCAATCGCCGCTAAAATATTGAGCATTTGAAACGCACCGTAGAGCGGCAGCGCAAGGCTGTGGCGTGCACCAAAAATGTCGAGATCAGCCTCAAGCCCGCTTGCCACCTGACGCAGCGCTCGCAATTTCAACTCGGTGCCTGAACGGCCAAATCGCCACAGCGTGGCCGCTTTTTGTTTGACGCCCGAAGCCATATACTCAGCATACGGGTCATCGGCGTGAATCACGGCGGTGCCACCGTCCATCAGCACTTCGGAAAATAGCTTACGCTTGGCCTCCGCATAGGCTTCCATGGTGCCGTGATAATCCAGGTGGTCGCGGGTGAGGTTGGTAAAGGCCGCCGCGCGAATGTTTGCGCCGTGCAAGCGGTGCTGATCAAGCCCGTGGCTCGAGGCTTCTATGGCCACATACTGCGTGCCAAGCATGGCTAACTGGGTGAGGGTGCGGTGCAGCAATACTGGTTCGGGCGAGGTATTATTTTTCGCAAACGCCTCATTCAGCGCTGCATGATCTGAGAGCAGACCCAGCGTCCCCATCGAGGCGCTGGCGTGGCCGGTAAGGGTAAAAAGCTGACGCGCAAAATCTGCGGTAGAGGTTTTGCCGTCCGTCCCCGTCACCGCGACCATGGCGTAAGGTTGCGGTGTAAAAAATGCGGCAGCTAGTTTTGCAACCGCAGCGCGGACATGGGGTGCGCGCACGATCGCGGCCGCCGCCGGAATATCGAGCTTCAAACCCGCATCAATCAGCAGTGCCGCTGCGCCCTGTTTCAAGGCAGCGGGGATATAATGCGCGCCCTGATGCTGCGTACCGGGCACGGCAATAAACAGGCTGGCGGGCTTCACGCTGCGCGAATCGGTGGTGATATCGGCAATCTCCACCCCATCGCCGCCAGTCATAGTGACGCCCTCAATACCGGCGCGTGCGATCAGCTCAGTAAGCTGCATTCTGCACCCCCTTAGGCTTGCCCATGCGTGCTGCGGCTTTCAGCTCCAAATCTGCCCATAAGGCTTCGGCTTCGCTATCAAACGTACTCCAGCTTGGTGCGATGCCCAGCACCGGTGCCGCGCGCTCAACAAACCGGCCAACCACCGGCGCGCTCACCCAGCCCCCCGTGGCATAGCCGTAAGTTTCTTTGGTGCCTGTGGGCTCATCGACCATCACCAAAATCGTGTAACGCGGTTTGTGCGCGGGAAAGACGCCGACAAAATTGGCGAGCTTGGCATCGGCTTTGTAGCCGCGTCCGGATACTTTTTCTGCCGTTCCGGTTTTACCGCCCACGCTATAGCCCGCCGCATTGGCACTCTTCGCCGTGCCGTGCGCCACCACGAGGCGCAGCAATTTTCTGACCTGCGCAACCTGCGCGCGGGCGAGCACTGCCTCACCTGTTTCGTGGTGTTTCTTCGCTGCAGCATCGTGTTTCATAAAGGTAAGCGGACGCATATGCCCGTCGCCTGCAATCGCTGAAAATGCGCGCACCACATGCAGCGGCGATACCGAGATGCCGTGACCATAAGAAATCGTCATCGTGTTAATCGGCTGCCATTGCCTAGGTGCCAGTGGCTGCGCCGCTTCGCCCAGCTCGGTGGTCACCGGACTGTACATGCCCAGACTGCCCAAAAACGCCTTCAGGCGTTTGGTACCCACATCCATCGCCATTTTTACCGTGCCGATATTGGAGGAGTAGGCGAAAATTTCCGGCACACTCAGCCAGCGATTTTTCGGGTGTGTATCCGAAATGGTAAAGCGCGCGACTTCAATAGGCTGCGTGGCATCGTACCCGCTATGCATCGTGGCGGTGCCATGTTTAAGCGCGGCGGCCGAGGTAAAGGTTTTAAACACCGAACCCATTTCATACGCCCCCAGCGTCACGCGGTTAAAGCGCGCTTCTTCTGAGGCTAGCTGCGGCTGGTTGGGGTTAAAATCCGGCAGGCTGACCAAGGCGATGATTTCGCCCGTATGCACATCGGCCACCACACCTGCGGCACCGATCGCGCGGAATGTTTTGACCGCTTGCGTTAATTCTTCATGCAACATCGCCTGCACGCGCACATCCAGTGAAAGGGCGAGCGGTTTTTCGTGCCATGGCTCGCGCAGCTTTTTATCCAGCCCGCGCTCAAGGCCGGAAAGTCCCTGATTATCCACGCCGACAAAACCCAGCACATGCGCCAGTAGCGCGCCGTATGGATAGACGCGGCGGGTATCGGCTTCAAAAAATAATCCCGGCACGCCCAGGCGGTTCACCGCTTCCTGCTGCGCCGGGGTTAAATGGCGCTTCACATACAGAAAACTGGTGCGTTTATTTTTGAACTTGGATTCCAGTGCGCGGCCATTCACACCGGGCAGCAATGCCGCCAGCGCGGCGGCCACTTCATGCTCGTGACGAATCAACGTCGGATTCGCCGCCAGCGACGCGGTGGGCAGCGAGGTCGCCAGCACCTGACCACGGCGATCCACAATATCGCGGCGCACTTTGCTGCTGATAATGCCTTGCGCCTGCGCATCGACTTCTTCTTCCTGCGCGATGAGCAGTTGCGGCTCGCTCACCATCTGACGAAACGGCAAGGCCGCAGAATGCATGACGCTGACTTCGATCAAACGCAGGGTGAGCGCGCCGTAGCACAGCGCAAAAAACAGCACCACGGCGGTCAGCCGCACGCGCGATTGATCGACCGATTTGCGCCCAGAGCTTTCCGCCTGCACAATACGGCTAGCGGGACGACGACCAGTGCTGCGCTGCAAATTACGCATCAATAGCCCCCTTCGCTGGCGGCATGCTGCAGCGCCGAAGATGCAGGCATTTGCGGCAAGTCAAGCGCACCAAACGCAACGGTTTGTTTGGCCGATAATGGCACAAGCTGCAGGTATTTTTGCTGCAGCGCAGCGATACGTTTGGGCGTGCACAAATAATGCCATTCCGCCGTTAAGAGTGCGGTTGCTTCACGCTCATGCAGGATGGCGCTGTGGGTAGCGGCGACTTCTTTTTGCAGATCCTGCACGCGGTATTTCACCAGGTAAATCCCCAGCGCCGCGAGCGATAACATCAACAACCCTAAAACGGTGAAAACACGGAAGCTCAAGAATGCCCTCCCCATGCCGGATGGTGAGAGCGTATCGCCATACGCATCGTTGCCGAACGAGCACGGGGGTTGGATTGACATTCTTTCTCTGACGGAAAGATTTTTTGAGGGTGCGAACGTAGAAAGCTGGGCGGTCTTACAGGCGTGTTTTGCTGCAGCGCAGCAGGGGTGTGACGGCTCATGACTTCGCGCGTCTGAGAGCGCGAGGCAATAAACTGCTTCACCATCCGGTCTTCGAGGGAATGAAAACTCACCACCACCAGCTTACCACCTGGAGCAAGCAGGTTTTCTGCGGCATTCAGCGCACGCGTCAGCTCGCCAAGTTCATCATTCACCGCAATACGAATCGCCTGAAAACTGCGTGTTGCGGGGTGAATTTTGCCGCTTTGTTTCACCACACCGGCAATCAGTTCTGCCAGCGCTGTCGTGGTCGTAATCGGCGCAATATTTCGGGCGGCCACCACCGCGCGCGCAATCGCGCGGCTGCGGCGCTCTTCGCCGTATTCGTACAAAATAC
>JALHRI010000026.1:0-2505 GCA_022841525.1 Alphaproteobacteria bacterium | reverse complement strand
CTGGCGCTTCGTTAATCAGCTGGTACGCACTCAAAGGCTGGGTGCCCATGCGCATATCCAGCGGCGCGGATTTGCTGAACGAAAAGCCCCGCTCTGCTTGGTCGAGCTGCATGGAAGACACGCCCAGATCCAGTACCAGCGCGTCAATTTGCGTAATGCGATGCGCGGCCAGTAAGGCGATCATGTCGCCAAAACAACCGCTCAGGAATAAAAAATGCCCAGGAAATTCCTGGGCAAGCGCTTCGGCAAGTAACTGAGCATTCGGATCGCGGTCAATCGCGATCACGCGGAATTTTGCACGTAGTAGTGCGCGCGTGTAGCCGCCGGCGCCAAACGTACCGTCAACAATGGTGGCGCCTTCGGGCAACTCTGCAAATGCAGCCATCACTTCGCTGAGCATGACGGGAATATGCGCGCTTGCTGCTGGCATCACGCTCCCGTCTGCGGCGAGGATTTCAGCACGCCGCGATGTGTTTTTGCCAGTGTCCGCGCCGCATCATTATGCGCAGCAAAGGCTTTCGGCTCCCAGATTTCAAAGGTCGCGCCCTTGCCAACAAATACGCAGGATGCGCCCAAACCAGCCAGTGCGATCAACCGCTCCGGCAGGCTGATGCGTCCCTCGCTATCAAACGCCAGCTGCACCGCGCCGCCTAAAATAGCGGTAGCAAACGCGTCGCGCTCTTCCGAGAAGGGATCAAGCGCCTCGATGCGCGCATGCAGCTGCTCCATCCGCTCCATGCCGCAGGCCTCAATGCACGGATGCACAAACGAGCCATACGCCACTACCCCGGAAAATTGCGGATGGCTGAGGCTAGCGCGAAAGCTCGGCGGCACCGACACGCGCCCCTTCTTATCGATCTGCTTCTCGATGGTAGAGAGAAACAACGCCACGTTTACCATCCTCACTGGCGCAACGCGCCGGTATTTTTAACACACGCTCAG
The DNA here is from genome assembly GCA_022841525.1 of Alphaproteobacteria bacterium. Lineage (GTDB taxonomy): Bacteria > Pseudomonadota > Alphaproteobacteria > Rickettsiales > UBA3002 > JALHRI01. Next base: position 1,563 of record JALHRI010000026.1, on the reverse strand, counting down.
AAAAATTCTGATAATTTTACCATTAAAACCAAAAGCATAATGAATTTCTCCGCAGATTTTGTACGGTCACTACACCACACATCCCGCAATCTAACAGATCGTCCATTTTTGGTTTTTTTTGGAATTAATTGGAAAACTATGGGTGAAGCTGGGATGAGTCAAGGGATTTTTTGGGCACGGCGGAGAATCTTTCGCCGTGGCAAGCCCCTTCCGGGCAGCAAAAATGCACGAATTCGCTGTCCCCAAAAGTGGGTCATAATTTCGCGATTAATCTGTGGATAAAGTTGGCGCAGCCTGTTACCCATCTGAGCCTCTGTTGGCAAAGCGCTACAGCGCTGCCAAAAAATCATCAAAAAATGCAAAAGATTAAAGCTTATCTGGCAGTCGCGCGGCAATCATGGCTCACTGCGAGCATGCTCGCGAAACTTCATTATACAAACGTAAAATTATGGCTGATGTTTTCTGCGCTTACTGCGCCGCTCATCGCCTACGCGGCGGACCCGCCCCCGCCCGGTCTGCTCAACTTACCCCCCCCTCCGGGACTGTCGATTCCTGGATCCGGTAGCGCGCCTGCAACACCTGGCGCGCCCGCCGTACAGAGGGCAGAACCAGCCGCCGAGAAATCCCCAGAAGCGCCAGCACTTCCCCCGCCCCTTCCCGGTCTGAAACTGCCCGAGCCGCCAAAGGAAGAAGAGAAAAAAATCGCCAATCCGGCGGAATTACTGCCCAAAGAACTGCTCGATAAAGCGGATCCGCCGCCTGCCGTGCCCGCAGCCAATGAAGAAGCAGATCTGGCCGGTGATACGTTGCCGCCGCCGCCGATGCCCTTTCAAGATACTGCCGCTCAGGCGGCACTTTATGGCCCTACACTCCCCGCAACCGAGCCGTTTGGCCCGCCAACACCCGAAGAATTCGGCTCCGCGCTAAGCGAAGCCGCAAAAGACGGCTTGCCGGAAGATCGAGGCGGCAGCAAAACCTGGCATAGCACGCTTGCGCCATCGCGCACCTATCCGAAAACTAACTTTATCTATAAGCGGGTAGTGCTGCCAGCGAGCATTTACCGCACCGCGTACGCGCCGCAAAACGCGCATCTGCCGATTCGCCGCACGCGGACGGATTACGACGCCATGCTGATGCGTGCGGCTGCGCGCAACGATGTTGCAGGCGTGCGCGCGCTCCTGAATGCTGGGGTTAACGTCAATCAGCGTGATGGTCATGGCGATAGCGCGCTCATCGTCGCCATTCGCGCCGGTGCGAAAGATACCGCGCGGCTGCTGCTAGCACGCGGCGCAAACCCTGCGTTTTATGGTAGAAATGGCAAGACACCGTTTGGCTATGCCCGTGCCAGCGGCGATCAGGCACTGGCGAAAATGCTGGTAAAGCGTGGTGGTTAACCCACCATGCCACGGCCAAAGGATGAAGGCAGCGTATTGCGAGACGGCTGATGTTCAAGTAATCTTTCCGGGCTTACTTCGGCAAGATTCATTTTATGCTCATCGGCAAACTCGAATAATATATCAAGCTCCGCACTCGCCTGATCAACAAAACGGTGATGCTGCGCTT
>JALHRI010000025.1 GCA_022841525.1 Alphaproteobacteria bacterium | reverse complement strand
GCGTATGGGTGATTCCCACCGCGCGCGTACCGGCGGTGACGCATATGCTGTGGGTGAAAGCCGGCAGCGCCGATGATCCGGCAGATAAGCCGGGGCTGGCGCATTTTCTGGAACATATGATGTTTTCTGGCACCAAAGCCCATCCTAAAGGGGCGTATGACGAAGCAATCACCCGCATTGGCGGTGATCATAACGCGTTCACCGCGGTGGATTATACTGGCTATTACGCCACCGTACCCAAAGAACATTTAGAAACCGTGATGGCGCTGGAGGCCGACCGCCTGCAGCATCTGACGTTTGATGAGCAGGCCGCCGCGCGTGAAGTGAAAGTCATCGCCGAAGAGCGCCGCATGCGGGTGGATAATCAGCCCGCCTCGCAGCTTGCCGAGCAACTGCGTGCGGTGCAGTTTTTGGCGCATCCTTACCGTCAGCCACCGATTGGCTGGCCAGATACCATTACCCGTTTCACTGCCACCGATGCGAAAGCGTTCCGTGATCAGTATTACCGCGCGTCGAACATGGTGCTGTTAGTCGTCGGCGATGTGGATCCCGAGCAGGTACATAAAATCGCGGCCGGTCATTACGGCAAGCTGCCGCAAGCGCCCGCGCCTGAGCGCCTGTGGGCGCGTGAGCCGCAGCTTATCACAACCCGCAGCGTGCGGTTGGAAGATGCGCGTGTTGCGCAGCCGCGTTTGGTGCGCACCTACACGGTGCCCTCTTACGGTGATACGAACGCGCTGAAAGATGCCTTTGTGCTGGATGTGCTGGGCGAGTATCTCGGTGCGCCGCGCACGGGTGCGCTCTACCGCGCGCTGGTACGCGATCAGAAAATCGCCACCGATATCAGCGTACATGCGGACGGCTGGAGTAAGGGGCCGGGTAGTTTCACGGTGTCGCTGGCGCTGGCAGATGGCGTCAGCCTTGAGCAGGCAGACAGCGCGCTGAGCATGGCGCTAGCGCAGGCAGTGCGTAGCATTCCTGAGGCGCGCATGCAGCAGGCGAAAACCACCTTGTCCGCTGCCGCCTTGTTCGCCCAGGACGGGCTTATGTCGCTGGCGCGCGTATTTGGCGAGCTTGCGATGCTTGGTCTGAGTGAGCAGGTATTTTATGGCTGGCAGGAATCGATTCATGCAGTCGATGCCAGACAGGTCGAAGCCCTCGCCGAGCAGATGCTGACCAAAAGCCCCGTCGTCAAAGGCTTTTTAGCGCCGGCACCGACGACGTCAGAGCCTGCGAAAGAACCGCCTTCGGTGCCGATGGCCGCCCTCAACACGCAGGAGGCGGCGTATGCGTTCTAAACACCTGCGTGTATTGTACGTGATGCTGCTTACGTGGATGCCGCTGAGTGCGCAGGCCTTCGATGTCTCGCGCGATGCGCTGGAAGGTGGCGGTAATTTGCTCACACTGCACGACGATAGCGTACCGGTGGTGAATGTGCGCATCACGTTTGAAGGTGCGGGTGCCGCAGCAGATAGTTTTGGCGCGCGCGGACTGGCGTATATGGCCTCGCAAATGTTGATGGAAGGCACCAAAGAGAAAACCGCCGATGCGTTTCAGGAGGCGCTTGCTGAACATGCGATCAGCATGAGCGCGAGTGTTGATGAAGATCATTTCACACTTTCCATCACTACCTTGCGCGAGCATTTGCCGGTGGCGATCGATCTGGCGAAAGAAGCGCTGCTATCGCCGCGTCTTGCCACAGAAGATCTCGAACGCGTGCGGGTGCGCACCATTTCCAGGCTAGCGAGACTTTCAGAGCAACCGGCCTACCGCGCTGACAGGCTGCTGATGAGCCGTTTATTTGAAGATCACCCCTACGCCAATCCGGCGATGGGAACACCGGAAGACCTCGCGCGTCTCGAGCCGCAGGACATTACCGCCTTTATCCAAACCTATCTCACCGCAGGTAACGTGGTGGTAGCCGTCGCGGGGGACGCAGAAACCTCAGACGTGGAAACCCTGCTTGAGCCGCTACTATCGGGGCTTGAACAAAACGATATGGGCCCCGTGCCCGTCGCGCGTGCCTCGCTGGAGCATGCCGGTAGCACGGTGAAAGAAACCATGGCGGTGCCGCAAACCGTGATTGCCTTTGCGCTGCCGTGGGTGGCGCGTAGCGATGATAATTTTTATGCATCCTACCTTCTGCACATGGTGCTCGGCGGGCAGGGGCTTTCCTCACTGCTGATGCAAAATCTGCGTGAAGAATCCGGTTTGGTTTATGGTGTGAGCACGCAGCTAAATCTAGCGCGCGGTGCAAGTCTTCTAATCGGCCATGCCGCCACGCGTAACGAATCGGCCGACGAGGTGATGGAGCGCACGGCGCGCCTGCTGAAAGAATTGCAGGAAAAAGGTGTGCCCAGCAGCGCCTGCGAGAATGCGAAAACCTACTTGCTTGGCGCGATGCAGCTGGAGCTGGATAATACCGCCGCGCAAGTGGAAATGCTGCGCATGATGCAGCTGTTTGATCTGCCGGAAAACTATTTAGATAAACGTATCCGTGCGGTGGAAGCCACCTCGTGCGCGGATGTAAACCGTGTCGCTGCCAGCCTGCTTAACCCTGCGAATCTGACCTTTGCTGTGGTGGGCGGCTCGCCAGCCAGCGGCGAAGCTGCTGCTCCGTGATTGATCTTTCTACGATGCTGCGCGGCATTACGCCGCAAGCGCTGGCACGTTACCAGCAGAGCGCCTCTCGCTGCGAGGCCATCTGGGAACATACGATAAAACTTGCCTCCGCCCAACCGCTCACCAGTTCGCTCGAACCAGCGCAGATGGATGCGATGCGCGGCGTATGCGCTCAGCTGCGCGCGCAGGGCTCGCAGCTGGTGGTGATTGGCACCGGCGGCGCCAGCCTTGGCGCTCAGGCACTCTGCGCGCTGGATGCGGCCGCCGATAACATCCATTTTCTCAGCAACGCCGATAGCGAAAGCACGCAGCGCTTACTGGCCAAGTTAAACCTGAATGAAACCGCGTTTTTAATCATCAGTAAATCCGGTGAGACGATGGAAACGCTGGCCACCACCCTGGCGGTGATGGCACATGCACGCACGCAGAACATTGATTTGAAGCCGTGCACGGCGGTCATCACTCAGCCTGCAGAAAGCACACTCATGCAACTTGCGCTACAGCAAGGCTGGCCGGTGCTGCATCACCCCGCGAATCTGGGCGGGCGCTTTAGCGTGTTTTCCATCGTCGGCATGATGCCGCTTTGTTTCGCCGGACTGGATGTGGAAGCGATTTTACGCACCGCGGATGATCATTTTATGACGCAGCTGCGCACTCAGGATCGTACCTTGTTTGAGAGTGCGTGCTGGCTGGCTTCGAGCATTCCTGAGCAGCCCATGCACGTGCTGTTTGCCTACGGCGACCGGCTGCGCGCGCTGACAGAGTGGTACAAGCAGTGCTGGGCGGAAAGTTTGGGCAAAGACCTGCGCGGCCCCACGCCGATTACCTCCATCGGTGCGATTGATCAGCATAGTCAGCTACAGCTTTATTTAGGCGGCCCGCGCGATAAATTATTTACCATGCTTGCCCCCGAGATGGATGCGGCAGGCTGCCCGTTGGCAGACTGTGCGCTGCCCCAGCTCAGCCATTTGCGCGGCAAGCATTTGCATCAGGTGCTGCTCGCCTCCGCCGAGGCGACCATCGCCACACTGCGCGCGCACGGCATTGCGCTGCGTACAGAGCGCGGGGCGTGGGATCTAGCCCATGTCGCACGCTGGATGGTGAGCACTATGCTTGAAACCCTGATGGTTGCCGCCATTCTTCAGGTCGATCCGTTCACCCAGCCCACGGTGGAAGAAGGCAAAAAACGTGCGCGCGAAGCGCTGGCGAATGCGTAAGCGCTAGTGACGGAAATGGCGGGTGCCGGTGAACATCATCGCGGTGCCATGCGTATTGGCCGCAGCAATCACCTCATCGTCGCGCACCGAGCCGCCGGGCTGAATAATGGCGGCAATGCCTGCCTCTGCGGCGAGGTGAACATTATCGGCAAAGGGAAAAAACGCATCCGAAGCCAGCACGCTACCGCGTACGTCATGGCCGTGGCGACGGGCATGTTCAGTCGCGATGCGCACCGCATCCACCCTGCTCATCTGGCCGGCACCGATGCCGATCGTCGCGCCGTTTTTCACAATCACGATCGCGTTGGACGATACCGCGCGGACAATGTCAAAGGCAAACATGGCATCGGCAAGCTGCGCGTCTGAGAAGCTTTTTTGCGTGACGGTTTTCCAGTGTTTCGCATCGATTTTTTCGCGGTCACGGCTTTGCATCAGCAGTCCGCCGCTAATGGTTTTAAGCTGAAACTCAGCGATGGAGAGCGGCTGTTCCGGCGTGTTTTGATATAAAATGCGCAGGTTTTTTTTCTTGGCTTTTAAGACTTCCAGCGCGTCGGGATCGTAAGCAGGAGCAATGACCACTTCGGCAAACAGATCGCTCATCGCGCTGACGAAGGCATGATCAAGCGCGCGGTTGATGGCAATCACGCCACCAAAGGCACTTTGCGGATCCGCGCTGCGCGCGCTCACAAACGCACTCGCTGCATCGCTTCCCAGCGCCACGCCGCAGGGATTGCCGTGTTTGACAATCACGCAGGCGGCCTGATCGAAGGCGGCCACCAGCTGCCAGGCAGCATCCGCATCGCAGAGATTATTATAGCTCAGCGCTTTGCCGCCCAGCAGCTGTGCGTGCGCGACACCGCCAGCACCGGCGCGGGCGCGGTAAAGGCACGCGCGCTGATGCGGATTTTCACCATAAGAAAGCAGCTGCGCGCGGGCGTAACCCAGCAGATGGGCGGGGAATTGCTCTGCTTTACTGGCGCAGGTGCCGCTTAAATACATCGCAATCATACTGTCGTAAGCGGCGGTAAGTGCGAAGGCTTTGGCAGCAAACGCTGCGCGTTGTTCAAGGCGCAAACCGCCCTCAGCCTTAAGTGCGTGGATGAGTTCAGCGTAATCCTCCGGCGCACTCAGCACCGCGACGCTGGCGTGATTTTTTGCCGCCGCGCGAATCATGGCGGGGCCTCCAACATCGATATTCTCGATCATTCCCGCATGATCTTCGCCGCGTGCCAGCGCCGATTCAAACGGATAGAGATTCACGACCAGCAGATCAATCGGCGCGATGTCATGCGTCTGCAAAGCCTGCATATGCTGAGGCTTGCTGCGATCGGCAAGCAGACCGCCGTGGACTGCCGGATGCAGCGTTTTCACTCTGCCATCCAGCATTTCAGGGAACTCGGTGAGGCGCTCCACCGTGGTGACCACCACGCCCAAATCTTCAATATAGCGCGCGGTGCCGCCGGTCGAAATAATCTCAACACCTGCAGCCGAAAGCGTGCTGACCAGCGCCTCTAAATGGCGTTTATCGGATACGGAAATCAGCGCGCGGCGAATGGGGATCAGATCAAGGCTCATGCGGCACTTCCCAACGAGTAATCCGTTGTGGTTTCCGGTGTGTATTCGGGCACGATTTGCATCAGCAGCGCGCGCAGCGGTGCGTCCTCGCCTGTTTTCGCGTAAGCGATGAGGCGCGCGACCATGCCCTCGAGCTCGCTAAGCTCCACCAGTCTGGCAGCGGCTTTGCGGATGGATCGGTGGGTGGTGGGCTGTAAATTTTCCGCATCGTAGAATAATTCTTCGTAGAGTTTTTCGCCGGGGCGAATGCCGGTAAATTCAATCGCAATGTCGCTGTAGGGCGTGCGCCCCGCCAGGCGAATCATTTGCACGGCAAGATCAAGAATTTTCACCGGCGCACCCATTTCCAGCACGAAAATTGGCGCGCGTTCCTTGGTGTTCTCGTGCGCCAGTACTGCGGCCTGCAACACCAGCCCCACGGCTTCGCCAATGGTCATTAAATAGCGCGTCATGTCCGGATGGGTGACGGTCACGGGCCCGCCGCGCGCGATCTGGCGCTGAAACAGCGGCACCACCGAGCCGTTCGAGCCCAGCACATTGCCAAACCGCACCGTGACCATGCGTGTGCTGCAGCTTGCTTCCTGTGCGTGTGCCTGCGCAATCATTTCCCCCAGCCGTTTGGTTGCCCCCATCAGACTGGTGGGATTCACCGCTTTATCGGTAGAAATTTGCACCAGAGTAGCCACCCCCACCGCACGGCAGCACGCGGCGACATTGCTGGTGCCCAGCGCGTTGGTCAGCACGGCTTGACTGGCGTTATGCTCGGCCATCGGCACGTGTTTGAGCGCGGCGGCGTGAAACACCATCTCGGGCTTATACTCCGCCATCACCCGCGCTAGCTGATCGTGATCGCGCACATCGCCAATCACGCTGCGATGGATCACCTCCGGATAATCGGCGCTTAGCTCCTGCGAGATTTCATAGAGCAGGTATTCGCTTAGCTCAAAGCACAGTATGCTTGCGGGATGGTGCTGCGCAATCTGGCGCACAAGCTCGCTACCGATGGAGCCGCCGGCACCGGTAATCAGCACGCGCTTGCCACGAATCATGGCATCAATCGCATCTTCATCCAGCGCGGCCTGGCTGCGGCCTAGAATATCTTCCACCGCAACGTTTTGTATGCTGACTCTGAGCCCATCGCTGCCCAGATCGCTCAAGCGCGGTAGGCGCGAGAGCAAGATTTTATGCGCACTTGCCACATCGAGCAGGGATTGTTTTTGCTGGGCACTTAGCCCGTCATCGCACAAAATCAGCCGCGCGACATCCACGCCTTGGCGCGCGAATTTTTCAATCACTTTCGTGCAGTCTGAGAGTGGCCCGTAAATGCGCACATGGCGAATTTCACTGCCGAGCGCTCGCGGTTCATCGTCAATAATCGCCACGGGCTCATAGGGAAACGCGCTGTGCTGCTGCGCGCTGCGAATAAACATTTCCGCCTGAGATCCGGCGCCAATCAGCACTACCGGTGTGCGGTTTATGGCAAGCAGCTGAGGCTTTTTCAGCAGTGCACGATCACTCATCAGCCGCGCGGCTAGCCGCACGCTGACCAGCATGGCGGTAAACATCATCCAATGAATGAGGATCACGGAGCGCGGAAAATCTTCTAGCCTGGTGAATTGAAACAGGCCGATGTAAAACAACATCAGCCCGAACGTGCCGATTTTCACCAGGCTGATCAGATCCGCAAGCGAGGTGTAGCGCCAAATGCGCCGGTAGGAGCGGGCGCTTAAAAACATCACACTCATCAGCAGCGCAAAGCTGAGGGAGGCTGGCCAGATATAGGCTTCCAGCAGGGAAAAGGCGCGCATGCTCAGGCGCAGATACAGAGCCGCCGGAAAGCTGATCAGCGCCAGCGAGGCATCCAGGCCGGTGGTGAGCACATTGCGGTGAAGGAGCGCGCGCATGTTATGAGCCACCCACCAGCATGCTGCGCGCCAGCAGCGCAGCATCGCAGATAATCAGCGTCAAGGCGGGAAGGATAAAACTTGCATCGAGCGCGGCGCGCGAGAAGCGCTGCGCGCACAAAAATCCGCCCATACATACGAGAATCAGGGCGCCATCAATCGCGACGTGCCACGGGGCATCAAGAAAGGGCACACCCAGCATCAGCGCGGCCAATAAGGCGGTGGGTGCTGTAAGTGCGCTCACCTGCGCCCTACCGGCAAGCACCATCCGCGCGCCGATGACGGTTGCTGCGATCATCACCAACACCAGCCATGAGGGCGTGGCAATCACGGTGGCAAAGCCTATCAGCGAGATCGAGGCGGCAAGCGCCAGCGGGAAATGGTTGCGCTGCGGGAATATACGCGGCAGAAAAAACGCCAGCGTACGGTGCAGGACGTAGGCAACAAATCCCGCCGAAGCAAGCACCAGAAAGCTATTGATGTAAAGCATCATGCTGCGCGGTTTTAGCAGCGGGGTGAATTATTTTCTACCAAACAAACGCTCAATATCGCTTTTTTTTAGGTGCACATAGGTGGGCCTGCCGTGATTGCACTGGCCGCTATAGGGGGTGGCTTCCATCTCGCGCAGCAATGCGTTCATTTCCTGTATATTGAGGCTGCGCCCCGCGCGCACGCTGCCATGGCAGGCCATTGTGCTTAAAATACCCTCCAGCGCGCCTTCGAGTGCCATGGTATCATCATAGGCGCTGAGTTCTTCGGCGAGGTCTTCCACCAGCCGTGCGATGTTTTCTTTTGCAAGTAGTGCGGGGATTTCGCGCACCACAATCGTGCCTTCGCCAAAGCCTTCCAGCACCAGACCCAGCGCGGCGAGTTCTGCGGCGCGCTTGAGTAGCCTGCTGGCACTTGCATCTTGCAGCTCAACCATGATCGGCACCAGCAAGATTTGCCGCGCCAGCGATTTGGCGGCGAAGGCCTGTTTTAAGCGCTCGTAGGTTAGGCGCTCATGCGCGGCATGCTGATCGACCATGATCAGACCCTCAGCAGTTTGCGCCAGAATATAGGTGTGATGAAGCTGCGCAATCGCCGAGCCAAGTGGATAGTGCTGGGCATCCGCTGCGGCCTGCGCTTCCTCATCCACCAGCGCCCGCGCGGCCGGAGGCGGCGGTGCCTGATGCTCCCACAGCGCGGCTTGCTGCGCCGCAGGCATGCGGTAGGTAGGTGGCGCGCTGCGGTAGTTGGGCGCAGTATACTGCGATGCAGCAAAGGCTGCAGCAGACGTAGTGGCGGAGGTGCTGAGCGCCGCCAAGGCCTGATCGGCCACATGGCTGGAAGTGCGCTGCGAGGCCTCAGCAATCGCATGTTTGAGCGCGCCGAGCAACAAGCCGCGGACTAGCTGCGTGTCGCGAAAACGCACTTCTGCCTTCGCGGGGTGGACGTTGATATCCACCTCTTCAGGCGGTATTTCCAAAAACAGCACCACCACCGGGTGGCGATCACGCGCCAGCACATCCATATACGCCGCGCGGATGATGCCGAGCAGTAATTTATCGCGCACCGGCCTACGATTGACATATAAAAACTGCGACTGCGACGTGGCTTTATGAAAGGTCGGCAAACTGGCAAAACCCTGCACCCGAAGCGATTCGCGCGCGGCATCCAGCTGCATTAAGTTCGCCGCTAATCCGCGGCCTAATACCGCTTCCAAACGCTGCGGCATGGCATCCAGCCAGTTGCTGCTGACCATAGGAAAATTGCGCAGGCTACGGCCATCATGGCTGATGGTAAAATGAATATCCGGATGCGCCATGGCGAGGCGTTCGATAACATCCACCGCGTGGGTGATTTCGGTGCGCGCGGATTTGAGAAATTTACGCCGCGCCGGAACGGCATAAAACAAATCACGCACCTCAATTAACGTACCTTCGCGGATAGGAGAGGGCGAGAGCGCCTGCGCCGCGCCGCCTTCTACGCTGATGCTGTAGCCGTGCTCCGCGCCGCGTGCGCAGGACGCGATGCTGAGCCTTGCAATCGAGCCGATGGAGGGCAGCGCCTCGCCGCGAAACCCCATCGTGTAAATGGCGAGCAAATCCTCGCCCATCAGCTTGGATGTTGCGTGGCGTAAGCAGCAGCGTGAGAGATTTTCAGCGTTCATGCCGTGGCCATTATCGCGCACCCGAATCAGTGATAGCCCGCCATTCTCCAGCGCGACATCGATGCGCGCGGCGCCGGCATCCAGCGCATTTTCGACGAGCTCTTTGACCACCGAGGCGGGACGCTCAATCACTTCGCCGGCGGCGATTTGATTCACCAGATGGTCGGGTAAAATGCGAATGTTGGCAGCGTGCGTCATGCGCGCAAGTCTAGCGGATCATCGCTGCGCGGGGGACACAATAATTTATTGTGTCCCCAATTTGTCATTCTAGCCCGTAATCGCCTGCACCTGACGCATGGCTACGGTCAGGGTGGCGAAATCGGGGCGGCTTAGGCTTTCAAGCTCCTGCGCGAAACGGCCATAGCGCGCCAGCAGTCCTTCGCGCGAGGCTTGCCAGCTGGCCACCGCTTCGGCCGGTTTTTTCTTCGCCCCCGCGCGCAGCACTTCCAGCGTGATACGACGCTGCGCTTGATAAAGCTCTGATTTCAGCGCGGTACCCGCCTGACGCTGCCAGTAGGTTTCCGCCGGAATGTTGCGCACCAGCTGACGCAGCCATCCCAGACGCAGCAGCGAGCCGAGTTCGAAATATGCCTGCGCCACATCGCGAATGTTGCGCTTGGTGCTGTAAGCGGTTTCTAAAATATCCAGCGATGAACTCATCGCCTCCATCCGCGAGATGGTGGCGGCCAGCGCTTTGGGCACACCGGCATGACTATATTCATCGCAGAGCTTCTTGCATTGCAGGCGCAGCGACTGGCTCATCAGCGTATCGATATCCTCGGCAAACGCGGCGAGATCTTTCTGGTAACGCGAGGTGACTTCGCCAATACGCAGACTTTCTGCATGATGCGCCAGCAGCCAGCGCATCTGATGGGCGATGAACTGATTCATACGGGTAAACAGCCGCATCTGCATCGCTGCATCTACCTTACCGCTGAGCGACTCAATCGCTTTCCACTGCGCGCGAAGGCCAAACATGTCGCGCACTGCCACGTAGGCAAGGCCGATATGGACAGGCTTTAGGCCGGTTTCGCGCACTAATTCATGCGCAAGCGTAATGCCGGTGCGGTTGATGATTGAGTTGGTCATCATGGTCGCGATGATTTCACGACGTAGCGGATGGGCGCGCAGTTCTGCATCAAACTTTGGCGTGAGGGCGGAGGGGAAATAGCGCGCCAGATCGGCATTGAAATACGCATCATCGAGGGCTTTTTCTTCCTTCAAATCGCGGTAGAGCGACATTTTGCTATACGCCAGGAGCACGGCAAGTTCCGGGCGCGTGAAGCCTTGCCCTTGTTTGCGCATGTCATCGAGCTGTTTGTCATCGGGCAGGGTTTCCACGCGGCGGTTCAAAAACCCGTCTGCCTCCAGCGCATGCATGAGTTGCTGCGCAGGTTCGATCAGCGTGCTGCCTTGATGTTGCGCGATGGAGAGCGCCTGCGTTTGCAGCGTATTATCCACCAGCACCAGCCGCGCCACATCATCGGTCATCGCTTTGAGCAGGCTGTTGCGCTGCGCCAGCGTGAGCTTCTTTTTCGCCATGCTGGCGCCGAGTGCGATCTTGATATTGACCTCGTGATCGGAGCAATCAACACCGGCAGAATTATCAATCGCATCGGTATTAAGCCTGCCACCGGTGCGCGCATATTCAATGCGCCCCGCCTGCGTAAACCCAAGATTGCCGCCTTCGCCCACCACTTTGCAGCGAAGTTCGCCGCCACCCACGCGCACCGCGTTATTGCTGCGGTCGCCGACTTGATCGTGGGTTTCGTGGCTGGCCTTCACGTAAGTGCCGATACCGCCATTCCACAGCAAATCAACCGGAGCTTTGAGGATGGCCTGAATCAACTCATCGGGGGAGAGTTTGGTGGCGGTAATGCTCAGCGCGTCGCGCACTTCTTTGCTTAAGAGAATTTCTTTCGCGCTGCGCTCGAACACGCCGCCACCGCGCGAGATTTTTTTGGCGTCATAATCGCTCCACTGGCTGCGTGGCAGCGCAAATAGGCGCTTGCGTTCTGCAAAGCTCTGCTTCGGATCGGGGGTGGGATCAAGGAAGATATGTTTGTGATTAAATGCCGCCAGCAGCTTGTAACTATCGGCCAGAAGCAGGCCGTTACCGAACACATCACCCGACATGTCGCCAATGCCAACGGCGGTAAACGGCTCAGCATTCACATCGCGCCCCATCTCACGGAAATGACGCTCGACGGCCACCCACGCGCCGCGCGCGGTGATCGCCATCGCCTTATGATCGTAGCCGACCGAACCACCGGAGGCAAACGCATCGCCCAGCCAGAAGCCGTAATCTGCTGCCACACCATTGGCGATATCTGAAAAGCTGGCCGTGCCTTTATCGGCGGCGACGACAAGGTAGGGATCATCGCCGTCGTGACGCACGACGTTTCTAGGCGGTACGATATTGCCCTGCACAATATTATCGGTGATATCCAGCAGGCCGCACAAAAATTCGCGGTAGCAACTAATGCCTTCGGCTTGCAGTGCATCACGCTCGGAAGGTGGCTGGCGCAGCACAAAACCGCCCTTGGCACCTTGCGGGACGATTACCGCATTTTTGACCATTTGCGCTTTTACCAGACCTAAAATTTCGGTGCGGAAATCCTCCGCACGATCCGACCAGCGCAGGCCACCACGCGCGACCTTATCGCCGCGCAAATGAATCCCCTCAACTTTTTGCGAGGTGACAAAAATCTCGGCGTAAGGAACGGGAAGCGGCATTTCTGGGATCTGGCCGGAGGCAAACTTGAACGACAGGTAAGGCTTTGGCAGAGCGTGTGCATCCAGCTGATAGAAATTGGTGCGCAAGGTGGCCTGCATCAGGGCAAAAATGCGCCGCAAAATCCGGTCCTCAGCGAGGTTGGAAATCTGTTCGCAGCGCGCGGTGATGGCCGCCGACAGGCGCGCCATTTCCGCCTCGCGTTTTTTGCGCGCGGGGTCGAACTTGGCGTGGAAATAGTCACTCAGCAGGCTGGCCACATCGTGATGGGTGGCGAGCACCTGCGACATGTAGCCCAAGCGGTAGGGAAACCCAATCTGCTGCAGGTAGCGCACGTAAGCGCGCAGCACCTGGACATCGCGCCAGCTCATGGCCGTTAGGAACAGCAGCGCGTTCATCGAATCATTCGCCGCCTCAGAGCGCCAGATGCGCCCCAGCGCTTCTTCCAAACGCGCTTTGTGCGCCGCAATATCCGGTGCATTCGCGGCGCGGATATTCAGCGTAAAATCGCGCAGCAATACGGGCGGCGTGCCAACCGGCGTGATGGTGTAAGGCACCACGTCGCGCACGGTGAGCCCCATATTTTCCAGCAGCGGAAAAATATCGGAAAGTGCCGCATCGAGGTTGCGGGTGAAGCATTTAACGTGCAGCACATTCTGCGCATCACCTTTTAAGCGAAATAGCTCAAGCTCTGTACCATCGCCACTTAAACAGGCTTCAATTTTACGGATGTCGTGCGCTGCGGTTGCCGCATCGTGGTTATGAATGTAGCTATTGCTGAACCCATCGGCGTAGCGCGAGGCCAGCGCTTCGCACGCATCCTCGCCAAAGGCGCGCACCAGCGCGTCGCGCAGGCCGTCTTCCCAGTTATTGACCAGCGCCGCGATGGTGGACTCCAGCGCCTCAAGCGCGAGATGTTTCGCCCCGCCGGGTGTTTCGATCATCACGTGCATGCGGGCGAGGGGAGAGTCAGAAATCTGGGTATAAAACGTGCTGAGCGTGCCGCCAATATGGGTGCATAGCAGATCGATAATTTCTTCGCGCAGGCTGGTCGTAAAGCGCTCGCGCGGGATGTAGACGAGGGCTGCGACATGGCGCTTATACACGTCATGACGCAGGAAGAGTTGCACTTTCGGATAGGCTTCCGCCGAAAGCACGCCCATGCCGATGGCGAACAATTCCTCATCGTTCATTAAAAACAGTTCGTCGCGCGGCAGGAACTCAAAAATCGTGCGTAGCGCCTTGCCGGAATGGCTGGCGGATTGATAGCCCGTGCGCTCCAGCGCGCGGCTGATTTTACGGCGGATAATGGGGATATCCATCGCGCTTTGGTAGTACACGTTGGAGGTGAACAAGCCCAGAAAACGCGTTTCACCCGTGACCACTCCCTTCGCATCGCGGTGTTTGATGACCACCAGATCCATATGCACGCTGCGGTGTACATGGGTGAGGTGCGAGGCTTTGGCAATCACCACCGAGTCACTCCCAACGGCAGAGGGCTGATGTTCAATCGCGCTGTGCGGGGTGCTTTCTAAGCGGTAAATACCCAGCGCGCTGCTGGCATGTTTCTTGAGCGTTTTGCCGGTGCCATCGAAGCGCGCATGGCCTAAAAATACAAAATTGCGGTTACGCAGCCAGGCGATGAAATCAAGATCCTCTTTCAGTGCCGGCGTTTTTTTACCCGCGCTTAATTCATCAATCACGCTGCCTGCAGCGCGCTCCATCGCCGGCCAATCTTCCACGCAGGCGCGCACATGTTTTAGTACTTCCTCAAGGGCGGCGGTAATGGCTGCAGTGCTGATATTTTTGGGCAGCGCTGAAAGCTCGACATACACCACCGACTCGGCACTGGCCGAGGTGCCACCCACGCTTTCAAGCATGTGGGCTTTGCTGCGACTAACGCGCACAATCGGGTGCAGCATGATATGGGTTTTCAGATGCAGACGCTGCAGCGCGGCACCAATCGAATCCACTAAAAAGGGCATGTCATCGTTGATAATGACCAGGCGGCAGCGGCGTTTCTTAATGCCATCGATCAGTAAACTTTCCTCGCGCACATGAATGGCAGGCTGGCCGCTGCGGCGTTTGGCGGCAGCATCAAACACGTGACTAGCAAGCTCATACGCACGCTCGGCCGAGAATTGCTGCAGCACTTCCAGCGTGATGGGGGCGAAAAATGCCGCGATGAAATGTTGTTTGCGCGCGCTGTCTTTTTTGCCGCAATTGAGAATTTTCTGAATGCGCTGTTGATGCGAGGAAACGTAATGCGGAGCCATAACTACCTTCTTGATGTGACCGCTCTTAACTAGCCTGCACAGCTAAAAGGGAAAGCAAAAAAAACTTGTGCAGCGCATCATGATGCGGCGAAGACACGGTCCCAGAAAATTGTGGCTAAATCTTTGCCGTAAAGTGCTTCTGCTGCGCGCAGACCGGTGGGCGAGGTGAGGTTAATTTCAATCAGATGATCGCCAATCATGTCCACCCCCGCCAGCATGATATTGTGCGATGCTAGCCACGCGCCCACGCGTGCACAGCAAGCAGCTTGTGCAGCGCTTAGCGTATGTATTTCAGGTGTGCCGCCGACACGCATATTGCTGCGAATCGAACCTGCCTGCGGGCGGCGAATGAAGCTTGCCTCCACCTTGCCAGCAATAAATAAAATGCGGCATTCACTCTGCGCCACTTGCGGAAGAAACGCTTGCCACACCAGCGCGCCGCCGCGCGCGTAGCGCCACTGCTCTAAAAACGTGGCGAGGTTGGGATCGCCCGCGCGAAACACATACACACCATGACCGCCATAGCCGTAAAGCGGTTTGGCGACCACGTCGCGGTGATGCGCAGCAAATGCTGTAATCTCGCCTTCCTCTTCGCTGATGAGGGTGGGGGGCAGAAACTCAGGGAACTCAAGCACGGAGAGCTTTTCGGGAAAATTTCTCAACGCCGCAGGCGGATTCATCACCCGCACGTGCGGGGGCAGATTTTCCAGCATATAGGTCGCGGTGAGGTAATGCATATCAAACGGCGGATCCTGGCGAATCAGCACCGCGCCCATCTCCGAAAGCGTGAGACTACATGCCTCGCCCAGCGTGAAATACGGGCTGCTTCCCAGCTGCAGCGTGATGGGGTGGGCGCGGGCACGCACCTGAGCGTCGATGATGCTCAGGTGCTGCGGCAAATAATAATAACAGCTTGCGCCGCGCGCCAGCGCCTCTTCCATCAGCGCAATCGTCGAATCGCTAGTAACATTCAGCGACGCCGGCGGATCCATCTGAAAGGCGATGCGCATTAATTCATGCGCCCCGTAGCAGGGGTGGGCTGATTCAGCGTGGGCAGCGGCGGTTGCTTGGTGCTGATTTGCAGATGGCTGACCACTTTGCGCACGCCTTGCGTGGTGCGCGCAATGTTCAGCACACGATCAAGCTCGGCCTGATCATGCACTTTGCCCAGCAGGTAGGCCACACCGCTGACGATATCGATCGAATAATTTACCACCCACACATCTTTGGTGACTAAAAACCGCGCCTCGAGATTTTTTTTAATCAGCGCATCATTGGCGTTAGCAAAAAAATCGGTACCGCGTTTTACCACGATTTCGTTGATGACTTCCTGCACGTCCTTCACCCGCCAGGCGAGCATCACCGCACGTTCAGCGGTTTCGGGCTCATCGACATTACCGGTCAGCATCACCCGGCCGTGGCGCACGTTAATGGTGACGTTCACCAGCAAATCTTTGTTGTCATGCTCAACAAATAATTGATTGAGCTTGGTGTATATCTCGACATCCTGCACTTTGGTGCTGACGGAACGCTCCTCCGACGCGGTGATGCCTGCTTCCGTCACCGCACTCACTACAACGGTTTCGCAGCCGCTAAGTAGCGAAAGTGCGCTTAAAAAAAACACGATACGCATAGAACCTCATGAGTAAGAAAAAGCATGACGAAGATGGTGCGGCAGGTAATAGCACGAAATCAGCACCGCGTCGAAACGAAAATCGCAGTGCTGATAGAGTGGGTGGGCTTGAATAAACCACTCGGCCGCGCGCATCACGCGCTGCTGATTGGTGCTGTGAATACTATACGCCGCATCGTCGTGGCGGCGGCGGGCTTTCACTTCAATGAATACCAGCGTGCGGCCACGGCGCATGATCAGATCAATTTCGCCGCGTTTGGTTTTGTAGCGCCGCGCAATCAGGCGGTAGCCCTTCATCATCAGCCAGCCACACGCGACCCATTCGGCAATGTGCCCACTGCGCTGCGCCTTGATGCGTTTAGGATTTTTGGCCATCTTTAATCTCAAGAGCCAGCGCATACAGATCGCGCTTGGATGCGCCGGTGGCGGATGCAACTTCCGCCGCCGCTTTCGATGCCGGAAGGCGGCTTAACGCCTCGCGCAGCATGGTGTGAATGAGGGTTTCATCGCTGATCGTTTCTGCGGGCGCCGGTGCAATCACCAGCACCATTTCCCCTTTTAACGCCTGTTGCTCGCAGATAGCGCCAAGCGCGCTGAGCGTGTCGCGGTAAAGCGTTTCGTGGCGCTTGGTCAGCTCGCGCGCCAGTAGCGCCGTGCGGTCACCCAGCGTGCTAAGCAGATCGGCAAGGGTGCGCGCAATACGGTGCGGTGATTCATAGATAATCAGCGTCGCAGGAACCGCGCGCAGTTTGCGCAGTGCTGCGTCACGCTCTTTGCCGGAGGCAGGCAGAAAACCTGCGAAATAGGCGCTGCCATCGCCCAGCGCGGCAACGGATAATGCGCTGATTGCTGCACATGCCCCGGGAATGGCAGTGATGGTGATACCCGCTGCTGCCGCGCGCGTCACCAGCAGTGCGCCGGGGTCAGAAATCAGCGGTGTACCGGCATCAGAAATCAGTGCAATATCCTTGCCGGACATTAGCAGTGCGATGAGTTTTTCAGCCGCCTGTGCCTCGTTATGGGTATGGTAGCTGATGCAGGTGGTGCGGATTTGGTAATGCGTCAGCAATGTGCGGCTGACACGCGTATCTTCGCAGGCAATGAGTGCTACCTGGCGCAAAACCTCCACCGCGCGGTAGGTCAAATCGGCGAGATTGCCAATCGGCGTGGCCACCAGATACAGTGTTCCCATCCCATCTGGCGGATTGCTTTTTTGCGGCAGATTTGTAGGATGCCGCTGGTTTTTAGGAGATTGCCGCATGCCCACCCTTCTAGCGCGCTTTAGATGCGTGCGCCAGCTTGTTTCGCTGCTGATGATGAGCAGCGGTTTTTTCTTAAGCGCATGTTTTGATAATCATTACCGTCCAGAGCCCCTGCCGCGCCCGAATTTTTATGAAGGCACCTCCGCCAGTGACCGTGCGGGAGGCCGCACTGCCGCCCCCGCCAGCGCGGCGCAGGAAATGCCTGCTGGTGTCGCCAGTGCCGTTGCCACCTCTTCCGCGGTTAAAGTGGGGCTGCTGCTGCCACAAACGGGCCGCCACGCAGTACTTGGCCGCGCGCTGTACGACGCGGCGACCATGGCGGTGTTTGATAAATATGCGAACTTAAGTCCGCAAAAACTTAGCACCCGGGTA
Source organism: Alphaproteobacteria bacterium (assembly GCA_022841525.1). Lineage (GTDB taxonomy): Bacteria > Pseudomonadota > Alphaproteobacteria > Rickettsiales > UBA3002 > JALHRI01. The sequence continues at coordinate 10,011 of JALHRI010000025.1, read as the reverse complement.
GAGCTGATCGCCTTTGATACCGGCGATAATGTCGATCAGGCACGGAGTGCTGCGCAGGATGCGCTCAAGGCCAATGTCGCCATGATCATTGGCCCGGTCTTTTCTGATATGACCGAAGTCGTCGCCGAAGTGCTGAAAGACACCACCATTCCGGTGGTAAGTTTCACCAATAATCTGAGTGTCGCGCGCCCGAACGTATACGCGTTTGGTTTCTCGCCCGAGCAGCAAACTGCGCGGGTCATCGACTACACGGTGCGCGGCGGAAAAATGCGTTTAGGCGCGCTGATTCCACAAACACCCTACGGCGATTTAGTGCTCAGCACGATGAAAAAAACGCTGCAGTCGCACGATCTGCCGCTTAGCAAAACGGGGCGCTATTTAGCCCAAGGCGGCGGAATTGAAGAAGCGGTGAATGCCGTGCTACCCAGGGGCAAGCCTGCAAGCATCGATGCAATTTTTCTGCCCGAAGCAGGCGAGATGCTCGAGACCATTGTGCGCAGCCTTGATGGGCGCACGCCAGAGCGCATCGGGCTGATTGGTACCGGCTTGTGGGATGATACCAGCCTCATTAACAAAGTGAATTTACAAGGGGCGTGGCTTGCCACGACGTCGCCGACGCTTACGCGTGCGTTTGAGAAACGCTTTGCTGCAACCTATCGTTATCAGCCGCCACGCATTGCAAGTCTGGCCTATGATGCTGCGTCGCTGGCCGTCATTCTGGCGACCTCTGGCCGCGGATTTAGCCCTGCAGTCCTTACCCATCCGGGCGGATTTACAGGCCCCGCCAACGGTATTTTCCGCTTCCTTAAAAACGGCGCTTCCGAGCGCGGACTCGCGATCGTGCTGGTACAAGGCGGCGGGTTTATCGTGCTTGATCCAGCACCTGTAAGTTTTACACAAACCCGTTAGAAGAGCGCATGTGTGTGGGACACAATAATTTATTGTGTCCCACATCTAAGCTATTGATCTAATCTTTGGGACACAATGATTTATTGTGTCCCACCTGGCATGGCCATCACTAACTCGCTCACCACCGCATTCAGTACGAGCGCGCCGCGCGGGGTGATGCGCAGGCGATCCTCATTAACGTGCAGCAGATCATGCGCGGCTAACTTCGCCGCCACCCCTGTCAGCTGCGTCATAATCTCAGGCGGCAGGGCGACACCTTCCTCAGTGAGGCGAAGCCCCATCAGCAGCTGTTCCTCCCAGCCTTCGCGCGCACTGAGCATCTGGGTGTGCTCGAGCCCGTGACCATGCTTGAGCGTGTGGCTCAGCCAGCGTTCCGGCGATTTGATGGTATGGGTTGCCAGCCTGCCTTCTGCCAGATGCACCCTGCCATGCGCCCCGGGGCCTATGCCCAGATAGGCCTCGCCCCGCCAGTAAGCCAGATTGTGCCTGCACGCGTGAGCTGCGGCGGCGTAGTTAGAAATTTCATAGGCATTCAGACCCGCAGCGGCGGTGATCTCGCCGGTGAGTTCATATAGGCGCGCCGCGCGCTCATCATCCGGTAAGTCAAAGGCGCGCGCGTGATGATAGGCGTGGTGAAAGGCGGTGTTTTCCTCAATGGTGAGCTGATAGAGCGAGAGATGCTGCGGCCCAAGTGCCAGCGCTTCTTCCAGCTCGCGCGCCCAACCATCCTCGGTTTGATCGGGCAGGGCGTAGATTAAATCAAAGCTGTAACGCGGCGCCGATTTGGCCGCTAAGGCAATGGCCGATCGTGCTTCATCTACCGAATGCTCACGGCCAAGAAATTTCAGCGATGCGTCGCGCAGGCTTTGAATACCCAGCGAAAACCGGTTGACGCCCGCGCGCGATAGCTTGGCAAAATTCGCCGCTTCTACGGAGGTCGGGTTCGCCTCCAGCGTGATTTCCAGATCCTCTGCAGTACGCCACAGCCGCACCACATCGTCAATCAGCGCGGCGGCGATGGCTGGCGGCATGAGCGAGGGCGTGCCGCCGCCAAAAAAAATGCTCACCACCTGCGACGCACTGGTGGCAGCATGCCAGTAGGCAAGCTCAGCACGCAAAGCCTGCTGCCACTGATCGAACGCCACCTGCTCGCGCACGTGGGAATTAAAATCGCAGTAGGGGCATTTTTTCTTACAAAACGGCCAGTGAATATAGATCGCCAGCGGCGCGCCGCCATCGTTGCTCGCGGATTGTGATTGCTGCATGACTGTGCTACGCATGATTTCTCCTATGCCGATTCGAGCCGAAGAACAAGATGCGATCTTAAGCCTGCTGCACAGCAAGTATGAGGCAATTTTAGCCATTGAAGCGCCGTGGGGCATCCGCATTCATGAGGGCGACATGCGACCGCGCATCGAGTATTTTCATGACGCGGTGCGCGCCTATAGCGCAGGCGACAGCGCAGATGGTAAAGACTCGCGCTTAAGCGTGGAGCGCATCGCGTATGACGTGGCGCAGCTTCACGCCATTCAGGATAAGCCGATGGGCAGCCTCAACCGCGCGACGGAAAAATCACCTTCGGGTGCACTCATAAAAACCGGCGCAGGGCTGATGACGCCGTCAGCGGCAAAAACGCCGCCCGCCTCGGTGCGCGCCGAGATGAAACAGCATTATAAAAACTACACCGTATTTTTCATCACGTTGCTTGGCGAGCCTGCCGACCGCAATTATTTCAGCCGCTGCGAAGAGATGGATGAAACCGTCGCCGATATCGGACTGATTGAAACCATCTTAAAGCAAATCGCCAGCGGCAGGTTGACGCAAAAACAGGCGCAGGAAGAACTGGGCAGCATCACGCACGATGCGCTGCGTACCCGCATGCAGGGGCTACTGGCGCGCAAAACCATGTCGGCATCAGAAAAGCAGGATGCGGTGGCGCTGCTTTCTCAGGTGGAAAAAGGGGTGCACACCCAGCGCAGCAATCTCGATAAAAGCCATCTGCAGATGGCCACTACTAAGATGAACATTTTTCACGACAGCAAAGATGTGGTGAAAGAGCTGATGAACTCTGGACTAAGCGTCGCCGGAAAATTCCTACAAGCCTCGATGCAGCAAGCATCCGGCAAGGGCAGAAGCGTTTAGCGCGATCGCGCTCCCTGCCTCTTAACCTCCTCTAAATGAATTCCAATTTGTTCTAACATCACGCCAAGACCATCTGCCATTTTTACGCATTGCTGGAGCAATACTTCCTCTGCCCGGTTAATGGCATACGCTTTTTTATTGGGCCGAATTTTCCCGTCATCACTAGAAAATAAGCCGTGCTGGTCAGCCAAGATTTGTAGTCTATCTTTTATAGTATTTAATTGCTCAATACTTTTTAGGTAATAAGGCCTCATCTCTCTGAGATACGCGTCTACTTCTTTTGCAGGGTAGGTATTTCGGGATTTGCTCTTATCAAGCACCACACGCTCATGTCGAATATTGCGTATACTTTTGTGAAATTCTGCTATGTTTGCATATACATCACCAACATCATCCAAATCTGAATCTAAAAAAAGACTGTTAGAAGAAGCATCGCCAATGCGAACTGGTCTTGGAGACAAATGCAGCAAAGCTTCAACCATAACTAGCGCTATGCGTGATGCTCCATTATCGCCGTCCGACTGACATTGCGATTGCGTCGCAGGAGTCAATGTTTGTGGGTGGAAGCAATCTCCAACTCGGAAAATACTTCTTTCTCTATAGGTTTTCAATAGAGGTGCTTTTATCGCATCAAATTCTAGGGCATTATTGGCCAGATTTATCAATTTCCTTGAGCTCAGACGCTCGACAGGTGTTGATTTTTTCTGCTTTACTGTTTCTCCAAATGACAAAGAACGGGCCCTTCAATGTTAAAATTAAAATTGTAAGGCGTGAGAGTAAAACCGTTCTATGACAATTTGATGACGGACTCGGCATAGGGCACTGGGGGACACATTAATTTAATGTGTCCCCACTGTTTGCCCCCACTATCTGCCACACATGGAGTGCGGCTTTGCCGTAGCGGCGCTGCAAGATTTCTTCGGCGCCTTCGAGCACCGGCGGCGTAACCCCAAATGCCGGCAGTTCGGTGACAATCAGCGTGCCCGCTTTCAGCCAGTTCTGCTGCTTAAGACTCGCGTATATCTCGGCGAGGATTGGCGTATCATACGGAGGGTCGCAGAAAATTAGGTCGTAGGGCTGGCCGGCGGCGGGCAGTTTGGTCGCCTGCGCGTGGATGATCTGGCACGCGGCACCCACCGAAAAACTCGTCGCGGTTTTTTCCACCAGGCTCAAGGATTTTTTCGATGCATCGACAAAGCTGCAATGGGTAGCACCGCGTGAGAGCGCTTCAAACCCCAGCGCACCGGTGCCGCAGCACAGATCGGCCACGCGCGCATCGATCACCTGTTTGCCACCAAACTCGCCGTGCATTAAAATGTTAAACATCGCCTCGCGCATCCGCGAGGAAGTGGGGCGCACACTGTCATCCTCAGGTACGCACAGTTTACGGTTTTTATACTTCCCCGCGATGATGCGCATGATACTCCTTTTTATACTAGGCACTGTCATGCCGTCTTCATGACGGCATCTCCATGCCAAATCGCGCGGAGATCCCGGCATAAAGCCGGGATGACAACGTCACCAAGATTAGCCAATCACTTTTTGCAGTTCATCCCACTCGCGCTTGGTGAGGCCGGAGGTTTCCTGCGTCACCTTCTCACCGGCAATCATGCGTTTGACGACTCCAAGACCCGAACGCGACAGGCGCGCGCCGTGCAGGCGGTGTTCCTCGAAAGCCTCATGCGCAAACGGCACCCATTTTTTGACGATGTCGATCATCGCATCGGCGTAGGCACGAATTTCATATTGCGCATGCGCATCGGCGCGCAGCATTAAAAAATGCATGAGGTTATGCAGATCAATTTTCCAGTACCACTGGGTGTAATAATTCATGGTGAGATTCATGCGCGCCAGCTCGCGGGCGACGCCGGTTTTGCCTTCATCAAGCACATTGCCAGACGCATCGCAATTCATGAGTTCTTCATAGTGACCGTAAGTTTGCAGCGCATCGGACTTTAAAATATCCAGCACGCGCTCGGCCTCAGCGTCGGAGAGTTGATCGGGGCTGCGACCCTGATTATTTTGCTTCGATTGCGGGTTTAAGTGCTCGCGCTTCGGGATGTAGAATTCCTTATCCAGAATCGAATAGCGCGCGGAATATTCGTTCACATTGGCGGTGCGGTGACGAATCCACTGCCGCGCGACAAACATGGGCAGCTTCACGTGAAATTTAATCTCACACATTTCAAACGGCGTGGAATGCCAGTGGCGCATGAGGTAGTTAATCAGCCCCTTATCCTGGTTCACCTGCTTGGTGCCTTTGCCGTAAGAAACGCGCGCCGCCTGCACAATCGCGGCGTCGTCGCCCATGTAATCGATCACCCGAATAAAGCCGTGATCGAGCACTGGAATCGCCTCATACAGCACCGCCTCCAGCGCCGGTGACGTCGCGCGTTTGGTGGAGAAAATTTCGTTGTCGTCAGCAGTCATGATTTTTTGTACGGCGTTCATGTGGCTCCCCGTATGGTTTTTTTAACCATACCCTGCCCGTGCTAAGTCGCAAGGCCTAGCGCTAAGTTATGAACGAGAAATTAGACAGTGATCACGCGGTCAGCATTCGCCGTGCCGGCGAACAAACCCGCAGCACTATCTACGGCAGAAGGCGCCGCGTTTGGCTTCACCGCAGACCCGTCAGGCATGCTCACTACCGAGCCTAAATGGGCCGTGGAAGCGCTGAAGGAAGGTGCGCCTGCAACTGCCAGACGTGCAGCCGCCGCGCGCGCTTCATAAGTTTGTGCCTCGGCCAGAAGTGCCTGTTGCACTCCGTGTGCTTTGTGGCCGTCTTTCATCGCGGTGTAGATGTCATGAGATGTGACGTGGCCATCACCGTCACGGTCAATCTTGCCTACCGATTCCGGCAGTGCGTCGTAGCGCGCCAGATGGCTGCCGATTTCTTCGCCGTTTAGTTTACCATCAAGATTTGCATCCATGTATTTCATCAGTGTTTTGTCTTGGGTGGCAGCAAGTTCAGAAAGCTTTTCCGAGACATCCGGGCCAAAGGCATATTGGTACGCGGAGCCAATTTTCCCACCTACCAAATAAACGCCTCCGCCTACCTTACTCGACACTGTGTCTGAGACACTGACAACGCCGCCAGCGATCCCGCCTACAGCTGCACCTACTGGCCCAGCTACCAAAAAACCTATTCCTGCACCTGTTCCAGCAAGTGCCAGTGCACCGGTTTCGGTTTGACGTTCTTCCTCGGTGCCGCCAGCCAGTGTGTTGGCCGAGAATGCCGCACTTGTAGCAATACCCACAGGGCCAAACACGCGCAGCACCTTTTTCGCACCACGCCCTAATACATTGGCTAAGGGCCCACGCGTATCCACTGTACTTACAAAGTTTTTGGCCTTCGCCAACGCATCGCTCCCACCCGCGACGCGCTCACCAATCGTTTGTGCGGCAGCGCCGGTGGCCAGTACGGTGCCATTTACCATTTCTACGCCTGCGGCAGCGGCGATTTTTGTTGCCCCGCTCACCAAACCGGATGCCAGGGCCAGTGCGTCCCCGCTTAATCTTGTGGCTATGCGCGGAAGGCGCTGAAAAAGATTCCATTTGTTATTGATTTGCGCGAAGCGGCTCATGTCGTCGCCCGCACCGGTCATACCCAAAAATGCGCCGGCCGTTTGTGCGATACGCCCACCCGGAATATGTCTGGCGGTGGCCTGCGCGATGCCCTGTGCGCTGCCAAGCCCCGCAGAGCCTACCAACGCAGCCCCTGCTAAATATCCGGGTATGGTCTGGTAATTATTCGGATTGACCGCAGAAACCGCGCCTTCGGCCAGATCTCTGGCCACTCCAAGCGTGTGTGAACCAAGCACGGTGCCATTATCTAGCTGCTGTCTGGGGGTGGGTGCGCCCTGAGCGCTCATATCTACCGTTTGGCCAGCAGTGTTTTCAACCTTTCCACCGCGGTTTACGACACCTGCCAACTGGCCTTCATGCGAACTCGAACCAAAAAAACCACGCAAACTTTCGTGCGTCCTGCGTGCCGCGCGCTCACGCAATGTTTCTTGCGCGCGTTCATCAAATGTAACGGCGGTATCGGGGAGATTTTCTGCGCGGTGCTTAACGGTGGCCAGCGCCTGTTCATACGCGTTCGTAAAATTTGGTACTTCTTCATCTTTCAGCCAGCTGCTTGCCATGTGCCATAGTGCCATGCATGCGGCAGTAAGCTGAGGAACCAGAGGAACATAGCGAATGATGGCGGCGCCCATCCACTCGAATTTAGAGGCAACATAATCCCAAAGGAATGATTCCTGACGGGAAGTTTTCCCATCCCAGGCGATGCCGGTGGATGGCATGGCGCTATATTGCTTAGTTTGCTCAGCAAGCGCTGCATCAAATAATGCAACATTCAGTACCGCAAAGCGGCGCGCGTTTTCTGCATCCATGGCAGGATTCGTCGTTGCCCAATTATAGAGAGCTTTTGCATCCGAAGCGATGGCGGCGACAATGCCCAGAGGCGCTGCCGCTAAGGAAAGTGCTGTACCGGCATTTTCAGTGGTTTGCATCAGCGATTTCAGCGCCGGAACTTCGGCCATGAGCGCTTTTGCTTCTTTAATTGCTTTTTCAGTGGCGGGCTGCGCTGCGTAGTTAATTTCGTTGCTGATATTAAATATCGCATCGTAATAGGCCTCAAAACTCAGCGCTTGGGGCTTCAGCGAGATCACTTTGGTGAAGGCTTCCGCAATGTCCGTCAGCTGATCCGCGCGCTGTTTGCTCTCAGGGGCAAGCCGATCATAGAGGTTTTGTACGATCTCAGGCGTAACCTCAGCAGGCGTAGCTAGCTGCAGACCTGCAATGGAGAGTGCCGAGGTGGTTGATGTGGTGCTCATACTGCCAAATTAACAGGGAAAGATGACAGTTTTATGAAGATGGCGTGATTTTTTAGCTTTTAGGTTATAGTAGGCAGCCGACAGCCAACAGCCAACAGCCGACAGCTAATAACCTGTCATACCGGCTGCGCAGCACGTCGGTATCCGTGGTGAATGTGTTACAGACCCCGGTGTTTGTTTCACAAAACCGGGGTGACAGTCTTTCACCACCCACCACCCACCACCCAACCGCCTAGCGAATGCCCAAAATATGGCAGATGGCGTGAGTAAGTTCGGCGCGGTTGAGGGTATAGAAGTGAAAATGCTCCACCCCAAGAGCGCGCAGCAGGCGGCATTGCTCGGCGGCGACCATCGCGCCGATCAGGTGGCGCAGATCGGGCTGATCATCCAGCCCCTCGCACAGACGCGCCAGCCAGTGCGGAATGGCCGCGCCGCACATCGCGGCAAATTTCTTCACCTGCGCCACATTGGTCACCGGTAAAATGCCGGGAATAATTTCCGCCCTAATGCCTGCAGCCTGGGCTTTTTCGATGAAACGGGCATAGACATCGACATCGAAGAAAAACTGGGTAATGGCGCGGGTGGCACCGGCATCCAGCTTGCGTTTGAGGTGATCGAGATCGTCCTTCGCGCTTAAGGCCTGTGGGTGGGTTTCGGGGTAGGCGGCCACCGAGATATCAAACGGATGGCGCTGCATCAGCCCACGCACCAGATCATCGGCGTAGGCGTACCCCTCAGGATGCGGGTGGTAGGTGCCACCACCTTCGACATCGCCGCGCAGGGCGACAATATGGCGCACGCCCATCTGCCAGTAATCCTCGGCGATGGTGTCAATCTCCTCGCGGCTGGCGCCGACACAGGTTAAATGCGCCGCCGGGGTGAGTGTGGTTTCCTTCAGGATGCGCGCGATGGTGGCGTGGGTGCGCGCGCGGGTCGATCCGCCCGCGCCATACGTCACCGACACAAAGCGGGGCGATAGCGGGGCGAGTGTCGCCACCGACTGCCACAGCTTTTCTTCCGCCTGAGGGCTGGCCGGGGGGAAGAACTCAAACGATACATGCGGCGGCGGCGCTTCATAAATCGCGCGCAATGACTGAGAAAGGTCGGAAGAGATTGTAGGCTTCATCGCAACACCCGCTGTGGCGTATTTGCCACAGAAAAAAAGATTATATTTTGGGCGCGTGCCCGAGAATTTTTAGTAACCATATGAAGTGAAAGCAAAAAATTACACTTGTCAAGTCCGTACTTCCCGCTATAAACCGCCACCGGCTTGAGAAAGCCTTAACCAAATGGCATGTATGCTAGATTCATATGCCGTAACTCGCGTACGGCAACTTAGTTTTAGTAAAAGAATTTTTTAACAAGGCACGAAGAATATGAAGATAAAACGCTCGCTACTCGCATTGATCCTGATGGTGCCGATGCTTTCTGCCTGCTCGGGCAAACCCGCTGAAGACGATGCGATGGAGTCGTATAATCGCGGCATGTTCGCCTTTAACGAGGTGATCGACAATATTTTGCTCAAGCCCGTGGCGCAGCTCTACCGTTTTATCACCCCTGAGCCGATTCGCGACCGACTGGTGAATGCATCTGCCAACTTGCAAGAGCCGCTGACCATGGTCAACGCGCTGCTGCAGGGCGATGTGGATCGCAGCGTGCAGGCGTTCTTCCGCTTTTTGCTGAATACTACGGTGGGTATCGCCGGTTTGCATGATGTGGCCACCGAAGCTGGCATCAGCCCACGCATTGAAGATTTCGGCCAGACGCTCTCCGTCTGGGGTGTAGGATCAGGGGATTATATTGTACTGCCGATTTTAGGGCCTTCCACCACGCGTGATATGTGGGGTCGGATTGCCGATATCTGGCTGGATCCGCTGAACATTCCGCTGACGCGTGAGCAGATGATTGGCCGCTCGGTCGCGCAAGGCTTGATTGCACGTGAAACGCTGCTCGATCCGATCGATGATATTTACGCCACCTCGTTGGATCCGTATGCATCGATTCGCAGTATCTATCTGCAGCGTCGCGGTGCGATGATTACTAACCGCTCGAAGATTGATGGCCCGGCCATCGGCACCTACTAGGAAGTTTTTATGATGCGTTTTCTCGAGATCGGAAGAGC
>JALHRI010000024.1:2704-31750 GCA_022841525.1 Alphaproteobacteria bacterium | reverse complement strand
GCCGAGAAAAATATTTACTGCGCAGTGGTAAGTAATAAGCGCGGCGTTAGTTTGCGTGCAGAGGCTGAGCATTTAGGTTGGGGGCATTATTTCGTAAAAACTATCGGCGCAGATGATGCGCCGCGCGATAAGCCACACCCTGATCCCGCCTTGCTGGCGCTTGATGGCAGCGGCATTGCGCAGAATCATCATCTCTGGTTTATTGGCGATACGGGGGTAGATTTAGCCTGCGCCAAAGCGATTGGTGCCACGGCCATTTTATATGGCGAGCACGATACCGTAGGCGGTATGCACGATGATTTCCCCTTCGCACTGCAGGTAAGAAATCATCAGGAATTATTGATATTATTGTAGTCGCGGTGCTTACTGGTGTACCACTGTTGTAAGCGCTGCCGTTAGGGCATGCGCGCTAGTGCGTGCAGATTCAATCAGCGATAGAATCTGCGCGTGATCGTTACGCTGCATCGCTCTCTGCCAGAGTTCAAGTTCAGCCGTATAGGCACGCACGGCGCGGGCAAGCGCATGCGGGTAACTACTCATCTGCGCAAGTTCATTTTCCGGATCGGTGAGTGCTGGCGCCGTACTATCGCGCATGCCGGCACCACTAAACGCTTTCAGAGAGAATCCGCGCTGTTCTTCGAGCATCTGCGCGCAGGAAATAAGCGCGGAGGCAATCATGCGCGGCAAAAAACGCTGAGCGATATCGCGGTCATTCATGTCTGTCGCATCGGGTGTTTCAGCGCCTTCCAGCTCGCCTGCAATATGCGATAAAATGGCGCTGACTTTCTGCGTGGCGAATAAAATATGCTCGCGGTTCTCACAGAAAATATCCGCCCACATGACTGCGCCTGATTTACCAATGCGCAGAAACTGCGCCAGTGCCGTATCGCCAGATGCAGCGACCTGCGCGGCAGAAAGTACCCGCGCGGCGGCAAACACCAGCACGTGCGGCGTGTGCGAAACATGGGCGTAAATCATGTCGTGCAGATCAGGCGGCATGAAGACAATCTGCGTGTCCAGTGCGCTCCAGAACTGTGCTAGGCGCTCTACCTGCGGCAGTTCAGGATCGTGCGGTGTTAGCAGCACAAGCTTTCCACCAAGCAGCGATGCAGTTGCTGCCTCAGCGCCGGTGCGCTCACTTCCCGCAATCGGATGGGAGGGGATGACGCATGCATTCTCGCAGCTTGAAAACGCCTGATGCAAACATTGCTGCGCGGATCCAACATCGCTGATGATGGTATCTGGCCGAAGGTGCGGGATTATTTCTGCCGCGAGTGCCGGGTAGCTGCGAAGCGGTGTCGCCAGAAACACCAGATCAGCCTGTTTCACGCAGTCAGCGGCGCTTGGCGCAATGTCATCCACCCCGCCACGCGATAGAATCATACTTGCGTGTTGCGTATTCAGGTCGTAGCCGGTGATCTGCACGTCAGGCATTGCCGATTTGATCGCTAGTGCGAGAGAGCCGCCCAGCTGACCAAGGCCAATCATTCCAATACGTGTGATCATGCCGCGTGGCTGGCGCGAAAGTGTTTGAGTGCGCTGATCATAAGCGTGTTTTCCTCCTCGGTGCCGATGGAAATACGCACATAGTCCGGCAGGCCGTAGGCTACAACGTCGCGCACGATGATGCCTTGCGTACTCAAATGTTCCGCCAGCGCAGATGCGTGATTACCCACGTGCACCAGCACAAAATTTGCGTGCGACGGCACCACCGGATACCCGGTATTTTCAATCTCACGCGTCACACGAGAACGCTCACTGGCGTTGCGATCGCGGACACTCGCGACATAATCCTGATCGGCAAAGGCGGCGATGCCTGCAAGGAGCGCAGGTGTGTTGACGTTAAACGGGCCGCGAATTCGGTTCAAGACATCCAGTATGTGCGCGGGCGCATGCGCAAAGCCAAGACGCAGTGCGGGCAGGCCGTAAATTTTCGACGCGGTATGCATGACGACGGTATTGCCACTGGCAACGAGCGCGTGGCCGGTATCATAATCATTCACGTCCATATATTCAGCGTAGGCGGCATCCAGCGCGAGGATGATATCGCTGCGCAACGCGTTTCTTAGCCGTTTGATTTCAGCATACGTCACGTAGGTGCCCGTGGGGTTATTGGGGTTGGCGATAAACACGATTTTAGTGCGCGCCGTCACGTGCGCGAGCAATGCATCCACATCGACGGTGAGGTTTTTTTCCGGCGCCATCACCGGCGTGGCACCGGCCGCCAGCGTGTAGATTTTATACATTAAAAACGCATGGCGCGAGAAGAGTACTTCATCCCCTTCGCCGGCGTAGGCATTGACCAGCAGGCCGATCAGTTCGTCTGATCCCGCACCACAAATGAGTTCCGAGGGATGGATGCCGTAGGCCTTGCCAATCGCTTCACGTAAGCTCGCGTGGCCGGAATCAGGGTAACGGTGAAGATTTTCTGCGGCGCTGGCAAATGCTTCACGCACGCGCGGCGACGGCCCCCACGGATTTTCATTGGAGGAAAGCTTAATGATGCGGCCTGCGCCTGCTGCTTTCGCCTTGCCCGCGACGTAGGGGGAAATATCCATAATACCGGGTTTGGGGGTAGGGTGCGTCATGATGGTTCCAAAGTAAGAGGTTGTCCGTGCGCACCGATAAAGCGTGCATCCGGATGGTTGGGATGCGTTTCGTGATAGCCGGGAATTATTTCCAGCGCGCCGCGATGCAGAAAATACGAAACATCCTCGCCGCTGGGTTCACAGCTTAAACGCGCGGCAAACACCGCACGCGGGGTGCGCGTCTTTTTCAGTACCAGCGGCGCGTAGGCAAAAATTCGCAGGTCGTGATGGGCATCAAACAGTGTAAGCGCATCCTCGCTTAGCGGATAGGGAAGGCAGACAATCAGCCCCTCATCGCGCGTGAGAAGCGACGAAAAATCACTGACAGAGGGTGTGGTGATGTAGCTTGCCAGTGCAGAAAAATAGACCTGCGCCAGGCTCTCGGTTTCGGGTAAACAGGCAATGTTCAGCGGTGATTCAATCATCGTCGAGGCACTGATAATCATTCGCCACAACTCGGCGCCGGCCTGGGCTTTCAGGTGCGTGCCTGCAAAGCGCGTGAACATGGCACGGTGCATCTGCGCCTCGCGGCCGGGGCGAATGTGGCACGCGGCGCGCCAATGTGTATCTTTCAGCTTTTTAACGCGGTTCACGATTTCCGCGCGCGCGGTGAGCAGGCGCACCAGTTCATCATCCATCGCATCGATTTGCGCGCGGTATGTGCTCAGCTGAGCGTTTGCCTGTTGCGTGGTTTCAGCCATGGCGGCGTGAATAACCGATTCTCTGCGCGCGCGCAACTACTTGCAGACTGATGCAGGATGGCTATGGTGAGGCCATGCATGTGAGCGCCCCGTATCATCAATCCATCAGTTTCGGTGCCGATCAGCGCCGCGCCGATGTGGGGCTGATGGTGGACATCGCGCCCGTTAGCGGCTTTGCGTTTGATAGCGGCGCGGTGATGGAGCGCATCACGCTGGCGTATCAAACCTACGGCACGCTAAACGCCGCGCGCAGCAACGGGATTTTAATCTGTCACGGACTCACGGGCGATCAGTATATCACTGGCACCCATCCGGTCACGGGTAAGCGCGGCTGGTGGGATGCGCTGGTGAAAGACGGCGGCGTGTTTGATACCAGCCGCTATTTTATTATCGTTACCAATGTGCTTGGCGGATGTATGGGATCGTCCGGCCCGAAACAGATCGATCCTGCGACCAAGCAGCCCTACGGCCTTGATTTTCCTGTTGTCACGATTGGTGACATGGTGCGCGCGCAAACGCTGCTGATGGATGCGCTGGGGATCGAGAAATTATTCGCGGTGATTGGTGGTTCGATGGGCGGCATGCTGGCGCTGGAATGGGCGGTACGCTACCCGCATCGCCTTAACATCTGCGCGCCGATTGCAACAAGTGCGCGTCATAGTCCGCAAAATATCGCCTTTCATGAGATTGGGCGTCAGGCCGTGATGGCCGATCCGAACTGGCGTGAGGGGCGCTACGAAGCGCTGGGCTGTTTCCCGAGCAAAGGCCTCGCCGTTGCGCGCATGACCGCGCACGTGACCTATTTATCGGAAACGGTGTTACAGCAGAAATTTGGCCGCAAGCTGCAGAACAAACAGCAGCTCAGTTACGGCTTTGACAGCGATTTCCAGGTGGAATCGTATCTGCGGCATCAGGGTCAAGCGTTTGTGGAGCGCTTTGATCCCAACAGCTATCTCTACATCACCCGCGCGATGGATTATTTTGATCTGGAAGCCGAGTTTGATGGCCACCTTGCGCGTGCGTTTGCCGCAAGCCACGTGCGCTATTGTGTGATTTCCTTCTCAAGCGACTGGCTGTTTACCACCGCCGATAGCAAGCGCATGGTGCGCGCGATGAACGCTGCCGGTGTACGCGTGAGCTTCACCGAAATTGCCACCGACAAAGGGCATGATGCGTTCCTGCTCGATGTGCCCGAATTTCACAGCACCTTGCACGGGTTCCTGCGCGGCATGGCGGAGGAAGAGGGGCTGTCATGACCGAACATCTGCGCAGTGATTTAGCTGTGGTCGCTTCGTTAGTGCCAGCGCACGCCCGCGTGCTCGATGTGGGCTGCGGCGATGGGGCGCTGCTGCACTGGCTAAAAACCCACCACCACGTCGATGGACGCGGCATGGAGCTGAGCGCAAACCTTGCACAGCAGGCCATTGCGAAGGGGTTGCCGGTGATTCACGGCGATGCTGAAAGCGATCTGAGCGATTATGGTGACGATAGTTTCGACTGTGTGATTTTAAGCCAGACACTGCAAACCGCGCGCGACCCCAAGCAACTGCTGATGCAGCTGATGCGCATTGCGCCGCGCATGGTGGTTTCGGTGCCGAATTTCGGGCATTGGAAAAATCGGCTCTATCTGGCGCTTAAAGGGCGCATGCCGGTCACCAAAACCCTCAGCTACAGCTGGTACGATACGCCGAATATCCATTTTTGCACCATCGCCGATTTTGTTGTGTTGTGCGAAGCGCTCGGCCTTAAAATCGAGAAGCGCTTAATGGTCGATGCGCAGGGAAAAAAATCGCGGTTTTATGGCCGTGGCCTGTGGGCGAATGTGTTTGGCGAGCAGGGCGTGTTTCTGCTCAAGCGGCGTTAAATTCGCGCCGTGACGCATCACGAACCCTGCTAACACGGCAGGCGCATTTCGATTAAGCAGCGGGTGGGGGTGTGCGGGTGAATCATGAGTTCGCCGCCCGCGCGCGCCAGCAAATGTGCTGCCAGGCTCAGATTCGGCGCGTGCTGAAGCGTATGGGCAAACATATGCGCGCTGGTATGTTTTTCTTTCTGCTGCATGAAGGCCGCGCGCTCGGATGCGTGCATGCTTGCCGGTGCAAGCTCGCTCACCAGGCAGGTGATGAAGGTGGCGGAACCATCGGTTGCTGGCTCACAGCTGAGTGTCAGCTCGCTTTCATCCTCGGCGTAGCGCACGGTGCCAAGCAGCACCAGCCAGCATACCAGCTCTAACGTTTCTTGCGGAATGCGCACGTTGGTGCGCTCGCTCCAGGCGGCGCTGGAAAGCTTCATCGTGCGGCGATCCAGTGCTGCGGCAAGCGGCACCAAAATGCGGCTGAGCGTTTGGGTGGGGTTGATGAGTTCAGCAACATGCAGGCACGATGCGCGGGCGCTTAGCATTTCTACCGCGCGCAGTTGCAGCTGAATGTTGAAGCTGTGCTCCAGCAAGGCATCGAAGCGATCGCGCGTAAGATCGCTGATGCATTGCGGCGAGGTGAGGGAGTCCATCTCCGCGCTGAAGATGTGCAAATGCTCGCAGAGCTTACGCATTTCTCGGTGCATTTCCTGCGTGCCGCTGAGCTGCGTTGCCCAGTGCTGATACGCCAGAAGTTGCATGCGCAGCTCGGCCAGTTGGCGGTGATTATGTATTGCCGATTCCAGCACGTGCTTCATTTGCTGCAGGCCAGAGGCAAAACTGCGCGGCGATACACTCTGGGAATCCCCCAAATGCTGCGTATGATACCAATGCTTCAGCGCCTCGCGCATCGTTTGCATTATCAACTGGTAGCGGCGAAGGGATCGCGCCATTAGTAAGATGGTCACCAAACTGAAGGAAGCAATGAGCGGCAGTTGATCGCTCTGTAACACAAGCGGTAGCAGGCTTACTAAAAACCCTCCACAGACGCCTACGGCGAACCACGCGAGCGCAAGGGGGGTGCGGGTGGGTAGGATATTTGTTTTTACTGTGCTTTTTTGCATTTTTTCTATTGATGGTAGAAAATAGATTAATTGCTATATAATTACGCGAAAATGGTTAACAAATGGTAAATATTTTAATAATATATTAATTTTTATATTATAATAAATATATTTAATACAATTTGTTAAAAATCTATCCTCGTGTTTTGTTTTAACAATCATTAAAAAATGAAGCCTGCGCTTATTTGGTCAATCTTTTTGTGTTATTGGCCTAGGCACCGCAACTTTTTTACGCAATGCTTGAGTATGGCATGTGCATCGATTACTGATGATGCAATGCACATAATTTCGCATAGTTCTTCCCGCGCGCTGCTGGTGACTTTCTGTCTGGCGCTTTCAGCCTGCAGTGGGGAGGCGCGTGAGGAGAGCGTGTGGGATCAGTACGATATTCGTCAGCCCCTGCCGCATGACTCGCAGATCCCCGATTCGCAAGCACAGACGTTACAAGAAAACGACCCTTACCGCCAATATCGTTACATTGATAACGATAGCTATTACGTGCCGCCCGTCATCCAGTGCGGGATTGCAGATCTACCTGCCTGCGGCAATTAGCGAAATTTTACCGCAGCGCGGCAGCACAAAGGCTTTCTGATACCCTCGTTCAGCCGGGAAGAGAAGGCCGTAGCCACTAACTCATCCATAGCGCCGCTGTCATGGTGGTGCCGTAGGCGATAATCACCCAGCGCATGGCAGTTTGCGATACACGTTTAGAAAGATGCGCGCCGTAATGGCCACCGGTCCACGCGCCGATCAACAGCACGGCGGCGACCTGGTAATCGATGAGGCCGGTGGTGAGGAAAATCGCGGCAGAAACGCCGTTAATGCCAAGCCCGGCAAAGGTTTTTAGCCCGTTCATCTGGTGGATGTTCTTCATGCCCGACGCGCTGTAGAGCGCCATCATCAGCATGCCCATACCGGCAGCGAAAAACCCACCATAAATGCCGATGAGGAATTGGCCGAGAAGAGTGCTAACCCATGAAACTAATGATCTGGACTGCTTCGCTACGCTCGCAGTGACGTCATCTCGAGGCCGCAAGGCCGTGGCGATCCACTGCCTTACTTCATCTGCCCCAAGCACAAACACGCCGGTAGCCGTGAGCATCAGCCACGGCACCAGCGCGCGGAAATCATCGGGGTTCATGGTCAACAGCAGCACCGATCCGGCTACTGAACCCAGCACCGCCACCGCAAAATACACCCACATGCGCGCACCAAAACTACGAATTTCCGGCAAAAAAGCACGCACACTGGCGAGTGATGCGAAGGTGAGCGCCACCTTGTTGGTGGTGTTGGCCACCACCGGCGGCAGCCCCAACATCACCAGCATAGGGAAGGTCACAAATGTCCCACCGCCCGCCACCGCATTGATTGCACCCGCAGCGACGCCTAAACCGAGCAATACAACAGTGGACACGAGAGTGAATTCAAATTCCATTCACGCGTCACGCTTCATGATTCACGATGCTTTCATACGCCTCAAGCGTATTTTGAAGAAGGCAGGCAATCGTCATCGGGCCGATGCCGCCAGGTACGGGCGTGATGGCGCTGGCAACTGCGCTTACGCTATCAAAATCGACATCGCCGACCAGCTTGCCTTCTGGCGTGCGATTAATCCCCACATCGATCACCACCGCGCCCTGCTTTACCATATCGCCCGTCACAAATTTCGGCTTACCAATCGCGGCGACTAAAATATCCGCGCGCCGCGTTTCCTCAGCCAGATGCTGCGTTTTCGAATGGCAGATCGTGACCGTGCAGTGTTCACTCAGTAAAAGCTGCGCCATGGGCTTGCCAACAATGTTCGAGCGGCCCAGAATCACTGCGTGCTTACCGGAAAGACTTCCCAGATGCGTCCTTAGCACATGCAAACAGCCCTTGGGCGTACAAGGAACAAGGCCTTTTTCACCTACCGCCAGCTTGCCAGCATTCACGACGTGAAAGCCATCCACATCCTTGCGTGGGTCAATCGCCGCGATGACGGATAGGGAGTGCATATGCGCAGGCAGGGGCAGCTGCACCAGGATACCGTGCACATTATCATCGTGATTCAGCGTCTGCACGTGCCGTAAAAGCTCAGCCTCGCTGGTGGTGGCGGGAAGTCTGATCTCGCGGCTTTGAATACCGGCTTCGGCGCAGGCGGCGGCTTTGTTGCGCACATACACATGACTCGCAGGATCATCGCCGACTAAAATCACCGCCAGGCAAGGCTTGCTGGCATACGCCGCCACACGCTGCTTGATGGCCGCGCGAAGTGCGGCAGCGATTGCTTTGCCATCCAGGATGGTGGTCATGCAGCCTTTACTCCCTTACTCGTACTATATTCAAAATGCAGCGGTACGTCGGGTCGTAGAATTTTGTACGCAGCGTGCGCGGCCATTGCGGCTTCGGAGAAGCCACACAAAATCAGCTTAAGTTTGTGCGCGTAAGTCGCAATATCGCCGATGGCGAAAATGCCGGGCACGGATGTTTCTGAGGTGGTGGGGTTGGTGGTGATATGGCTTAAATGCAGCCCCAGCCCCCATTCGGCAATCGGGCCTAACTCCATCGACAGGCCAAAAAACGCCAGCAAATGATCGGCCTTTAGGCTCAGTTTGCTGCCATCGAGTGCTGCAACTTCCACGCTTTCGAGTGTTTTGCCATCGCCGTGCAGGGCTGAAAGCTGGTAGGGCACCACCATCTCAATGCGCCCCTCAGCCGCAAGCGCGTTCATTTTCTCCACCGATTCAGGCATCGCGCGGAATTTATCGCGGCGGTGCACCATGTAGATTTTCTTCGCAATCGGTGCCAGCGCCACGGCCCAGTCCACCGCGCTATCACCGCCACCGGCGATGACGAGTGTTTTGCCCGCAAACTGATCTTTCTGCGTGACCATGTAATGTACGGCGCTGCCTTCATAGGCCTCGATGCCATCAAGCGGTGGGCGGTTAGGGCCAAACGCACCGCAGCCTGCGGCAATCATCACCGCGCCGGCATTAATGTGCGTGCCCGTGGAGGTGATAAGATCAAACCGCCCATCGTCGCGTTTTTTAAGATGCGTCACCTGCTGATTCAAATGATAGGTCGGCGAAAACGGCGCGGCTTGCGCTTTCAAGTTGGTAATTAAATCCTGCGCGTCAATCGCCGGAAAACCAGGAATATCGTAGATCGGTTTTTCGGGGTACAGTGCGGTGCACTGGCCGCCAACCTCGGGCAACGCATCAACGATGTGGGCGGAAAGCTTGAGCATACCAAGCTCAAATACAGCAAATAAGCCCACTGGCCCTGCGCCAATAATACATACGTCGGTGGTGTGGGTGGAAGATGTTGCAGTGCTCATTGGCAAACCTTTGTAAAAACGCTACACTTGAATGGTTGGCGTTCTAGCCGATTCGCATGATTTCGCAAACACTTTAGGAAGTTTATGACCTCATATCCATGGCTAAAGCACTATCCCGAAGGCTTAGATTGGTACGCGCCGATCGCGATCAAGCCGCTTTACATGATTCTCGACGATGCCGTAAAGCGCTGGCCAGAAAATATCGCGACCGATTTTTTTGGTAAAACCACCACCTACGCCGAGCTGGCCGAAACAGTAAATCGTACCGCGCGAGGGTTGCAAGGCCTTGGCGTGGAACACGGTACGCGTGTTGGTCTTTTTATGCCCAACTGCCCGCAATACATCATCTGTTACTACGCCATTTTGAAACTTGGCGGTGTGGTCGTGAATTTCAACCCGCTCTATTCCGGCCATGAAATTGAACATCAAATCCGTGATGCGAATGTCGAGCTCATCTGCACCGTCAATCTGCAAGCGGTGTATAGCAAGTTAGTGCCATTTTTAGAAGGCACCTCACTGCGCAAAATTATCGTCGCGCAGTTTCAAAATGCCATGCCGCTGGCCAAGCGCGCGCTGTTTGTGGCCGCCAAAAGCAAAGACATTGCCGATATTCCAAGCGATGATAAACACGTGCTGCTTTCAGCACTGATGGATTCGCCGGATCTGGTGCTCTCGCCGCGTATTGAGCCTAAAACCCACCCCGCCGTGCTGCAATATACGGGAGGCACCACCGGCGTTCCCAAAGGTGCGGTGCTGACCCATGCGAACCTTTACGCCAACGTCAAACAATGCAGCATGTGGATGCACGGGCTGGAAGAGGGCGGCGAAACGCTGCTGGCGGTGCTGCCGTTTTTCCACGTATTTGCGATGACGGTGGCGATGAATTTCGCGCTCATGAACGGCTTTCGCATCATCATCCATCCGCGCTTTGATCTAAAAACCGTACTGACCGATATTGATAGCAAACGCCCTACCCTGATGCCCGGCGTGTCGACGTTATACGCGACCATCAATAACTACAAACAGCTTGGTAAATATGATCTGTCATCGATCAAAATGTGCATCTCCGGCGGTGGGCCATTGCCGATTGAGGTGAAAGAGAATTTCGAGCGCATTACGGGGTGCAAATTGGTGGAAGGCTACGGCCTGACGGAATCATCGCCCGTGACCTCGTGCAACCCGCTTTTTGGGGTCAATAAAACGGGGTCTATCGGGATTCCGTTTCCCGGCACCATCATGGAAATCATCGATAAGGATGACAAAACCACCGTGCTGCCCACAGGTGAAATTGGCGAGGTATGTATCAAAGGCCCGCAGGTCATGCTGGGCTATTTCGGCAAGCCGGAGGAAACTGCAAATGTGCTTCGCGGCGAGCGTTTGCATACTGGCGATTTAGGAAAAATGGACGATGACGGCTATTTCTACATTGTCGATCGTTTGAAAGAAATGATCATCGTCGGCGGATACAACGTCTATCCGCGCAATGTGGAAGAAGTGCTCTACGGCCATGATGCTATCGCCGAAGCCGCAGTGATCGGGCTTGAGCACCCCACGCGCGGGCAGATGATCAAAGCCTACGTCGTGTTGCGCGAGGGAAAAACCGTGGGCGAGGGCGAGCTGAAAGCGTTCATGAAGGCGCGCATGAGCGCCTACGCCGTGCCCCATGAAATTGCCTTCCGCGACACGCTCCCCAAAAGCCCGGTGGGGAAAATTTTGAAGAAGGAACTTATCGCCGAGGAGGTGTCCTTGCGTCGCTTAATTGAGTATTAAGCTTGCTGCTCCAAGCTGATAAAGGATGGATTGCATCCAAGCGTCGATTACTAACAGCTTCAACTAGCAAACGAGCATAGCCCTTTGAGTTAAAGCCTTCTGTCTGTACAGCAGTGACCAATTTTTGAAATTCTGTTGCCTTAAAATTTACGGAGGGATCAAATGTATTTATAAACCTCAAAAGTGCTTGTTGCGATTCTGTTAATGATGCATCGAGTTCTGGTTCTGGTCCAATTTTGGCAATGAGATTAGAGTGAATATGCTGCTGACTCATTAATAAGTCTAATGGCGTTTTATCCCAATTATTTTTTTTTCTAAAAGCCTCTTTATAATCTGCCGTCAGCACAGACAAAAGGTTCTGCGTATTACTAGAATCGGCCACTTTTGGCGATCCCGCTAACACACGGCATAATTTATGTATTGGTGTATCCCCATACTTTGCTTCAGGGTCATTTGGACTCAGGCCGATTTGAAGTAATTTTATTCCAATTTCTGCGGCTTTAGAATGTATCCTTATTGCCATCATACATTCATGCAATAGCGTATGACCGGAGTCAGGAGCACGAAAGTTTTTAATTGCATCAGCGCGCTTAGTAGACACAGGCAATGTAAGCTCAGGCAATAAATCTGCGAGGCCTGATTCAAACTGACGCGGATCTTCTAAATTCAGCAAATCGCGTAAACGCTTAATCACCTCGTCGTCAGTCATCGAGTTGCCACCATTTTTTTCTGCTTTTACTGATTCTAGTGCCATATAAACATATTACCGGTCAGATTTTAAAGGATAGTTTACGCATCCCAATATGTCATTTTGATGACAATGTTCCTAAAAAATAAGAAAGATGACAAATGCTTCGCTACAGTATAGGAAGCGCGGTGAATTTATAACCCTTGAGGAGCGCCCCATGGCTAACGCAGCAAAAAAGACCGAAAACTTCAGTGATTACAAAGTGGCGGATATTAATCTGGCCGCCTGGGGCCGCCGCGAGCTAGCCATTGCTGAAACCGAAATGCCAGGCCTGATGGCGCTGCGCGAGGAATATGGCGCGAAACAACCGCTGAAAGGCGCGCGCATTGTGGGCTGCCTGCACATGACCATCCAAACCGCCGTGCTGATTGAAACCCTCACCGCACTGGGCGCGGAAGTGCGCTGGAGCAGCTGTAATATTTTCTCCACCCAGGATCAGGCGGCTGCCGCCATTGCAGCCGAAGGCATCCCCGTATTTGCGTGGAAGGGCGAAACCGAGGAAGAATATGAATGGTGCATCGAACAAACCATTCACGGCCCAAATGGCTGGGTGCCCAACATGATTCTCGATGACGGCGGCGACGTCACCCGCGTGATTCACGAAAAATACCCCGATCTGCTGAAAGACATTCGCGGCATTTCGGAAGAAACCACTACCGGCGTGCAGCGCCTGCTCGATATGGCGAAAGCCGGCACGCTGAAAGTGCCTGCCATCAACGTCAACGATTCGGTGACCAAATCGAAGTTTGATAATTTATACGGCTGCCGCGAATCGTTGATTGATGGCATCAAACAAGCCACCAACGTGATGATTGCGGGAAAAATCGCCGTAGTCGCCGGTTACGGCGATGTGGGTAAAGGCTGCGCCGCAGCACTTCGCGGTCAGGGTGCGCGCGTGCTCGTCACCGAAATTGACCCCATCTGCGCGCTGCAAGCGGCGATGGAAGGCTATGAAGTCGTGGTGCTGGAAGATGTGGCTGCCACCGCCGATATTTTTGTGACTGCTACCGGCAATCACGGCATTATTACGCTGGAGCACATGCGCCAAATGAAAGACCGCGCGATTGTGTGCAACATCGGCCATTTCGATAACGAAATTGAAGTAGCAGGCCTTGCCAACATGAAATGGCACGAAGTAAAGCCGCAGGTGGATGAAGTGGAATTCCCCGATGGCAAGCGCATTATTCTGCTAGCCAAAGGCCGGTTGGTGAATCTGGGCTGTGCTAACGGCCACCCAAGTTTTGTGATGTCCTTCTCATTTGCCAATCAGGTGCTGGCGCAGTTGGAGCTTTGGGAAAATCACAAGAACTATAAAAACGATGTGTACGTCCTGCCCAAGCACCTCGATGAAAAAGTCGCGCGTTTGCACTTAAAACGCATCGGTGTGAAGCTGACCCAGCTTTCGAAAGAGCAAGCCGCCTATCTCGGTGTGCCGCAGCAAGGCCCGTTCAAGAAGGAATGGTACCGGTATTAGAGGTTAGTGGCTCACGTCATCGCCTGAATTTTCTGCTAAAGAAAATTCTAGGGCGATCCATGTGCCAGAAAGGTGGTGGACTGCCTTAGAATTTGCGGTGCAAATTCAGGCAGTGACGGATAAGTCCGGCCGTACAAGGATCATAAAAAAGGAGACACGATAATTTACCGTTTCTCCTTTTGTTTTTAACGCCAACGCCCACCTTCTTGATGTAAAATGCGCGTACGGTCTTGATTGATTTCTTTTGCAGTATCTTGCCAATACTTCGCGATTTTTTGCCCCCGTTCTGCTACGGTTGCTTTGGTAAAACTAGGCGGTAATGCCCCTAGTTGCGGTTCAACACGCGTATGTTCTCTCGAAATATTGCACTGAATAGTTACCGCTTCACGAATAATCGTACCACTTAGTGCTTGAGCGCCAGTTGCATCAAACCCCAGTGCACGCAAACCATTCACCGTACGATTAAGAACATGATTAGTAAGAATACCTATGATTTTATCGCGCCCTTCATAGGGCTTTGAAAGATATTCTTGCTCACGCGAAATGTTGGCTCGATGGGTTCTCACAGAGTCGCGTCGAGAAAACTGTAGTAGATACTGTGCCCGAAATGCTTGCAAATAATCATGGATAGCTTCTTTGGCCAGTTCGTCCACCTGATTACTCAATGCTTCAGAAATGGTTAGTCCTGATTTGCTAATCGCATCATTTCTTTTAATGGGCCAACGCGTGCCGCCAAGTTCTTCTACAATAACTTGATCAGCATTTTTGCCTTGTATGGAGGGTATTGCTAGATCGGTTGCACCTAGTGTTTGAGTTCTTATCAATTTATACAACACCGCATCATAGGCCTTGCGGTGAAAATCTACTTTTACCTGAAAATTTAATGTTTCTTTTGTACCATCAGCCATGATTACACTTTACCACCGCCGTATGACAATTTAATGACAACTATTACCCAGCTTTCTAAAGAGCAAGCCGCCTATCTCGGTGTGCCGCAGCAAGGCCCGTTCAAGAAGGAATGGTATCGGTATTAGCGCCTAGGCGATCAGGAGAGTTATATGCTCCAATTTTTTGATTATCGTCAGCAACGCGTCTTGCTCTGTCAAGACGCAGATCGTGGGCAGGCGCTGGCTTCTGCCGTGTGGGTCGATGTGGTGAATCCATCGCTGGAAGAAGTGCTTTGGCTAGAAAATACGCTGAATTTGGACATTCCCACCCGTGAAGAAGTGGAAGGCTTAGAGCTTTCTAACCGGCTGTACCAAGAATCCGGCGTGACGTTTGTGACCATGACCATGGTGACAAGTGCCGATACTGAAAATCCGCAAACGGCGGCGTTCACCTTCGTTATCATGCCGCAACAGCTCATCACCTTGCGTTACGCTGAAAGTCAGGCATTTACTCATTTTATACAATTGGCTGCGCGCAGCAACTGGTCGGAAGTCACGCCCATGCTGCTGCTTTTTGGTTTGCTTGAGGCGATTGTAAACCGTTTATCCGATGTGCTCGAGAAACTCGGCAGTAATGTCGATACTATCAGCCGAGAGATTTTTCGTGTACCTAAGCGCCGCCTCGATTTGCTCGATATGGTGCGTGCCATCGGTGCTAATGGTGATTTGGCATCCAAGGTGAAGGAGAGTCTGATTTCCAAAGCGCGGCTGGCGAGTTATTTGCAGCAAGTGCCAGCATGTAGAGAAACTTCCAATTACATCGAGCGCATGCAGGCCTTGATGCAGGACATTACCGCGCTCAATGAGCATGCCGGATTTCTTGCCAATAAGGTGAGCTTTCTTTTGGATGCGACGCTGGGGATGATTAACATCCAGCAGAACGGCATTATTAAAATTTTCTCGGTTGCTGCTGTCGTGTTTTTACCGCCGACACTGATTGCCAGCATCTATGGTATGAATTTTGAGATCATGCCTGAACTAACGTGGTTGTATGGTTACCCGATGGCACTGCTCTTGATGGTGATTTTCGCCGTGCTGCCCTACTATGTCTTCAAGCGTAAGGGCTGGTTATAACGACTACGCCGCGTTTACCTCTACATGCAGGCCTAGAATTAATATAAAATTAACAAACTGGTGTTATTATAGGTTATGGGCAATGTTTCATCTTCTAAAGAGCTTCGCGATATTGCTGCATTGCAGAGACTATTTGCACAATCTGTTAATGAGAGTTTGCATGCTAATGGTTTTTTGCCTGAGAATATAAAACAACAAGCAGCAAGTATACGATCAGGTCCAAATGGTGCTGGTTTTGTAACGCAAGATGTTATGATTTTTATGAATACATTGATGGAGCAAGCTTTTCACAACATCGATCAAGATAATAATAAGCGTTATACTGTAAAAGAGATGAAGGAAGCTGCACATCGAGTTTTGAACGCCACAGAACTAACTTTTTTAGAAAAAGTCGGTCAAGCTGGAGGGAAATATAATCCGGCTGTTGTTAGCAGTATTGTTGAAGATCTTGCAGAATATCGGGACAATGTTGATATATTCTTTGCTCCAATTTCAGAAACTGCAGAAGTGAATTTGCAAGCGTTAACATGCAGAATTGAAAATGCTGCGAACTATATGGATAGGGTTGAGCATCCTTTCTTGGTTCAAGACGGTTATATTGCTCCCAACCTAGAAAAACTTGGACAAAACATTGTTACGCAGTTTTCTTTAAATCATGCGGGTGAAGCTGATCCTGAAAAAGTGTTTGCCTTCCTTCTTGAAAAAATTCACGGCGACTGCGGCCCCATTTTGTATGGTGGGGAAGATAATATTGGTGCCGGACTTGTTCCTGTTAGTACCAATAGTAGTAGTCGTACTCCTTAAGCCGCTTTTACCTCTACATGCAGACCTAAATCATGGCCGGTGATGGTGAGGTGTGCGCCGTCGGCGATCGAGCCATCGAGCAGCATGGTGGCGAGCCTGTCTTGCACATACTTTTGAATCACACGTTTGAGCGGGCGCGCGCCGTAGACCGGGTCGTAGCCTTTATCGGCCAGCCACTCACGCGCGGTATCATCCATGCTGAGCGTGATGTGTTTTGCCGCCAGCAGCTTCTCAATCCCTTTGAGCTGAATATTCACAATCGCACCCATATGGCTGCGGCTTAAGCGGTGGAACAAAATCACCTCATCCAGACGGTTTAAGAACTCTGGCCTAAATGCGGCGCGCACTGCGTCCATCACCTTGTCGCGGGCTTTTTCTGCTGGTGCATCATCGGGCAGATCGGCCAGATGCTGCGCACCCAGATTCGACGTCAGCACGATAATCGTATTTTTGAAATCCACCGTGCGGCCCTGGCTATCGGTTAAGCGGCCTTCATCGAGCACTTGCAGCAGCACGTTAAACACATCGGGGTGGGCTTTTTCCACCTCATCAAACAGCACCACTTGGTACGGCCTGCGACGCACGGCTTCAGTGAGTGCGCCGCCCTGATCGTAACCCACATAGCCCGGAGGGGCACCAATGAGGCGGGCGACGGCATGCTTTTCCATATACTCGCTCATGTCAATGCGGATCATGGCCGAATCATCATCAAACAAAAACTCGGCCAGCGCTTTGGTAAGTTCGGTTTTGCCGACGCCCGTTGGGCCAAGGAACAAGAAGCTGCCCATGGGTTTGCGCGGGTCGTTCAGGCCAGCGCGGCTGCGGCGCACGGCGGTGGCAACGGCGGCCACCGCGCTTTGCTGACCCACGACGCGCGCGGCAAGCCAGTCTTCCATGGCGAGCAGCTTGTCGCGCTCGCCCTCGAGCATTTTTTCCACCGGTACGCCGGTGGTGCGCGATACCACCGCGGCGATGTCTTCCTCGCGCACGGTTTCGCGCGCGCTGGTGCTGGCACTTTCGGCGCTGGCCAGTTGCTTTTCAAGCTCCGGAATCACGCCGTATTGCAGTTCGCCGGCGCGTGCCCAGTTGCTGGCGCGCTGCGCGGCTTCAAGCTCAAGCCGTGCGGCTTCCAGCTTTTCTTTGACGCCCCGTGCATCGTTCAGCCGTGCTTTATCAGCCTGCCACTGCGCCGTTAAATCACGCGACTGGGCATCAAGTTCGGCCAGTTCGTCTTCCAATTTCTTCAGGCGATCACGCGAGGCCTTGTCGGATTCTTTTTTGAGCGCCGCACGCTCGATGTTGAGCTGCATGCGCTTGCGATCTAGCTCGTCAAGCGCTTCGGGCTTGGAATCGACCTGCATGCGCAGTCGGCTGGCGGCTTCGTCCATCAGATCGATGGCTTTATCGGGCAGAAAACGATCGGTAATGTAGCGGTTTGAAAGCGTGGCGGCAGCTACAATCGCACCGTCGGCAATGGTGATACCGTGATGTAGTTCGTATTTTTCCTTCAGGCCGCGCAGAATCGAAATCGTGTCTTCTACCGTCGGCTCGCTGACATAGACGGCCTGAAAACGCCGCGCCAAGGCGGCATCTTTTTCAATATATTTGCGGTATTCGTTCAGCGTAGTGGCGCCCACGCAGTGCAGATCACCGCGTGCCAGCGCGGGTTTTAAGAGGTTCGAAGCATCCATCGAGCCTTCGGCGGCACCAGCACCCACCAGCGTGTGCAGTTCATCAATAAACAGCACCACTTCACCGGCGGAAGCATCAATTTCACTCAGTACGCCTTTGAGGCGTTCTTCAAACTCGCCGCGAAATTTCGCGCCCGCTACCATCGCTCCAAGGTCGAGCGAGAGGAGCTTTTTCCCTTTCAGCGCTTCGGGCACATCGCCCGCTAAAATGCGCAGTGCCAGGCCTTCAACAATCGCGGTTTTGCCTACGCCTGGCTCACCAATCAGTACCGGATTATTTTTGGTACGGCGCGAGAGTACCTGAATGGTGCGGCGAATCTCCTCATCACGGCCAATGACGGGATCAAGCTTCCCGTCTTCGGCGAGCTTGGTTAGATCGCGCGTGTATTTTTTCAAGGCCTCAAACTGGTCTTCGGCATTGGCGGAATCGGCGGTGCGGCCTTTGCGCTGCAAGGTAATTGCGGCATTGAGCTTTTCCGCACTCACGCCCGCCTCTTTGAGGGCTTTGGCACCGTCAGTTTCTGGAAGCAGCATCACGGCTTGTAGTGCGCGCTCTAAGGTGACAAATTGATCGCCCGCTTTTTTGGCAAGCATTTCGGCGCCATCAAACAATTTCGCGACTTCCGGCGACATGTAAAGCTGGCCTGCGCCACTACCTTCGACTTTGGGCAGTTTTTCAAGCGCTGCTTTGACGCTTGCCGCCGCTTTATCGGCCTGGCCACCGGCTGCCTGCACTAGCGTGCGCACATCCGCATCATCGAGCAGGGCGCTTAGAATATGTTCCACCGTAAAGCGCTGATGACCCGCGCGCAGCGCGGCGCCTTGCGCGGCCTGAATGGCTTTGCGGGTTTTGTCGGTATATTGCTCAAGGTTCATAAGATTCCTCTTTCCCAAGGGCGGTTTAAGAGGTAATATCAGTACTAGAGGATGCAATTACAAGAGGTGCTATGCATTTTTTTCGGCTGTTGCTGATCTTCCTTTCATGTTCTTTGCCCATGCATGCCTTTGCGGATGACCAGAACATGGTGCTTCAGCCGCTGAACCTCTCGCTTCGTTATAATCTGTACTGGAACGGCCTGCCGCTAGGGCGGGTGAGGGTCGAGATTGCTGAAAACTCGAGCATGATGAGTGCGCGGGTGGATACGAAATCGCGTGGGTTGGCGGAGCTGTTTTCGCCGATGCGTAGCGTGATTGCCAGCGAAGCCCTGAAAGCCGCAGATGGCAGCTATATTCCCACCGGCTACCGGGCGGAAGGCAAAGCAGATGATGGTCAAAACGTCACCACCCTTAGCTATGATAGCAGCGGTGTACTCAATAAGCGCACGCGCACCCCGCCGGATGATCCGAAACACCGCCCCACCGTGCCGGTCGATCAATTAAAAAAGGCGTACGACCCCATCAGCGGCTTTTTGGTCGCGCGCCGCGCGATGATGGCCAATTTGAAAGCGAAGCAACCGGTCACCACCGTGCAAACCTACGATGGCAGACGCTTAGCCGAGTTTTCTTTCCGCGCGGTGAATCCGGGTACGAAAATGCTGGGCAATAAAATTTACGGCATGATCAACACCGTGCTCAAACGCAAACCGCTGCAGGGCTACACCGAAAAAGAGCTTAAAAAATACGACAAGGGCGATCCGAATGTGCATGTCTATTTTTCACAGAACGGCATATTCCTGCCCTTCGCCATCGAGGCAGATATTGGTTTTGGTATGATCAAGCTCCATGCCGATGAAGAAAGTTTGTCACAGTTATTTCCAGACGAGGAGTAAAACCACACTGCCGCGCGGCACTGCTTGGTTGCCTTCGCGACTTCTGATACGTTCCCATAAAGTGCCTGTTCTCATTCTCGCATGAAGGAGTGTTATGTCATCCGCTGTGATTGTTGGTTTCGCCCGCTCACCCTTTACTCCGGCGCATAAAGGTGCGCTTGCCAAAACCCGCCCGGATGATATCGCCGCGCAAGTGATTGCAGGCCTCATCAAAAAAACCGGAATCGCCCCCGAGCATGTGCATGATCTGATTTTAGGCTGCGCTTTTCCTGAAGGCGAGCAGGGCTTTAATATGGGCCGCATGGTGGCGCTGCTGGCGGGTTTGCCACAAAGCGTTCCGGGCTGCACGATTAACCGCTGGTGCGGATCATCGATGGAAGCGATTCACATCGCTGCGGGGGGTATTGCGATGGGCAAGGGCGAGGTCTTTATTGCTGCCGGTGTCGAATCGATGACGCGGATTCCGATGGGCGGCTATAATCCGCTGCCGAACCCCACGCTGTATAAAACCCTTCCGGATGCGTATATCGGCATGGGGCTTACGGCAGAAAATCTGGCGAAAAAGCATAGCATCGCCCGTGAGGCGCAGGAGCAGTTTGCGCTCGCCAGTCATACCAAGGCGGCGAAGGCGGATTTTTCCGGCGAGATTATTCCTATCCGCACCGAAGCAGGGGAGGTGAGTGCAGACGGCTGTATTCGCGCAGGCTCCACTTCGGAAGATTTAGCAAAACTCTCTCCGGCGTTTGATGTGTATGGTACCGTCACGGCGGGAACTTCCTCACCGCTGACCGACGGTGCAGCAGCCGTGATTGTAGTGTCGGAAGCATACGCGAAAAAACATAAACTTACCGTGCTCGCGCGCATTAAAGCCTGCGCGGTGACGGGGCTTGAGCCAGGCATCATGGGCTTTGGCCCAGTGTCAGCGACTGAGCGCGCATTGGAAATCGCAAAGCTCAAAGTGAAAGATTTAGACGTGATCGAAATTAACGAGGCGTTTGCTGCGCAGTCCATTCCGTGCTGTGATGCGCTGAAGTTCGACATGAGCAAAGTGAATGTCGAAGGTGGTGCCATTGCACTGGGTCACCCGCTGGGCGCATCGGGCGCGCGCATTACCGGCAAGGCGGCGCTGCTGCTTTCACGCGGCAAGGGGAAATACGCGCTGGCCACGGCCTGCATCGGCGGCGGCATGGGCATCGCCACGATTCTGGAGAAGGCGTAAGCATGACCTTGCTTGATGACATACGCGCGAAAAAGCCCGAGCTGCTGGCGATTGCTGCCAAGCATGGGATTGGTAATCTTCGTATTTTTGGCTCGGTCGCCCGTGGTGAGGCAAACGAAAACAGCGACGTAGATTTGCTGGCAGATTTAAGCCAAAGTGTCGGTTGGGGCTTTGTCACCGCCAAACGTGAAATGAGCGAATTACTGAGCATTCCCGTTGATATTGTGGATGATCAATACATCGACAAATACCTCGAGCCGTACATTCGTGCGGAGGCGATACCGCTATGAACCGCACGCTTGTTCACCTTCAGCACATGATTGATGCGATTGACGAGCTTGAAAGCGCGCGCGATGATGATCTAAATCATATTCGCAATAAGCGCTATGTTGAGCGTAACTTGGAAATTTTAGGTGAAGCCGCGCGTCGCATTTCACGTGATATTCAGGAACAATACACGGCCATTCCCTGGGCTGACATTATCGGTACGCGTAACGTGATTGCGCATGATTACGAAAGAATTTCTCCTGTTATATTGAAAAGCATTGTGCGTGAGCGCGTGTTACCTTTGCGCGCTGCGCTTCACGCGATGTTACATGATCTACAAAAGGATATTCGATGAGCACCATCAACCACGTATGCGTTCTTGGATCCGGTGTCATGGGCTCAGGGATCGCCGCACTGATTGCCAATGCCGGCGTGAAAGTCACACTGCTGGATATTGTTCCCGAAGGCGCTACGGATCGGAATGCGCTTGCGAAGGCGGCGATTGAAAAGCAGCTCAAAGGTGGCACGCATGGCTTTTCGCATCCGCGCAATGCCAAGCGCGTGACGCCTGCGAATCTGGAGGACAATCTCGATGCCATCGCAGGTGCGGATTTAATTATCGAGGCCGTGCTTGAACGGCTGGATGTAAAACACGCAGTGTATAAGAAAATTGACGCGGTGCGCAAGGCTGGCTCGGTCGTGTCATCCAACACTTCCACGCTGCCGCTGCATGTGCTGACGGATGGCATGAGCGAAGCATTCAAACGCGATTTCATGATCACGCATTTTTTCAATCCGCCGCGTTTTATGCGCCTGCTGGAAGTGTTGCCCAGCCCGACGATGCCTGAGGAAACCTACCAGCGCATCTGTGATTTTGGCGATAAGGTGCTCGGCAAAGGCATCGTGCACTGTAAGGATACGCCGGGCTTTCTTGCCAACCGTATCGGCGTCTACTGGATGACGCTGGGGCTACTGGAAGCGATTCGTTTAGGCGTGAAAGTGGAAGAGGCTGATGCGGTGATGAACAAGCCGCTGGGCATTCCCAAAACCGGATTGTTTGGACTTTATGATCTCATCGGCATTGATCTCATGCCGCTGATTGCCAAAGCCATGCTGGCAAGCCTGCCCGAACAGGATGCTTTCCGTAAGGCGTACCATTTGCCCAAACTCGTCGAAACCATGATCGCAGGTGGTTATACAGGGCGCAAAGGCAAAGGCGGGTTTTACCGCATGGTGAGCGATGACAAAGGCAAAAAGCGCAAGGAAGTTATCAATCTGCAAACCGGTGACTATGCGCCGGAAGTAAAGGCAAAACTGGCGAGTGTGGAAGGCGCGAAGGCGGGGCTTGGTGCGCTGTTTTCCCATCCTGATATTGGCGGTCAGTACGCCGCCAGTGTGATGATTCAAACGCTTCATTACGCCGCCTCGTTGATTCCCGAAATATCGGATGATATGGAAAGCATCGATCAGGCGATGCAGCTGGGCTATAACTGGAAGTTTGGCCCGTTTGCGATGATCGATAAAATGGGTAGCGAACATTTCGCGAAAGCCTGCGAGATGATGGGGCTGGCCGTGCCGCCAATCATTCAGGCGGCACGCGGTAAAAAACTCTTCGATGTCACGCCTGAGGCGCGGGTGCAGTTTTCGCCTTCGGGGGCTTACACGGCCATTCACCGCCCGCAAGGCGCGCTACTGCTGGCAGATATTAAACGCGGCGCAAAGCCGGTGAAGAAAAACGCCTCCGCACAGATTTGGGACATTGGCGACGGCATTGCCTGTTTAGAACTCACCAGCAAAATGAACACGTGGGATCCGGAAAATTTAAGTATGGTGCAACAGGCGCCAGACATTGTGAAGCAGGGCTTTCGCGGGCTGGTGATCGCCACCGATGCGGAGCATTTTTCCTTCGGTGCGAATATCGGATTTTTTCTGCTCGCGTGTAACACCGCCAGCTGGTGGGCGATTTCGGATATGGTCACCCAAGGCCAGCAAGCCTTCATGGGTCTCAAATACGCGCCGTTTCCTGTCGTCGCTTCGCTGTCAGGGATGGCGCTGGGTGGCGGTTGCGAAATCGTACTGCACTGCGATGCGGTGCAGGCGCATATCGAATCCTATATCGGCCTGGTCGAAGTGGGCATTGGCGTGATTCCGGGATGGGGCGGCTGCAAAGAACTGCTGCTGCGCCACGCCACGCAGGAGGCAATGCCCAAAGGGCCGATGCCTGCTATCGCCAAAACGTTTGAGTATATTTCTACCGCGAAAGTGGCCGGCAGCGCGCACGATGCGCAGGATATGCTGATTCTCAATGCCGCTTCACGCATTTCCATGAACCGCGACCGCGTGCTGTTCGATGCCAAGCAGTTAGCCCTCAGCCTTGCTGAGAATTACACAGCCCCCGTGCCGCAAACGCTGCGTTTGCCTGGTGCTTCCGGCCACGCAGCACTCATGCTGGCGGTGGATAATTTTGTACGTACCGGCAAAGCCACACCGCATGATACAGTGGTGGCAGATCATTTGGCGCGCGTACTTACCGGCGGCAATACCGACATCACGCAGGAAGTGAGCGAGGAGGAGTTGCTGAAGCTGGAGCACGAGCATTTCATGGCACTCACCCGCACCAAAGCCACGCGTGACCGCATCGCGCACATGCTGGCGACATCCAAACCGCTGAGGAATTAGTTTGAAGAAGATAATCAGATGATCTGATGATGGATGATCCGTGAAAATATTCGTAACCGCACGGATTATCGGATCATCCGATCATCGTATCATCAGAATAAGGAGATCCCATGCCTACCTATACCGCACCGATTCGTGATTTTCAGTTTCTGATCGATCACTATCTTGATCTGGATACGCACGCGGATATCCCCGGATTTTCTGAGGCGCGCGCGCTGGCACCGGCACTGCTCGAAGAAAGTGCCAAGCTGTGCGAAGAGGTGCTGCAACCTCTCAATCGCATCGGCGATATGCAGGGGCTGAAGCTGGAACATGGCCGCGTGATCACGCCAGAGGGCTTCAAGCAGGCCTACCAAACCTACATCGATGGCGGCTGGCCAACGCTCACCTGGCCGACCGAATTTGGCGGACAAGACATGCCGGAGTTTTTGAACATGCCGATGCTTGAGATGGTATGTTCGGCGAATTTATCGTTTGGCCTTACACCGGGCTTAACGCACGGTGCAATTTCGCTGCTGCTGAAACACGCCGCGCGCGATCTTCAGGAAACCTATTTGCCCAACATGATTTCCGGTAAATGGTCGGGCGTCATGTGCCTGACCGAGCCCACCGCCGGTACCGATTTGGGGCTGGTGAAAACCAAGGCCGAACCACAGGCGGATGGTAGTTACAGTATATCCGGCACCAAAATTTTTATCTCCTCTGGTGATCAGGATATGAGCGAGAATATTATTCACCTCGTGCTCGCGCGGCTGCCGGATGCACCCTCGGGCACTAAGGGGATTTCGCTGTT
The DNA here is from genome assembly GCA_022841525.1 of Alphaproteobacteria bacterium. Lineage (GTDB taxonomy): Bacteria > Pseudomonadota > Alphaproteobacteria > Rickettsiales > UBA3002 > JALHRI01. Next base: position 6,931 of record JALHRI010000024.1, on the reverse strand, counting down.
TTTGTGCCCGAAATTCATGGTGCCAGGTGGTGAACAAAATGCGTTTAGCGTTGGCTCGATTGAGCATAAAATGGGCATTCATGCCTCGCCTACCTGCGTGATGAATTATGATGGGGCGAAGGGCTGGCTGGTCGGTGAAGCCAACCGCGGTCTGTCTGCCATGTTCACCATGATGAACGCCGCGCGTCTGTATGTCGGCGTGCAGGGTCTGGGAGTGGCAGAAGCAGCCTATCAAAATGCGCTATCTTACGCGCGTGACCGCCTGCAGGGGCGCGCGCTCACCGGTGCAGCGCATCCTCAGAAACCCGCCGATCCCATCACCGTGCATCCGGATGTGCGGCGCATGCTGTATACCATGCGCGCCTTTACCGAAGGTGGCCGCGCGCTGGTAATGGAAACCGCGTTGATGGCCGATATTGCCCATCGCCACCCGGATAGCGCCGCGCGCGAAGCAGCGGATGACTGGGTGCAGCTCATTACGCCAATCATGAAAAGTTACCTCACCGATGGCGGCTTTGAAACCGCCTCCACCGCGATGCAGTGCTTTGGTGGTTATGGTTACATCGAGGAATACGGCGCTGCGCAATATCTGCGCGATGCGCGCATCGCCATGATTTACGAAGGCACCAACGGCATTCAGGCGATGGATTTAGTGGGGCGCAAACTGCCGTTTGAAACCGGTCGTTATGCCAGCCGTTTCTTCCACCCGCTGGATGCATTTATTGGAGCGCATGCGGGCGATGCGGCGATGGCCGAATTCATCAAGCCGCTTTCTAAACACGCCAAAGTATTGCAGCAGGCCACGATGTGGATTGGTGCGCATGGCGCGGTGAATCCCAACGATGCAGGTGCCGGTGCGGTGGAGTATCTGCGCTGTTTTGCGCTGGTAGTGTTTGCCTTTATCTGGGCGAAACAGGCCAAACTAGCCCTCGCGCTGCACGATCAAGATCCGGCGTTTTACGATGCAAAACTCACCACTGCGCGCTTTTATTTCGATAAAATTCTACCCGGCACCTTCTCGCTACTCGCCAGCATCACGGCGGGTTCCAAAAGCACGATGGCGGGGGAGCTTTAGGGAATCGGTGGTTACTCGTCAGTATCCATGGCCAGAAATGTCATGGAATCTTCACACTATGAACGCTCGCCCCCCATTATAAAGTGGCATGGCAAGAGATAAAGATAGTCGTGATGAGCCTGGTGTTAATCCCAGCCGAAGGCGTTTTTTGGTGGGTGTAGGTGGGGCGTTGTTAGGTGCTAGCGTTCCTGCAAACGGCCTGCTCTCCGCGCTTGGTAGCAGTTCACTAGACATGGCAGCAGTATTGGCTCGGGTTAATCCCCTTGCTGAAAGAGTTTTCTACGGATTGAGTGTTACGGAAGTGTTAGAAGATAATTTATGCAGTTTAGCAGAGCTTCGAGAAGTTTTGCATAACTTGCATGGTTATTCAAGAAGTAACGCATGTGCCAGTATGGCAGAGCAATTTACAACGTTCCAAGGCACGCTCCAAGATACATTGAGTGACAACGCTCCTTGGCATTTTAGTGTAACAGGTTTTTTTAATAGTTTTCGTCAGCTTGGCCTTAGCGTTGAAGAAAAGGAGGGTCTGGTCGAACTACTGCTTTCGGATCAACGTAGTGTAGAAATGTTAATGTACTACTTTCCTGAACTAAAACACTTATCCGGCAATGAGCAAAGGGATGAGATAAAAAGACAAATGTTGAGAATGATATCTGATCCCGAGTATTGTTCTACATTAGCGGCGGATATGAGAAAGCAGATAACTGACGCCTACAAAGCAGCGTTAGATCACCTTAAAGAATTTCCAGATGATTTAGAACGTGGCCGAAGAAACTACGCGCGCGAAAAAGCTGAAGAAGCTGCGGAACAAGAGGCAGAGGAACAAGATAGCGTAAACTTGCCAGTGTACAAGGATATGGCCGCAGCGCGTAAAGCGGGTGGCTATCCAGTCCCTAACGGATATACGCGGCCTGAAGCCCGCGTGGGCAACCATTATACATCTAGCGGCGAGCGCTATGAGTACTGCGGAAAGGTTGCTCCGCCAAGTGACTTAGCACGCTGAGCACTGCTGCTGATGACGACGCGCTATTTTCCAGCTACTTTGCGCTGTTTTTCGCCGCCTCCAAGCACGCGGGTGCGCAGCGGAAGCACTTTTTCCGGCAGCGGGTACATGGTCATCAGCGGTTCATCGCTAACGGTGACGTAATTGCGGGCGATGGAAAAGCCGTTAAAACGCGTGGCCATGGTGCGGCCATAAGCGCCGAGTTGGCCGATTTCAAAATAATCGCCCTCGCGCACGTCTTCGGGGAGGTAAAACGGGCCTTTCATGAAATCCAGCGTGTCGCAGGTGGGGCCATAAAAGCTGAATCCACGCAGTTCGCTTGAAGCATTTTCCCGCAGCAAACGGGTGGGGAAAATGAATTTCGGCGTGCCGGCATCGAACAGCGAGCCGTAGGTGCCGTCGTTCAAGTACAGGTAATCGCCCTTGCGTAGCTCGACGCGCACCAGCGTGCTGCCGGATTCGGCAACCAGCGCGCGGCCAGGCTCGGCCAGTAACTGGCAGCCATGCGCCTTGATGATATCGCGCGTGGCATCGTGAATCGCATCGAAGTACGACTGCATGGGGGGAGGGGTCATGCCCGGGTACACGCTGGGGAAACCGCCGCCCACATCGAACGAGTCAAGCGTCACGCCTGACTGCGCGACGATCTTCTTCGCCAGCGCAATCGCGGTACGATACGCATCCGGGTGCATGCACTGCGAACCTACGTGAAAGCACACGCCGGTATGCGCCGCCACCGCGCGCACAGCCTTTAACAGCTGCACGGCATCGGCGGCTTGCGCGCCGAATTTATCCGACAAAGCAAGTTCGGCATGGGTGTTGGGAATTGCCAAACGCACATGCAGGCCAAGATCAGCCGCACCACCGGTTTCCACCAGAATTTTCTCAAGCTCATCGGCCGAATCGAGCGAGAAATGGCGCACGCCGTAGGTGTGATAGGCTTCGCGGATCGCGTGGCGCGACTTCACCGTGTGCATGAAATAGATGGTCGCATCCGGAAATAACCCGCGCACCATCGCCACTTCGTGCAAGGAAGCCGCATCAAAATTGCGGATGCCATGCGCCCACAAATCCTTGAGCACGTGCTCATCGGGATTGGTTTTAACCGCATAGAGAACTTGGCCGCGAAATCCGCGCGCAAACGTCTCTACTGCACGACGCAGCATGTGCGGACGATAAATTACGATTGGTTGTTCCGCGCGTAGCGACGCTAACGCGGCGACAGATGTGGTGTCTTCCATGTCATAAACCCTCATGAGTTGTTAACCCAAGTGCCGAAGATCTTACGACGGATTTATGACAAGTCATGCCAGGTTCACCTTGTTAAAGGGGTCCCCTCACGGCCTGGGATCGTTTCGACAATTCCGATGTTACGAAAACTGCTCGCAATGTAAAGTATTTTTTTGAGCTGGGGAAGGTGGCGGGGCATCGGGCAGATAACTGTGGCATGACCGCCGGTGCCTAGTGACCGCGTCGCACGGCTTGCAACATGGCGCAGAAGCTGGCACAAAACGCGGCATGAACGCATCGCTAACGATTATGCTTGCGCAAATCAACGCGGCAGTGGGGGATCTGAAAACCAATGCCGCGCGGGTGCTCGACGCTGCGCGCGACGCAGCCCTTGGCGGTTCGGATCTGGCGGTATTTCCGGAAATGGTGCTAACGGGCTATCCGCCGGAAGATCTGATTTTAGCACCCGCCTTTCGTGCGCAGGCGCGGGCAGAGCTTGAGAAGATTGCAAACGAAACCTCCACGCTGAAGTGCGCATTGCTGGTGGGGTCGCTTCACGAGGAAAATGGTCATATCTTTAATGCCAGTTTTTTGCTGGATCAGGGAAATATTGAGCTGGTGCGCACCAAACAGCGCCTGCCTAATTACGGCGTGTTTGATGAGCAGCGTATCTTCAGCGCCGGAGATCGCCCGCGCGTGCTTAATTTTCGCGGCTTTCGCTTAGGTATCCTGATTTGCGAGGAAGTATGGAGCAGCGATTTACCCAGCACGCTCGCGCAGGACGGTGTGGATGCCGTGCTGGTGCAAAATGCCTCGCCCTATCATATCGGCAAGGCGCGTGAGCGCGCGGAAGTGGTGAGCCGCGCCGTCAGCATCACGCAGGCGCCGCTATTTTATGTAAATCTCGTCGGCGGTCAGG
>JALHRI010000024.1:0-2694 GCA_022841525.1 Alphaproteobacteria bacterium | reverse complement strand
TCGTATATTTGCAACGCAAACGCCGAGGCGTTTTATGCGCCTGCTTTCTGCGAGCACGCGATGATGGCAGAGCTCAGGCGACATGCGGATGGTACAATCACGGCGCACAGTCAGTACAGTGCGGCGGATTTACAGGATGAAGAAACCATCTACCGCGCGCTGGTGCTGGGTCTGCGTGATTACGTGCAAAAAAATGGCTTCCCCGGCGTGGTCATCGGCCTTTCGGGGGGTATTGATTCCGGGCTTTCTGCTGCCATCGCGGTGGATGCGCTGGGTGCAGATCGCGTCATCGGCGTGCGCATGCCATCGCCGTACACCTCCGATCATTCGATGGAAGATGCAGAGCTTCAGGTACACACACTGGGCATACGAATGCATACCGTGCCCATCACACCGCTGATGCAGTGTGCGGGGCAAAGTTTTGCCGAACTTTTTGACGGCAAACCTGCCGATATTACCGAAGAAAATATTCAGGCGCGCCTGCGTGGGCTAACGCTGATGGCGTTTAGTAATAAGCACGGCCATATGGTGCTGACCACGGGAAATAAATCGGAAATGTCGGTCGGCTATGCCACGCTTTACGGCGATATGTGCGGCGGGTTTTCGGTACTGAAAGATGTCTACAAAACTACCGTGTATAAACTTAGCGCATGGCGCAATGCAGCGTCAGCCAAGCAACTGAGCGATGCGGGTTGGCTGGGCATGCACGGCGAAGTGATTCCGCAGCGGCTGCTTACCAAAGCCCCCAGTGCCGAGCTTCGTGAAAATCAGAAAGATGAAGATAGTCTGCCGCCTTATCCGGTACTCGATGAAATTCTGCGTGGCCTGATCGAGCGGCGTAAATCCGTACAAGAACTGGTGGAAGAGGGGATGGATGCAGCCATCACCGCGCGCATTGCCCGCTTGCTGATCGGTGCGGAATATAAGCGCCGCCAATCGGCGCCGGGGGTTAAAATCACGCCCATGGCCTTTGGCCGCGACCGCCGCTTTCCGATTACCAATGCCTGGAAGCTGGCGTAAAGCCCATGAAGAAATCCTTGCTGGCGGCCTCATCTTGTGCTTTGAAGGCGCGCAATTGAACCAATTGACTCACTAAAAAGGTAGTAGTGCTATGCAAATCGTGAAGGAAGAAGCCAAAGGATTAACCCGTGAATTCTCGCTGGTGGTGGGCGCTAAAGCGCTGGATAAAACCATCGAGCAGGAGCTGCAGGCGCTCGGTAAAAAAGCAAAAATTCCAGGCTTCCGCCCCGGCAAAGTGCCGATGAATATTCTGCGCCAGCGCTACGGCAAAGACGTGATGGGCGATGTGCTTGATCGCAGCGTGAATGAGGCTATCCGCGAACTTTTTGATAGTAAAAAACTCCGCCCGGCAATGCAGCCGGATGTCAAAATCACTTCCTACGAAGAGGGCAAAGACCTCGCGTTTGACGTGAGCTTCGATGTGATGCCGGAAGTGCCCGCATTTGATATCGCCGGTATCAGCGTAAACTCCTATGTTTTCGATGTGCCTGAAGAAGATATCAACGAGGGTTTGAAGCGTCTTGCGCAGTCGCGCCGCCACACCCACAGCAAAGATGGCAAAGCCGAAATGGGCGATGTGGTAACGATCGATTTCCTTGGTAAAATCGACGGCGAGGCGTTTAGTGGCGGTGCGGCCAAAGGCTTTAAGCTGGAGCTGGGTTCGAATCAGTTTATCCCGGGCTTTGAAGAGCAATTAGTGGGCGTTAAAAAAGGCGATAGCACCGAAGTCAACGTCAGTTTCCCTGAGAATTATCACAGCGCCAGCCTTGCCGGAAAACCTGCGGTGTTTGAAATTACGGTGCATGAAGTAGCCTATTTCCACGTGCCGGATGTGAGCGACAAACTCGCAGCTGATCTTGGTTTTGCCGATCTGCAAACGCTTACCAATGCGGTGCGCGACCAGATTGCCGCCGATTACCAGCGTGCTGCGCGCAGCAAAGCGAAAAAAGAACTGTTCGATGCGCTTGATGAGCGCGTGAAGTTCGAGGTTCCCGCCAAAATGGTGAAGCTGGAGTTTGATAGCGTTTGGGCGCAGGTAGAGCAGGCGAAAAAAGCCGGTGATCCCGAACTCAAAGACAAAAACGAAGACGAGCTGAAGAAAGAATACGAAGCCATCGCCGAGCGCCGCGTGCGTCTGGGCATTGTGCTGTCTGAAGTGGGTCGTAAAAATTCCTTACAAATTACGCGTGAGGAAATTTCTGCTGCCGTGATGAATCAGGCGCGGATGTATCCTGGACAGGAAGATAAAGTGTTTGAATTCTTCCGCAAAAATCCGCAGCAAGTCGAAGAGCTCAAAGGCCCGATTTTAGAGGAAAAAGCGGTCGATTTTCTGCTTGATAAAGCATCGCGCAGCGAGAAAAAAGTCTCGGTGAAAGAGCTTTTTGAAGACGAAGACGACAGCGCGTCTGCAAAGCCGAAAAAATCCGCGAAGAAAAAAGCATCCTAGTTCGTTCTAGGCGTACTTAATGTAGCGCTTGGTGTGCGTGCGTACCCCTGCGTGGCAAGAAGGCCGCAGGTGACGGCGAACTTGCGTCATTCGCTGCTTTGCCCAAATGGGCACTTGACCATGCTTCCTATGCGTATCAGGCTTGGCATGAACACTGCATATCTATCCCAAGAATAGGAGCCTCTCATGATCTTTAACGCCAGTGACATGCGCGATAGCTACCACGA
>JALHRI010000023.1:26050-32032 GCA_022841525.1 Alphaproteobacteria bacterium | reverse complement strand
CCGTTAATTTAGCACGTTAGGTACGCTTAAAGCCATGCGCATTATCAGCCGCGAGCCCGAAGCCCACATGATTGAACTGCTCAATGCCGTGCAGGATCAGCTGACCGGGTGGAGTGCGTTTAGCTTCGGTTTCGATAAGCTGATGGAGCATTACCGCAGCGAATATCAGATCAAAATCGCCATCAATTTAATGAACGATTTACTGGGTGACCGTGACGGTGCGATTTATCTGTGCGATGATACCACCATCTACGTCATCGCCAAGGGCGTGCCCAAACCGCTTTACGATAAACTGGTCTTCCAGCTGCGCTATTTATTTATGGATGATCCGCTCGCCTATAACGATGAGGGCGATGAGAATCCTGATTTTTCCGCCCGCTATGATCTGGAAGTCCAGTGGCTGGAGTTCATGACTATCAGTAAGCGCCGCTTGGTGCGCAGGGTGCGGCAAAGTCAGCAGGCCGGGCGCGACATACCCAAATCGATGCAGCCCAGTGAAGCCCTTGCGCCGGCAGTAGCGCCCTTTAAGGCGAGTGCGCCTTCAGAAATTGCAAGTATTGTCTCGCAAATGGCGACTACCACGGCGATGTCGCCGGTTTCCCTGCATTTGCGCGAGCGGCATTTCAATGCCTCTAACCTGCATTCGATTGAGCAGGCGCTGCGTGAGTCGGACATTAGCTCGGCGATTCGCCGCCAGCCCGTCTGCGCGATGCCGCCTGGTAGTGCAGCACGCAAAGTCTTCGACGAGATGTACATTAACATCGCGCACCTGCGGCAAGTGCTGGGTGTGGAGGCGGATATTTTAAGCAATCGCTGGCTGTTTAAGTATCTCACCCAGGTGCTGGATGATAAAATGCTCAGCCATCTGCAGGCGCGCGCGGGGACGTTTGCCGCCTCGCCGGTGAGTATCAATGTGAACATTCCCACACTGCTTTCCAGCCGCTTTGCTGAGTTTGATGCCACCATTAAACCCGCCGCCAAAGTATCGGTGGTGATGGAGCTGCAAATCGCCGATGTGTTTGGCGATATGGCGGGCTTTCTGCTGGCGAAAGATACGGTGCAAAAACTGGGCTACCGTGTGTGTTTAGATGGGGTGAGTGATCTTAGTTTTCCACATATTGACCGCCAGAAATTAGGCTTTGATCTCATTAAACTTCAGTGGAATGCCGACTCTGATATGGATATACGTTCAGAAAAGAATCGGGCGTTGGTAGAGGCGGTGAAACGCTGCGGTTCCACACGGGTCATTCTCACGCGCTGCGATAATGAAACCGCGATTCATTATGGCCACGGCATCGGTATTCAGCTCTTTCAGGGTCGCTATCTCGATGGTTTGGTGAACCCGCAAGCCACTGTGCAAAATTAATGGCATCCTTTCTTTCGTTGCACGTCGAAGCGATCTGCGCGGTGATTTTGCTATGGGTGGTCGGCACCGCCATCGGCAATTACGTGTGTTCGGTAGTATACCGCCTGCCGCGCGGGCAAACGCCGTTTGAAAAACATCCGTACTGCGGAAGTTGCGGTACGATGTTAAAACCTATCGATCTGTTTCCGGTATTTTCATACCTCAGCACGCGCGGGAAATGCCGCTATTGCGGCGCAGGCATCCCCAGCGTTTACACGCTGATTGAGCTTGGCTGTGCGGCGGTGATGATCGGCAATTACTTCACCTACGGCATGGGCGAGGCCTATATTGCGATGAGCGCGGCCGCCGTCTTCATTCTTACCGCAGCGGCGATTGGGATTGGGCACGGCTTTATCTCCTCCTTTCTCTATTTGCTCGCTTACGGCTGCATGCTGCTTGGCATCAGCACGCTGAATGCGGGAAGTTTTTTACCGGCGATTCAGCAATCCGTGGTGATGCTGGTGGCGGCGCTATCCATCACGGCGCTGGTTGGTAAAATGAAAGGGCAAGCGTTGGATGTTGGTAAGGCCAATGCCGCCTGGTGGCTTGCGCTGTGGGGGGTGATGATTTCGCCCACGCACTGGAATATTTACGCACTGCTTTTGCTAAGCACTGCGCTTGTGGCGATGCTTGTTTCGCGCGCCGCTGCGATTCATGCATGGCTACCTTGCGCACTTGTCATTATGATTGGGATGTTTCCTCTGCTATAGCGAAATCACTCACAGTGAGGAGGCTACAATGATCACAATGCGTCCATTATGGTTAGCCTTTTTGTTGCTGTTTGCCGGAGGTTTTATGTCCTACGCTCTGGCGGAAGAAAATTACGAGACTCCGCGTTACACAGTGGTTGAAAAGCAGGACGCATTTGAAATCCGTGATTATGCCCCGCAGCTAATTGCCGAGGTCACCGTCGAGGGTGACCGTGGTGATGCCGCGAATAAGGGCTTTCGCCTGCTTGCGGATTTTATTTTTGGCGGCAATGTATCCAAGACCTCGGTCAGTATGACCGCGCCGGTCACGCAGTCTCTCGCTGTGGATAAAAAAACGGTGGAGGCCAGTGCAGACAAGCCGGGAAGCTGGGTGGTGCGCTTTATGATGCCGTCCTCGTTTACTAAAGAAACGCTGCCGAAACCGAACGATGACCGCATCACCATCCGCGAGCTTGCGGGCTACCGCGCCGCCTCCGTTACATTTACCGGCTGGTGGAGCCAGAGTAATTTAGAAGAACACGTCATGAAGCTGACCAATTGGTTGGATGATCAGGGGATCAAGCCCACCAGCAGCCCCGCTTATGCCTTTTACAACGATCCGTTCACCTGGCCGTGGAGCAGGCGTAACGAGATTATCGTGGCCGTGGGGTCAAACGCGCGCAGCAAAAACCTCTAGCGCGCCCAGCTTGCACGCTTTCTGCTGGTGCAAGAGCATAAGCTGGTTTAGCCTGATTTCATGACATCATCCCCCACCACACACTGCGGATTTGCCGCTTTGCTCGGCGCGCCGAATGCCGGAAAATCTACCCTGCTCAATACGCTGATTGGCCAGAAAATCGCCATTGTTACCCCTAAGGCGCAAACAACGCGCAGCCGTATGCTGGGCATTACCATTGAGGGCGATGCGCAGATTATTTTTATCGATGTGCCGGGAATTTTTCAGGCCAAGCGCGCCTTCGAGCAGGCGATGGTGCAAAGCGCCTGGAGCGCGCGCGCCGACGCTGACGTGATTCTTTGGATGCATGATGCGACCAAAAATCCCTCAGAAGAAACCGAAGCGATGCTGACGCGATTGATGGATGCGGGTAAGCCCACCGCACTGGTGCTCAATAAGGTGGATGCGCTGGCGAATAAGCGCAGCCTACTTAAGCAAATAGAATGGTTTTCTGAGCGTTTGAAATTCGATGCGCACTTCATGATTTCTGCGCGCAGCGGTGAGGGGGTTGGCGACATCACCGCGTATGTGCAGCGCCATATGCCTGCAGGTCCGTGGCTTTACCCTGAAGACCAAATGACGGATGCACCCATGCGCGTACTGGCTGCGGAGCTCACCCGCGAGCAATGTTTCTTCAAGCTACGCGATGAACTACCGTACTCGCTGCATGTCGAGACCGAGCGCTATGAGCCGCGCGAGGATGGATCGGTGGCGATTCATCAGGTCATCGTGGTGGAGAATGAACGCCAGAAAATGATTGTGCTAGGCAAATCCGGCCAGATGCTTAAAGCCATCGGCACCGGCGCGCGCACGGCCATCAGCCGCGAGCTTGATCTGCAGGCGCATGTGTTTTTATTCGTCAAAGTGCGCGAAGACTGGAAAAGTGATCCGGCGATTCGCCAGCATCTGGGGTTGTAACGATGCAGATTGCTGATCGTGCCATCCTTGTGCACTGCCAGCATTACGGCGAGCGCGACCGCATCGCCTACGCCTTCAGCCGTCATCACGGCCTGATGCACGGGCTGATTAAAGGCGCGCGCGCAGGTGCCAAATCGGCGCACGCCGCGCTGGATGTTGGCACGCTGGGCGACGCCGTGTGGCAGGCGCGCCTGCCGGAACATCTGGGTAGTTTGCGCTTTGAAAGCCAAACCGCCTTTGCCGCCTTACTGATGCATCAGCGCGCGCGGCTATGCATGGCCGCCTCGGCCTGCGCCCTCATCAAAGCCAGTTTTGCACTGGCAGATGCCCACCCTTCTATGTTCGATGCCTTGCTTGCGCTGCTGGAAGATTTACGCCGCCTACCCACTGCAGATGAGGCTGCGTGCAGTTACGTCGCGTTTGAGTGCGCGCTGCTTGAAGAGTCTGGCTTCGGGCTTGATTTGTCGCAGTGCGCTGCCACCGGCAGTACGGACGATTTATGCTATGTATCCCCCAAATCTGGCCGCGCGGTTAGCCGTGCTGCAGGCGCGCCCTACGCCGAAAAACTGCTGCCTCTGCCTGCGTTTTTGCGGCCGCTCCAGGACGAAGCAGGCGAGGTGATGACTCGCCTCAGCACGCAGGAGATTGCCGCCGGCCTCAGGCTTACGGGCTATTTCTTAAGCCACCATCTGCGTGAAATGATCGGTCGTGATTTACCCCAAACCCGCACGCAGTTGCAGGTGCTATTTGCGTAAGTATTGCTTGTCACTCTGAGCGTGAGCGAAGAGTCTAAGGGGTTTAAGTGAGATTCTTCGCTATGCTCACAATGACATAAGAGAAAAGCCCCACCAAATTAGCTCAAATTTTAACCAATTTGCCGCAATAAAATGCAAAAAAATTTCTATTATTTTTAACTTATTAACCTTCACTTAACCTAAATAGCATATTCCTAACCGTAAGACGGGAAAAACCCGCTCATCAAAACGGTAAGCAGGAATGACTTCGAATCGCACAGAAGAAGCAGGGGCGGGAGTATCCCCTAACAATGCCGCCAAGCCTGGCGCCCCAAATGCCTATTTTGATGCGTTGCTGGCAAGTGTGCTCACGCCCTCGATTCCGCCAGTAACAGAAGAGTTGCCAGGCGTACTTGGCGTAGCCGAAGCGGCGCGCGCATTTGACTGGAATGCACCCGCACCATCGCCTTCAATGCTGATTCCAGATAATTTTGAAGAAATCGCCGATCGCGCCTTGCGCCTTGCCGAGGCTCAGCGCTTGGTTGCTTCTATTCCCCATGGTCCAGATCGTGATGCAGCGAATGGCCTTCTACATGAACTAGAGCAGGCGTTGCGAGCGGGTAGACCATTACCGCTGGAGGCTCTGCAGCGTATCGAGCAAATGGTGGCGAAATCAACTGGTACTGAGGCAACCAATGTTCAGCTGCTTTCTGACGCCGAGCGCCTAGAGTTGGAGCGCCGTGAGTTGGATAAGAGATGGCAAAAATTGAAGAACGATATTGATCAAGAATTAGCCGCTAAAGGAGTGGATAAAGAGACGAGAGATAAGCTTAATGAAACACTCGAGGGGCACCGCGAAAGGGCAATTGAATATGGGGTGGCAGGTAATGCCGCAGCTGCAGAGAATGAGGCTCAGAAAGCTCAAGAAGCTGCTCAAGGCGCGGGTGTTAGTGAAGATAATAGCAGGGCTGTTGGAGATGGTGTTCGACAAGTTGCTAATAATGGGATTGAAATGCGTAAGCACAACTATTTATCCGAATTAACAGAACTAGGGAAAGAAGACCCTGCAAAATTGGCTCAACAAGACCATGCAGTCGCGTTACCTGGTCAGTTAGGGCAATTAGCCCCAAGTCAGGTAAGCGATGCATCAACTAAACCAAGTAGTATCGCTGATATTGGTCTTTAGATCAAAACTTCATCAAACTGTCACACTCCTAGAAGCTATAATTTGGTACTTTGTTGCTAACGATATAAAGGAGTTGTACGATGGTTAATAAGCCGCTGACTAAAGAAATGGTGGAGCAAGCTGCTGGTCTTATGATCAATGAATCCGCACATATTATTTTTCCTGTTGACGGAACAAATACATGTTTCCCTGAGAATGGGCCTGAACGATTTCGCGGTATGTGGAATGCACTACAAGATTATGCAGCCGGTGAAGATAGCATTATGTACGTAGATTTGCATATCGACCCGAATTTAGATACAAACGAAAAACTA